>PLSV01000275.1:0-7713 GCA_003165235.1 Syntrophobacteraceae bacterium
TGCACTTTGCAATGCGAGTTTTATGGAACCCCACACCCAGGGTGGCGCCTTCGCTTACCCTGGGCTGAATTATTCAGCCCTTTCAGGGCTTAACACGCTAATTCTTAAACACTTTAGAAAATTGCAATCATGAATAAGTCTAGTTTCTTATTTGAGCGCTTATGGGCAAATGTCCCCCCAACCCCCGAGCTTTTCAGCTTTTTTTGGTACTCACTTGAACGCAACTTCGTATAAGACAGCAGCGGCAATGAGCTGTCTGAAATTCGCGAATTTATGGCCTTGGCTGTACCGTTAACGCCGGGCTGGGCCGGCCAAACCTTGCCGAAGCAGGGAAATGCGGTTCGAAAGTCATCCCTGGAAAAGGGTTCGGTGAGCCGGCACGACCTCCTGCATAACAGTGCGTATCCTGCATTAAATTCGAATTTTCATTTTGCCTCGGCGAGAAAATACATAGAAGGGTTCATCGCATTACAGTCAATAACCCGGCGAATCAGTGGCGGGCCAAACCATCGCAAATCGAGATTCGAATTCAAAACTTAGGGTGGACATCAAACCAGGCCGAACTTCAATTCGCCAAGCTTTTCCAGACTGCAGGCGACTTTGTCGCCGGGTTTGAGCCAAACCTGTTTTTCTGTGGGATGCCCGGCGATCACTCCTTCGGGAGTGCCTGTGAAAATGATGTCACCGGGTTTGAGCGTGATGTAGCGGGATATGAAACTGACGATCTGGCTGCAGTTGAAAATTAAATCGTTCGTGTTGGAGGACTGCCGGGTCTCGCCGTTCACGCGGCATTCGATCTTCAGGTTGTCAGGGTCGATCTGGTCGGCGGTAACCAGATAGGGCCCCAGTGGAGCAAACTGGTCCGGAGTCTTGCCGATCATCCATTGCTTGCTTGGGGTTTCAAGCTGCAGGTCCCTCGCCGTGAAGTCATTGCCGGTGC
Source organism: Syntrophobacteraceae bacterium (assembly GCA_003165235.1). Lineage (GTDB taxonomy): Bacteria > Desulfobacterota > Syntrophobacteria > Syntrophobacterales > Syntrophobacteraceae > SbD1. The sequence continues at coordinate 941 of PLSV01000275.1, forward strand.
AGTAGCCGGCCACATGGGAAAGGGCATGGGCTTCGCTGACGTTTTTCGCCTCCTTGCCAATGACTATCACCAGTTCGACTTCATAATCGAATTTCCTGGCTACCGCGACAGGCAGTTTGATGGACCCGTTGTGGTTATTGAGAGCATTGTTGTACTTATTGAAGAGCACAGGCTGGCCAGGGAACTCCATACCGACTTCCTTGGCGTGCCTGCGGTAATTCAGCCCTACGCAGATGATTTTTTCCGGACGGGTCACAGCAGGTCCATATTCGATGGCGGCTTCCTTGACAAACGCCTTACTCGCGGCACGGGATTTGATGGCTGCGCCGACCAGCGCATTGAGGCTGGGGCCGTCTTCATTCTGAAGCAACTCATCCATGGTGGCCGGGGCGTGCATATGGAGCTGTTTTGCCGCCTGCGACACATCCAGTATGCCTTTTTCGGTCTTGACGCCCAGCCGGTATTCTCCATTGCGGCGCATAGTTAACAGTATCAACCCCCGAGCCATGCCACGCTGACCCGTCTTAGCGGGAGCGGCCTCGGCATGTTGCACGGTTAACCCGCCAGTCGCCGCAATTGCAGCGACAAGGCCGGCTCCTTTCAGAAAATCCCTCCGATTCCGGTCCATTGTGCTTCTCCGTCGTTCTGAGTTATGGGAAGAATTAGTTTTGGGAGCAGTATAACACACCCCAAAGGTTCAATGAGCGAATAGATGAGCATACGCGGACTCCCACCGGGTTAACGCAGCTTGACAACAGGCAGATTTTGCGATGTTTCAATATATGCATCTGAGAAGTTGCGTGCGGTGAATGATAATCCCAGGTTTAGTTCCCATCCGGATTTTTTGTCTCAAAAGAGTCCTTCTCCTCCCCAGTTTTGTCACTCTCCAATCCCGACGTTCCGCGAAGAGTGAAGATATCCGCTGCGGCCCCGCCTCCGCCCCTGATCAAATCCAGAAGCATACGGTCGATCAGGTCGAAAAGCTCTCTGCAAAAACCGCCGTGGTTCATTCTTTTCCCGAAGAGCGTGAGGCGCAGAGGATCGACCCTTTCATTTACTTTGCCGGTCTTGCTCACCGTTCCCTTCCCGGCGGCGGTCTTTTCTTCAAAAAGCAACCTCTTTGCCAGAGCGCAGAATTCCAGGGTTTTTTCTTCCAGTTCTTCAGTCCTCTCCGGCCAGTCAGCGCCGCAGACAGCCGCACCCAACCCCGGACCCGGTTCGGCCGCTAATTTCTGTTCCAGCTCGGCCATATAGCAAAGCGTCACATATAGAGCGCCATACTCAAGACCCCGTATACCCCGCCTCCAGTTGAGCAGCCACGGATTTCTCCAGTTCCACAGCAGGTTGGCCTCACCAAAGGCGATGAGGTCTGCAGCGGCTTGCTTTGCCTTGGAAATCCCCGATGCCGGATACCGGATGCCGGATGGCGCCGCGCCTGGTGCCTGCGGGGTGAGGAGTGATGGGCCCCGCTTCGGTCCCTGGGGGAGAGGCGAACCGTTAGCGCTTTTCTCGCAGCAGGACGTGGAAACACAGGAAACGTCATCTAGATAATTGAGTATATTGAAAAAAAGCCGGTTCCCCCAACCGTCGCCGGGGGTCTCGAGATGAGCGTATGAAAGGACCAGCCGGCCCTTTCCCTTCTCAATTTCGATTATTGCCGGATGGCCTTTGATCCGCGCCGGGTCAAGGTTGATTCCGTAGGCTTCCTCCAGTTGCTCCCAGCCGGCCCTTTCACCTCTGTCGCATACTCGCAGGTCGGCGACCTGAAAGCCAACCCCGGGGTCAGCGTATGAAGCCAGGCAGGCGGCCCGGCAGGGTGGGTGGGCGGGTTCGGGGTCCAACCGGAATTGAGAGGGCCACCAGACGGAAACGGGAATCCGGGCCGGAAGGTTCTCCCAGGCGGGATGCGAAAGCGCCCCGGAGATATAAATCTCGCCGCTTGCGCTCGGAAGACGTTCGGACAGGGGCATTCTGCGAATCGGAGTAAGGCAAAGGGAGGGAGGGCTTGAAAGGGCCAACCCGGCGCCTCCGCAAAACCCGACATAAGACCCGCCTTCGTCGATGAACCTGGCTATTTTTTGCCTGCCTGTTTCTCCAAGCACGCGCACCTTATCGGCCGCCCACCCGCCCGGCACGAGCAGAATTCGAAATGCGTCAAGGCTGTCCTCACAAATCTCCGATGCGCTGAGCAACCGAAAGGGGACATCCAGCACCGATAGCGTATCCATGCAAAGGAGCCCCCATATGAACGACTGGGTCCACAGGACCGCTACCGGGGGGCCGGCCCAACCGGCAGCGCCCGAAGAATCTGCTTTCTTCATTGGAGAAAAAGCCTTTGGACAGGATTAACAGGATTATGAACTATACGCTCCGCGAGGTGTGTACAGATGGAGAATTCTCCCTTTTGCACCTTAAGGACGTATTGAGAAATTGAGGAACTAAGGAATAAATCCCTAAATCGGAGATTCTTCAATCCTGTTAATCCTGTCAAAAAAGATTCTGACTTTCTCGGCGAACTCTGCGATCTCTGTCTCGGTGAATCGCGTTTAGTCTTTTGGTTGGGGTCCCGCCGTCCCGGACTTTTTGAGCACGGCGGCTCCGCCCTGGACGTTTACGGTATTGTCGATTCCGGCCCGATCCAGTTGGCGCATTGCTTCATAGGATCGAGCCCCCGAATTGCACACCAAAAGAAGCCGCTTGTCCCTCGGGACCTCGTCCATTCTTTTGTTCAGGGTCTCCTGGGGAATATTTAGCCAGCGGTCTCCATAGCGCTCCACAAACGGGGCCGCATTGGCGGGTGCTCTTACATCCAGGCAGAGGCAGTCCGCGCTTTCCTCCAAAAGAAAACACCTCTCGAACTCATCCGGCGTCATCGGCCGGTTTAAACCATCCAGGATATTCTCCGCCGTGTTGCCTGCGGCATTGACTACGTCGAGGGCCGCCGCGAAAGGGGGAGAGTATGCTATTTCGAGGTTCGAAATATCTTCTACCGCAGGTTTGAATGGCAGAATGGCGGCAATCGCGTTTACCCGGCCGATGACTGCATCGCCGTGGGCGCCTACGGCCTGTGCGCCCAGAATGCGCCGTGTCTTTCGGTCGACCGTGAGCTGGAAATAGATAAGGTCATGAGTCGGATAGAAGTGCGCCCTGTCGGCCTGGACCACCAGCACCGGCTCGGCCTGGAAGCCGCTCTTCAGCGCCGATTGAGGCGTTATGCCCGCAGAAGCGACGGCCAGATCGAAAATCTTTATAGCAAAACTGCCCACCGTGCCTTCGAACTTTGCGGCCCCGCCGGCAAGGTTGGTCCCGATTACACGCCCCTGACGGTTTGCAAGGGAACCCTGGGGAAAGTAGACCGGCTTTCCGGTGACGAGGTGCTGGATTTCTATGCAGTCGCCTCCTGCGTAAATTTCGGGGTCGGAAGTCTGAAGCATCCGGTTCACGACTATCGCCCCTGAGGGCGACACAACAAGCCCGGCGCTCCGGGCAAGCTCCGAGTTGGGGCGTACGCCTGCGGCCGTGATTACCAGGTCGGCCTGAATGCTCCCGTCAGACGTTTTCACCTCAAAGCCGCCTTCCGCCATCGGCGCAGAACTCGTGGATGGAAGGCCCACCGCCCGAATTTCAATCACCCTGCGCCCGAGATGGAGCTGCACGCCTTTTTCTTCCAAATGGGCCCGGACGATGCCGGCAAGCGAGCGGTCGAGAATTCCCGGCAACACCTGGTCCTCTATCTCCACCAGGTGAGTCTCGATTCCCCAGAGATCCCCGAGCGCCTCGGGCATTTCGCAGCCAATCGCCCCGGCGCCTACAATTACGGCCCTGTCCACCTTACCGCCCGAAATTCTGTCCTTCACGGCGATTGCGGAGTGGAGGTTTGAAACCGAAGTCACGCCGGGCAGGTCAATGCCCGGAATCGGAGGCTTATTCGGTATGCTTCCGGTTGCTATCACCAGGCGGTCGTACGGAAGGTCTTCCTCGCCCCCCGACGCCAAATCAAGGACCCGCACTCTTTTGCTTGCCCGGTCGATCGCGAGAGCCCGCGTTCGGGTCCTTACCCGGACGTCTTTTGCGTCCTGGAAGAATTGGGGGGTCCTCTGCATGTGGAAGCTCGTGCTCATCAGTTCCTGCACGCTGCTTATATCTCCCGAAATGAAATAAGGTATTCCGCAGCCCCCGTAGGAAATGTATTCGTCCTGATCGACTATAACCACATCGGCGTCAGGTTCGAGCCTCTTCAGGCGGCATGCCGCTTTCGGCCCAAGAGCCACGCCTCCGATTATCACCACACGTTTTGCGCTCATCTGTTTTCTTTCAATCTCCGTCCTCAGTCTTCCGTCCTCAGTCGTTTCCGAAACTGCGGATGGCCCCGCAGTCCGGGCAGGTCCACTGAATTCCGTTACAGGTCATTCCCCAGAAATTTTCTTCCATGCAATCCGAACAGAGCATGAAACCGCACGGACAGGTCCAGCAAAAGCTCTGCTCCTGCGAGCAGGCGCTGCATATATACCTTTCCGGCCTCCGCCATTTTCCCTTTGGTCCGGACTTTTCCAAACCGCTCATTTTCCCCTCGTATGACAGACTTGTTAACCACACTACGATCATATGGTGAAACGCTCTCGCGGGCATCCCTTCTCGACGTGTGATGCATAGCCCGGAAGGCATCCCCTCGATGGGTCTATCATCCGCTTTGGGCGTTCGCGGGATGCCTTCTTTCAGTATCTGAGCAGTGTCCATCTGGTGACACCGGGTGAGACACTCGCAGTTTCCGATTCCGAAGGAAGGGTTTTTTAGTTCTCGCCAGGAAATCGATCTCTTGTGCGGAGGCGCACATAATCTGGTCATTCCTTTCACCGGCTTTAGCCGGAAGGGGTACGCCGCACAAGGAAACCCGAAGATTGACACCGCCAGGATGGAAAAGGACCCTTTCCAGATGGAAACTTAATTTTAAACCAGCAGTTGCGCCTATGGCCATGAAAATCGGGCATCTAGCGGCAGGGCTTGAATTAATCGCACTGTCCTGCGCCCGCCGAAGGGCAGAGGGCCTCGCGGAGCGTGCAGTATGATTTTGGCACATTGGATAAATTCTTCCTTTGTAAATTGGCTAAATTCTTCTTTTGTAAATTGCGGACAGTGCTATCATGATTATAGAGGTCAGGCTGTTTGAGATGATCAGTGAGGCATGAGAGTTCGGTGAAATCGCCTGATGGTGAAGGGATGCCGTCATGAGGAATCCGCTGCAAGATCTCAAAAAAGCGAATTACGAACACTACCATTTACCATGGAAGATCGCTCAGGCTGGCGGCTTGGATCCACTGCCCAAGAAAGATCAACTCCTTGCCGGGATCATGATGGAACATGAGGAACACCACGACCAGTTTCAGATTTCAGATCTGCTGCACGACCACAAATACGATACTGAATCAGAGGAGTACAAATCGTTGTTGAAGCGGTACAAGAATAAAAAGCCTGACAAGATACAGTCTTCTCTTGTTAGGGAGTTTGGCACGAAACGAGGCCGCGCCGGTGCTTCCCAGGGTCCGGATAGGTCCTTCTCGATCATCATGGCACAAAGTGACCGATGAACTCCAGATAGCTGCAATCATCCCTTAGATCACGGTGAGTCCTGACTGAATCCAGAACACGGTAGATGCACTTTAACCTTGTGATCAGGCTTTCCCCCTTTGCAAATGAATTTCGGGATTCAAGAATGTCATTGATTCCGTCAACTACGCTCTGAACATTTGAGGGCAACCCGGTCAGAAATTTTGCCGGTAAGTTCAATTGAGCCTTCCCCATCTCCAGCAGGTATTCAAGTGCGGTCTCCACCTGCCTGTCGGTGATGCTCCCCCGGTCCTCATAAATTTTGCTGATCGTAAACTCTATATTTTGCAGCACATCAGCATAGGGGTCTTCATTCCCGATGATGGATTTCATCTCCCGCTCAAAATCCGAGAGTCTTTCCGCCACCTGGCGGCCGGCAAAATACTCTTTGGACTTACCGAGGTAGAAACAGTCTGGAGGACAGCCTATCTCTTTCTGCCTCCTGGTTCCGCAACACTGAGGGCAGATAATGGCTCCCGATGCGGGGCAGTTTCTCTTCCCTTGCCTGGCGGCGCAAGATGCACATTTTGCCATCGGATAACCTCATGGGATATAGATGTAGCCTATATGTTAACCCTCCGCTTTGCAACCTCAAATTTTTTTACATGCCTGCATTTTGCCGTTTCTATTGCCGCTTCTGGATGCCGCTTCTATTGCCGTTTCCGGTTGCCGTTTTGCAGGGCCAAATCACAATGTTGTACGATGCTGCCGGATCAATTTGGTCTCTCACAGCTCACTGTGAAGCGCTTTTTGAAAACCGAATAAAGGTGGTCGAATAACGGGGGACAGAGACAGGATGCCGGATTTCAGTCTTCTCTCCTCTCCTTTTGCCATACTTCTTTGTTCCTCGCTTCTATGCTCTTTTTCTTGTTTTTTCTGCTCACTGCTCACTGCTCACTGTTCACTGCACTTTGTGCCCCGCGCCGTCTCGCTGCATTTCCGCTGTTTTCACAGAGGACATATCAGTTAAATCAAGGAGTTGCGCTGACCCCACCTGTATTTGGCCTGTATTTGCAGGAAACAAAACCCTGCGGTAATGAACCTATGGGGTTGCACTGACTCAATGGGGGCCGGGCCGATCGGGCCATGCCCCGCCTCTGTTGTGGATATTCCGGTGACCGCTTTCTTTTTTTGCATGCCTGCATTTTGCCGTTTCTATTGCCGCTTCT
>PLSV01000275.1:7727-7966 GCA_003165235.1 Syntrophobacteraceae bacterium
AGGTCAGGGAGAGGCGCGAAGAAAGAAAAAACAGGCGCAGGTTAGGGAAATCGCCTAGCAGGGCCTGCCAAGGCAGCCACGAACGTGATCCGTGGAACCCGATCCGGGGTCGTGGACTCCGGACACAAGGCGCCGGATTCTATTTAAGAAAGCGCTCAGAGTTCGCGCCTTCGCCTCTTTGTATGAAAAAATTTCCAGCTTCACGAGATGTGGAGAACTAGCCTGGATTTCCACGGAGC
>PLSV01000300.1 GCA_003165235.1 Syntrophobacteraceae bacterium
GGTTGCTTCAACTTGAGCGCAACTTCGTATTAGCCGTGCCCTAACGGGATATCAGGGACGTTCACTGTCCAGCATCGCCATCTGTTCGGGCATGTAGCGTTCGCCGGCTACTGCGGGACTTGGGATTAACGTTTCGATCTTGGATAAATCTTGTGCCGTAAGGACCAGATCGGGAGATCCCAAGGCTTCTTGCAGGCTGTCCCGTCTACGGGCGCCGACGAGCGGTATGATGTCCCGGCCCCTTGACAGCACCCAGGCGATTGCAAGCTGGGCGACGCTGACAGCCTTCGACGCGGCAAAGGCGGCCAGCGCTTCCACAAGAGCCAGGTTATTCTTCAGGTTTTGGCCTTGAAAGCGCGGCAAGTGAGATCGGAACCCTGACTGCGATTGACCCTTCAGGGCGCCGGCGCTGATCAGGCCGCGCGAGAGCACGCCATAGGCGGTCAGACCGATACCAAGTTCGCGCAAGGTTGGCAGGATCTTTGTCTCCACCGAGCGGCTCATGAGGGAATATTCGATCTGAAGGTCGACAACCGGATGAACGGCGTGAGCGCGCCTCACCGTTGACCCCGAAGCTTCACTCAAGCCGAGCCAGCGGACATGGCCGGCCTGAATGAGATCGGCGATAGCTCCCACCGTCTCCTCTATGGGGACATTGGGATCGACCCGCGCAGGACGATAGATGTCGATGTGATCTGTCCCGAGGCGTTTAAGACTATAGGCGGCAAAGTTCTTGACTGCCGCAGGGCGCCCGTCATATCCGAGGAAACTCCCGTCGGGACTGCGAAGAGCGCCGAATTTTACACTCAGCAGGACCTGGTCTCTGTGTCCGCCTCTTAGCGCTTTGCGGACAAGCAGTTCATTATGGCCGGCGCCATAAAAGTCCCCGGTGTCGAGCAGCGTGATTCCCGCCTCCATGGCGGAGTGGATCGTCGCCACGCTCTCATCCTCATTGGCCGGTCCATAGAAATCAGTCATGCCCATACAGCCGAGACCCATCGCCGAAACCTCCGGGCCAACGGTCCCCAGTCGCCGCACTTTCATTATACTCATCTCCTTTCAAAGTCTCTTCCTTTGAAACGATCACATTTTACAGCCGGCGCCGGCATCCTCCAATCTTTGGAGAAGCAATGCCGGCGCTTTCTTTGTGATTTCTGCGGCTGTCCCTCGAACAGGCGCATTATATAGTGTATCATGAAACTGAAAAGACTAGTTTCATTGACCTGTCGCTTGCATGTTCGATTGCAAGATTGTATGGTTTTGCGGGTTTTAAAGAGGAGGCCCATATGCAAAAGAAGGTCAGTATTTTCCTGGTCCCGTTGCTTCTGCTCTGTGCTCCTTGCCTTTTTGCCGACGGGGGGCTTATTTCCCTGAGGCAAGGCGTCCGGATGTTCAAGCCCAATCAGCGGGCCATGATCGCATGGAACGGCTCGGAAGAAATTCTCCTGCTCTCCACCGACATGAGAGCTTCTGAAGCTGCCCAGGTTCTTGAAGTTGTTCCCTTGCCCACAGAGCCCAAGGTAAAGAAAGGGGATGTGGAGACGTTCCGAAGAGCTGCCACTCTTATCAATCGTAAAATTCGCAAACCCAGAACATCGAGGGCCGGTGGCGGCCATGGCGGCGGTGGAGCTGCTCGTCCGGCTGGGGAAGTAACTTTCCATAAAAAAATCGGTGCGCACGATATCTCCGTCGCCCATGTTCTAAGTACGGACGGATTCATCGCTTGGGTCGAAGAATATCTCGGGTCTTTGCATGTGCAGAATCCCGTCATTCCGCCGCAAATGAAAAGTATTATTGGCGAATACCTTTCGGAAAAGTCCACCTGGTTTGTCTTCGACGTAATTTCCCTCGATGAGGTGCTAAGCACCGGCGAAGCCGTTCAATACCGTTTCAAGACGAAATACCTCTATTATCCTATGAAGGTCACCCAAACGGTCGAGGGATCCACTACCGTCGATTTGCTGATCTTGACTCCCAAACTTTTATCCAATTTCTCCGGCATCCCCTCCCACGAGGTGGAACTCCGGCACGAACCTGTTCCCATCACCTCGGAGGAGTTGCGCGGCCTGAATCCGGATATGGACGCTCTTCTCGGACATAGGGGAGACATGAAGTTGCGCATCTGGCGCCTTTGGGGGGAAATATCTTCATTCAAGCAAGATCTGATCGCTCAATGACGTCCTCCTTTTCCAGGGCGTTTCAGAGCCCTCAGAAGGCCCTTGACAATGGAGATTAGCAAGAGAGAAGGGATGGCCCCTTTACCACGGCCAGACTTTACCATAATTTTCTAATTTCAAGGGTGACCCCTCTATTCACCTTTCATTGGCGTAGCACTTGCCTATTTTTGAGGTGTACTTAAGATGATTGAATAGACCTACCGGTGTTCCAAGACATTTTTTTAGGTGGGGATCACGAGCGTTTTTGAGGAATCGAGTACGGTTCCTGATAATCGGATCTAATGATGAAAAGAATTCAAATGACAGTCATAAATCGTGGGATCTTGTTCATGGGTCTGATAGGCCTCATGGCGATGAACCCAATAGCCATGGCCGCAGACGGCAAGGCGGACGGAAAGCTCATCGTGGACGGGAAGCCTGTCAATCTGGCGTATGCCTATGCCTCCGCTCAACCGGGGTTCTTCGACAAGAACACGGAAGATATCCGTTTGCTGCTGACGGACGTGCCGCTGACCGGTAAGGCGATCGAGGATGATTTCGAACGGATCAACCTGGCGAAGCAAGGTAAACTGCACTGCGTCGAAGTAACCATCGATGCCAATAAGCAACCCATATCGGTCGTGGTTCGTCATCCGTTATTCAAGGTGACTCAGGGCGGCGGATCGACCGAAGATGTTTTCGAGCCCAAGGTATTTGATGGGAAGGTCATCGAGGGACGTGTGTTCCGGAAGTCCCCCGGCAAATCGTTCGAAGACCTCGAATACACATACGATGCTACGTTCTCTGCCGCGATTGCAAGGAAAGGGAAGTGATCGCTGTTAAGACATCCGGAGGCGCCATCCAGGATGTCCGGTTCAGCCGAGGTCGGGTCTGGTCGCACCAAGGTGACATCTCGCTAATTAAAGGTTAACTTTCGAGAAACAGGCGGTTTTCCTGCCTAGAGGTCCATTTTTGCCCCCGAAAACATCGCTGTAAAAGGCTTGGGGTTCTCGGAGACCGGGTTCGTCATCCATTCCGCAAATTCTGCGTCCTTTCGCCTGCATCCCTGGTTCGCCATTTATGACCCCGATAAACTTCCTGCTTCCAACGGCAATGCTCTCAGTCCACTTGCCTCACCGGTCGTGTTCGGCCCTGGGCAAGAGATTCTTCCACCCAAGTTATATGCAAGCGCAGGAGAACCTCGATGGAGGGTATGCCCAGCATGTCCATCAGCGCCAGACCGTCGATGACTGAGCACTTTTCCTGTGGTTCCTGGATTTCCTCGTATGTAATCGTCCACCGGGGTTTGTCACCCCCGTTCACCTCTAACAAAGCCTTTCGCTCGTTGACCGGACTATGCGCCGTCCTCTGCCTGGCAATCTGGTCAACCCCCTTACCCGCTGCAGCCGGAAGCTCTGTGGTGAACACTTGCCGTTTCTATTGCCGCTTCTGGTTGCCGCTT
>PLSV01000186.1 GCA_003165235.1 Syntrophobacteraceae bacterium
TTCAGAGAACCATATGCAGTTATTTTCTCACGGGGTATGTGGGGGTGGAGGCAATGACCAATGGGCCACAGCTTATCTTGTCGGCTGGTTTGGGCCGGTCGGGGAATCTGACTTCAACTATTCCAACCCGAAGAGCAACCCGGCGGTCTCAAAACATGTTCAGAATGTATATTTCCTGCCGCCGAAAATACTCAACGGCTCGCCTACACACAACGATACCGACTGGCTGAATTGGATCAAGTACTCCATTATGAACTTCGGAGGCGTTTACGCCTCTATCAGTTGGAGAGGCGCCAACCCAACCTATAACACTTACTATGAAACTGTGAATAACACGGTCCACGCTGTCACACTCGTGGGTTGGGACGATAATTTCGATAAATCCAAATTCATTTCCTCTTATGACAATTCCTCGCCTCCAGAAAACGGCGCCTTTATAGCGAAGAATAATGAAGGACCAACATGGGGAGATAATGGCTACTTTTATATTTCATATTATGACCACACTGTAGGAACCGACTGTGCCGTGTTTACAGGCGAGCCCGCTACTAACTACAATCGAATCTACCAGTACGACCCCCTCGGGCTTACCGCATCCAGAACTGCCGCTGCCGTCGCAAATATATTTACAGCCGCAGGCGACGATGACATCGCCGCAGTAGGCTTTTACTGCATGGAGGCGCCGGCGAGCTATAAGATAAAAATATACCTGAACCCACCGGCTTCTGCTCCTTGCGCAACCGATGCGCAGCCGGCGGCTGCATTCAATGTTACCTTGCCGATAACGGGGTATTTCACCGTAAAGCTGCCTAATAAGGTTCACCTGACTGCTGGCGAGAGATTTTCTGTTGTTCTGACACCAGGAGGCCTTCCTGACCAAAATTCGGTGGTTGTGGGCATACACGAGCCATTTCCACCGTACTCGGACGGCAACACTGCAAACCCTGGAGAAAGCTATTGGTTGTTCGATTATAATGAAGGATGGTTTGACGTAGCTTTTGGAGCAGAATACGCCCTGCCTTACACCCATCTATGTATCAAAGCCTACACTACCGCTCCAAAGATCGGCTCCGTGTCTATCTCGAATTGTTTTCACTCAACGACTCAGAAGCTGCTCATTTGGGACCTGGTAAATGATGGTGAAACGAGCGCATCCATCAAACCGGTAGCCCTACTCTTTAAGCAGGGGAAGTCCGGCCTCGTCCAATTTGGGACCCAGGTCCTGGCAGACCACTTTTTTGATAATCAAGGGAAGAAGGTAACGATAAAAGCGGGATGGCTCAATGTCCCACCCAACTCATCCATGCAAGTCTATTCAAAACCGGTCTCGGACTTGGCGACTCTGGCCTCCTATAATGCCTACTACACAGATTCCCTCACTGTCAAACCCGCATGGCTTCAGCCCTGGATGATAGCCCATCTTTTCAAAAGCTATATTGACATTGTCTCCAAAGATCCCGACAGCGGAGCACTCATAAACTGGCTGGGTCTTTACACGGTGACCGTTGCTTTTGACGCGGACATCAAGCCTGGCCCAGGGTTCTCGGGTATTAGCGCTAGTGCGCCTGGGGAACAAAAATACCTGCTGAACTCTATCTCGGGGAAGACCTTAACAATGCTGGCGGAAACGCCATTTGACGCCAAGCTGGGTGGGACTGTCTGGACCGTACATCTACCGAGGGACGCCGTTGTGGATTTTTTCGGAAATGGGCTTCAGCAGGACGTTACGTGGTCATTCACTGTAACAGGGGTTAATTAGGCATAGCGTATCCGGTCTGCAACGTATTCCTTTTGAGGGACAGTGACGGAGTAAGTTCTCGGTATCCTTAGATGGCTTTATTAGCCATACGTGAATCTCATGTGACCGTGGATAAGAACTCGGGCTTAAACTAGGCCCTGCAGACGGCCCAAAGGCTCAATTCCTCTCTTAGTTGTGCATAATCAAGCAGAGCCTTCACCCACACTTTGTCTGTGCTATGGGCAAGAGGCGTTATTGCAAACATTTACTCCCATCTGGATACCGCCCTGTACTTGCGCGCCCCCTCCGTTGTTGTCATTAAACACATTGTTGGCATATCCACCTAAAGATTGCAGTCCATAACCTCCGTTGCCCCACAAGGTGTTGCCGATCGCCGTGTTGGCGATGATGCCGGCTTCCACGTTGTGGCATGAAGAGTTGTTGTTCACCGTACCGGCGTAGATGCCACTCCACCCGTTGTTGGATGAAGTGTTGTTGCTCGCCGTGCCGGCGACGATGCCAATCCCCCGGTTGCTGAAGGCTCGAATGTTTTCAACTCTCGAACTGTCACTGTATAGAGAAATTCCGTTATTTCCCATTCCCCTCACGGTTCCATTTATGACGGCGATGTTTCTATGCAACGAAGCGTTCATCGCTGCGCCGTTTCCGGTGGGCCTGCACGAAACCGACAGATCACTGTCGTTTTATGTACAGACGGTAGGAACCTCTATGGCAAACCCGTTGAGGTCCAGAGTGACATCATTTGCCGTAATCACTATGGCGCTGGTCTTGCGGGGACTGTGAGATTGCTTGAGAGGTCGCATGGGAAGGGAAATTACTAGGAGTAGATACAGTCAAGATTTTTGAAAAAAGATGCTCGGGTTGCGGACAGGAATTCCAGATATTTTGGAAATGAGGTGTATCCATCACGCCTGAATGGAGACGACTTCACGTAATAGCGAAGATTTTCTGCATTGCCGGCCTGATCGGTTTTAAAGTTCCGGCCCTCCTGATTCTAACCGGCATGACCGGCATTGGCGCCATATGGGAACTTTCCAAGCGGCGCCCATTGCGCCTGTAACCGGATGATAAATGCAGATGAGCCTCCACTGAACATCCGACATATCATTTGCATCTTCGATTGGGAAATCGTATGGTTTTACGGTCTTTGCGGTTGTTCCAAGGCCTTTTTCGATCTGAATCCAATCTCAAAATGTGGTTAGGCGACAGCAAAGACTCCAGTTGATGCATTAGTCAGGTTAATGGCGGTGCTATAATTCTACCGATGGGCAGTGCTGGAACGAACGCACCTTACTTCGATACTGGTTGGGATAGATGCTCACATTGACTGAATACGTAAAGATGTTCACCGCCATAGTGGTCATCGTGGATCCGATTGCCGCAGTGCCTTTGTTTGTGACTCTGGTCAGCAACCATTCTCAGCAGGATCGCAGGAGAATCGCAAGGCTCACCGGCTTTTCCGTAGCGATAGTTTTGGTTGCAGCATGCGTGTCCGGAGAATCGTTGCTGCGTCTTTTTGGAGTCAGCATGGCCGCATTTCGCATAGGAGGCGGAATCCTCGTCATGCTTATCGCTATAAGCATGTTCAACGCCCAGCTAAGTTGGAGCAAGGCGACGCCGGAAGAGACAAAGGAGGCCGAGCAAAAGCCTGACATAGCCGTTGTGCCGCTTGCCATACCTATTTTGTCCGGCCCTGGCGCCATCAGCACGGTGATCATTTTTGCTAACCAGTCTTCGAGTTGGGCGCATAAAGGTCTTCTCGTTGCAAGCTGCGTAATGGTTGCGATAACCGTATGGGTTACTCTGCGCATGGCCATACCCATTGGCTCATGGCTCGGAAAGACCGGCATAAATATCGTAACGCGCCTGATGGGCCTTCTTCTGGCGGCTATAGCCGTAGAGATCATTACTGCAGGCCTAAGCAAGCTCTTGCCTGGATTAGTCAAAGGGTAACTTGCGGATTTCATCCCGATTCGCCTTTACCGGCGGGGCCTCTGACTTGCTTTGAGCGCTTCTGTCATTTCATCCAGGGTTGATTTTCAACAAGTTAGCAAGTATCATGGACTTTTCATTATGAGAATCCGCTTGTCTCATTTCGTGTGGTAAGATAAAAATCACAAAGTGAAACTTGGGTTCCTGTTGACCCGCAGATCCGAAACGGCCTTCAGATTCTCCACCTCGCTTGCTTTTCCATCCCATGGTTATCAAATAGGATGCGCTTTGTTCCACATGAGTGCGAACCGGTGCATCGATCTTTCGAGGAGTCGAACATGCAGGATGAAGACAAGTCCAAAGGGCAACTCATAGCTGAATTACGTGAAATGCGTAAACGGGTAGCTGATTCGGAGAAGGACAATGAGGAGCGCAAGCGGATGGAAGAGGAGTTGCTGGAATCGAAGCAAATGTTCCAGTCAGTCCTGGATACCATCCCTGCAAGGGTCTTTTGGAAGGATCCCCATTCAAACTACCTGGGCTGTAACCGCCCATTTGCTTTCGATGCGGGTCTCCAATCACCCGAGGAGATCGTAGGTAGGACCGACTTTGAGATGGCTTGGGCCGAACAGGCGGATCTCTACCGTTCGGATGACCTTTTGGTCATGGAAACCGGCATAGCGAAACTCGGCTACGAAGAACCTCAGACCACACCGAGTGGTGACAGGATCTGGCTTCGTACAAGTAAGGTCCCTCTGTTTGATGTGAAAGGCGAAATCAATGGGGTGTTGGGTACATACGAGGACATAACGGTCCATAAGCAAGCAGAGGAGGCGCTGCGAAAGGCTCACCACGAACTGGAGCTAAGGGTCGAAGAGCGAACGGCGGAATTAATTAAAGTAAACGAGGCATTGCAGATAGAAATTCTTGAGTGCAGCCGAGCCGAGCAGGCGGTCTTGCAGAGCGAACAAAGGCGCCGGCAGCTCTTCGAAACCGTATCAGACGCCATTCTCGTTTTTGATGGGAAGACCCGCAAGTTCATCGACGTCAATGAGAGCGCTTTACATCTCTACGGCTACACGCGCGATGAGTTCCTCGGACTCAAACACACAGAGATTACCGCAGAACCCGCTCTATCGGAGGAATCCATAAATGAAACGCTGGCCGGGCTACGAACGCAGGTGGCGCTTCGCTATCACAGGAAGAAGGATGGGACGGTCTTTCCTGTGGAAATATCTTCCAGCACTTTCGATCTGCCCGGTCAAAGGGTCCTGTGCGGTGTAGTCCGGGACATCACTGAGCGCATACGTGTTGAAGAGGCTATAAGGCAACAGCTTAGCTTTCAGCAGACGCTGATTGACACCATTCCAAGTCCGATTTTCTATAAAGATGCCGAAGGCAGGTACCTGGGTTGTAACTCCTCTTTCGAATCATACATAGGCTTGAGCAAAGCCGATATTATCGGAAAAACTGTTTATGGCGTCGCCCCCGAGGATCTTGCAGACATATATCGTGAAGCCGACCTCGCCCTGTTCCGGGAGTCGGGAGTCCAACAGTACGAGACCTGCTTCCAGTATGCAGACGGCAGCCGCCACGATGTTTTATTCACTAAAGGAACTTTCACGGACCTGGACGGCAAGATCGCCGGGATTGTCGGAGTAATGCTCGACATCACAGAACGTAAGCGGGCTGAGAAAGAGTTGAGCGAATACCGCGATCACCTCGAAGATTTGGTCAGGGACCGCACTACTGAACTGGCCATAACAAATGAACGGCTTACACGTGAGATAGAAGAGCGCAAGCGGGCGGAAGAGGCGTTAAAAGGCTCCTCCGAAAAGTTCAAAATTTTTGCCTATTCGGTCGCGCACGATCTCAAAAGTCCGGCTATCGCCGTTTATGGACTGACAAAACGTCTGAGCAAACACGCCAGGGATGTTCTTGACGAAAAGGGCAGGACCTATTGTGATCAGATCATGAAGGTATCGGAGCATATTGCAGCCCTCGTTGAAAAGATCAATATCTACATTGCGACTAAAGAGGCTGCTCCGTTGATTGAAACGATAAACCTCGCAGAGATTCTCCGCATGCTCAAGGATGAATTCTCAGCGCAGCTCAGCCTTCGCCGGATCGATTGGCTTGCCCCTGAGTCTGAAGTGAAGATCGAGGCCGATAGGCTTTCGATCCTTAGAATCTTCAGGAACTTAATTGATAACGCGCTGAAATACGGAGGAGAGAGCCTAACCAGGATTTCGATCGGATACAAAGATTCGGAAAGTCTCCACATTTTTTCCGTAAGCGACAATGGCAAGGGGCTTAAAGAGGCGGATTCCGAAAAAATCTTTGGGCTGTTTCAACGCTACGAAACATCCAGGGGTGTCGAAGGGGCAGGCTTGGGACTTACCATCGTAAAAGAAATTTCTATTTCCTCTCGGATCTCATGGAAGCAGCATTTCAAGGGATGCCCAGGCCATCTCTGCTGTATTGATTCTCTGTATCTGGTGGACGGTTACNNAAAGAAATAGCCGAACAACATGGCGGCAGGGTATGGGTGGAGCCTGTAGGCAAAAAGGGAATCACTTTCTATATATCGATTTCAAAGAAGTTATAACACCGCAATCCTTACAACTGACAACTCTTCAAACAAGGTTACGATGTCCTGAAATGCGCCCATCCACCCCATAAACAAATGGGGTCAAATACCGGCTGAAATACAGTTATTACCCCATAGTAATTTATATGGTTTATGGTATTAAATAATCTGCTGGAGTTTAACTCCCGTTCAAGCCGCCTCCTCCACGGCGCCAATCCCTGACTTTCAGATTAGTTCCTTTTGCTCTCATCAAAAAACCGCTGATATCCTCCAGTGAAGGCCAGGGTCGCATTCCCGGAACAAAGTTAAACAAGCGGGGAAGAGCAAATGAGCCCAAAAACACCGGACGAAGCGCAGGGGAGGTGGATTTGGAATTATATGGGAAGATATCCACAGGTGGGATCGGCAATGAAACAATTCTGGCAGGAGGCCCATATGAGAAGCAAAAGTGACGTGATCAGAATGGTTGAAAAGGCAAAGAGCTTCTACAAAAACTCCGGCAAAAGGATTGCGTTCGCTGAATTCACGAATCCAAATGGGGCTTTTGTCGAGGACGAGATCTATGTCTTTGTCCTAAACTGCAAAGGGACCATGCTCGCCCACGGGGTTAACGAGAAATTCGTGGGTGAGGATTTCATGAACCTCATGGACTCCGATAAAAAGCTCTTTATCAAGGATATCGTCGATACCGGCAATACCGAGGGCAGTGGCTGGGTGCAATACAAATGGTTCGAAGCGGTGACCAAAAAGTGGCTCCCCAAAACAGTCTATTTCGAGAAGGTCGATGATGTGATCATTTGCAGCGGATTCTATGACCACAAGGCGGTGGCGGTAGCCAATGCAGTCCAGAACGCGTGAAACCGCGAAAAACCCCGGTTTCTGTGCGATGGCGTCCGGCGGAATGTTCGCAAGTACCGGAAAATGCGCCCAGGTTAAGTTTCAGTGGTTAAGGAAGGCCTATGCAAGCAACAGCTCTGTTCCCGGACGGCTTTCGCACCGGCCGCACTCTCAACGGGCAAATAGCTCAAAACAGCCTCCAGCGCGGATCCTTTTCAAAAATCTATTTCATCGCGTTCACATCAGTTTATCCCACGCAATCTCCAGTCTGCCGATTCCCAATCTTGGCGCGTGAGCCGTCTGGTTTAGGACTCCTTATCCAGGTCAAAGCATTGATTCTAAGAGGCGCGGCCGTTCCGATCTCTTAAACTGACGGGCGCAGGAAAAGAGGTGTTCCAAGGAATTGAGAGTGCATGGCTTTGGGTGAAAATTGACGAGTAGGGGAATCTGGTTGAGTCGTCGTATCTTCTCCTGCTTGGGCCCCGCATCGTCCCTTCAATTCCGATAGAGGCTGGCGTTCCGTCGAAGCAAGCCAGCTTTAAGGTCGGCAGGCAGGGAACTATTTTTAAGGATGTGCGGGCCGAGAGGCAATCCGGGACAACCACCACCAAAGTGAAAGGAGCGCGCCATGAAAGCGGCAATGATCTTTACTGGGAGTGGCCCGATATTGATTCTCACATCCTTCGACTCGCTTGAACATCCCACCCTTTCGGAAAAGCTCGGGGCCAGGGGCATCACAAAATACATCGCTTATGAAGTATCGGTGGATAAGGTAAAGAAGCAATACGGGACGCGTTTTTCGATAATCCTCGGCGACCTGTCCCAAACGGACGACATGCGGGTAATGGACATCGATGGCCACCACGTATTCAACAGCTTCTCTTTTGAGGAACTGGGACCACCTGTATATCATCCACTGGGCAAAACGACATAGTTCAACAGGTATTGGCCGGCTGACGTCGGAATCAACCAGGGACATTAACTCAGTTTCCCCCTGCATAGCTTTAATCTCTATGTTCGCCCATATCATGGAGATCATTGGGTCAAATCCTTTACTGCCTTATCCGCTATGTCATCTCTAATTCCCCCACCCTCGTAGAGCTTCCGGCGACACAAAGCGGTACTACAATCGCAAGTGTCGCCGGAGGGTTGCTCGGTATGGATCGGTACGAGCTTTTAATACAGAGGTGGCGGAATTTTGCGATATCGGGGCGAGTCATTTTTGTGTTGTCATTACGAGTCCTTCGGGGTTAATCTGCGAATGCCCGCCATTCCAGGGATAAGGAGACCGGGTTGCGTCAGGAGAAGAAACACGCCTCGCGAATTTCTGGTATCAACCTGTTTCATAAAAGAGATGAACCGGCCGCTAACCAATACAAATCAGCGTGCATGCGCTGCATGGCTTGCTAAGCATTGCGCAAGAGAAAGGGAGTTCAAACGGTGGGTGCGGATCTCAGCCAAATAGATATCCTGACCAGGCGTGAAATTGAAGCCCTGATAACCGGACCCTTGATCAGAGCCTTTGTTGAGGAGCTAGGACGAGAGAAGGCGCTCGCAACGGTCCGAACCGTAATCGAATCACTGGCGTTTGAAAGCGGCGTCCAACTGGCCAGGCAGATGGGCGGCGACAGCATCGCCTGTTTTGCCAAAGGCTTCAGGGCTTGGGGCGTAGGTGGGACCTTGGAAATGGAGCGATTGGAGCTGTCTGAGACCAGGTATGAGGTCAATATCAAAAGGTGTAAGTATGCCGAAATGTACAAGGAACTTGGGATGGCCGACCTGGGCGTCATTCTTTCGTGTAGCCGGGATTTCGCGCTTGTCGCTGGTTTTAATCCGCGGATGACTCTGCGTCGTGCCAAGACCATCATGGAAGGATATGATCATTGTGATTTCCGAATTGCAATGAAATAGCGTTTTTCAAAAAGTCTGGCCCTGCGAGGGAGGGATAATCATGGATGAACTTGATGGAGTAACGATTTTCAAGATTGGGGGGGGCCCCTACACCAGGGAAGACTTGATGAAAATGGAGCCTGTCTGCCTGAGAGCGTTGCTCCGGGAGCGGGTCCATCACACGATTGAGGTGGAAATTTACCCCATTATGCTTGGGCGAAAAAAGATGCCTGACAAGTTTGGCCTGCAGGCGGAATTAATTGTGGATGTCTGGAGGCAGCGCGGATTCAGCACTGAAGGCGATGACTTCGACTGGTGCAAAAGATACATCGCTCTGGCTGCAGAAATGAGGGCTGGCGGAAAGGTTGAAGTCAAAGAAGTCCTGCCGGCCCCGTTCACTGACGATGAAATGGAAGTGGTCCGCCGTTTGATCTGGGAGCGCCGCTCTATCAGGGACTGGCTGCCGAAACCGGTGCCCGAAGAGATGATCCTGAACATCCTCGAGGCGGGCCGTGCCGCGCCCACCGGATGCAATCTGGATATCGTCCGTTTTGTCGTAATCAGGAATACTCGTGAAGCCAAAATGGTCTGGAGCGACATTCCCACGCCGTCGGACGAATGCGTTCTGATCGTGGTGTGCTACGATGCTCGCATCTATCCCACTGTCGGCCATGACAAATTCGTGCCGCACAATATTCTCTATGACTGCGCTGCGGCTGCCGACCACATGTGCTTGATGGCGCACGCCTTGGGCTTGGGCGCCGTCTGGTTGTCATGCACTGAAAAAACGGCCAAAAACTTCCAAAAGAAGTTCGGCTTGCCCGCTTACATCAAGCAGGCCCTCCACATAGCAGTGGGGTGGGCGGCGGCAGGTTCCATCAAATCGTTGAGAATGCCTCTTTCGGATATGATCATCGAAAGGCGGAAATCTTGATGGACCGGTTTGGCTGCCTGTGGAAATCCTCTCGAACGTGTTTTTGAGCCCGGCCCACGATGCAATGAGTGAGTTGACCAGGGCCGGCATAGAACCATCGGCGCCTGTCGCTTGAATCAGAAACATCGAGAATAATCTCATCATGCACTGATTTCTGTCTTCACGTTGGGAACTTCGGCCGGCATGTACATCCCGCCGCCGCCGCATATCTTCTCCGACGAACAACTGGTGGAGATCGAGCACCGCCTCATTACCGAACTGACAGTCAAAGGGCCTTGTGTTGTAGTTCTCGGCCGCGGCGCTTTCCACCTGCTGCGCAGCAGGGCAAGGCTCCTCAACATCATGGTTCACGCCTCTCAGTGGTTCCGGGTGGAGCGGGTCATGAGCATCTATCATGCGCGCAGCAGGGCTGAGGCCATTCAGATGGTCGAGCGCTCGGACCAGGAACGCTGCCGCTATATTCGGGCCTTCACCGGCCTCGACTGGTTTGACGCCCGGAACTATCACCTGACGATCGACGCGGCCAAAGTTGATCTCGCGACGGCTGAGGGAATGATCGTCTCTGTTGCCGGGCGCCTGCCCACAAATGCGGTCCGGTCGTGGGTCAACAAGCCGATCTGAGCTGCCAAGGGGAAATAACGACGACCTATGTCTATAACCGATCATATTCACATATCACTTGCATGTCCGATCGGGAGATCGTATAGATACGCATTGATATTATTAAAATGTGCGGCACATCTAAAAAATCTCTGCGAGGTGGGTATGAAAAAAATTGTTTTTATTTTGATGACAGCAATCTTGCTGGCTGGAGGCGCAGTCGCCGTAATGTCTGCACCTTCTTATGCTCAGGACGACGAATATCCACCTTCTCCCTCGGATCCCTATGCGGCGCCGTGGGTGGGGCCTGATACACCGTGGGTCTATTACAACGGTGATTGGTTTTTGAATGGCGTCCTGTACTACTTTTTCGGCCCTGAATACGGTTGGGGCCCATATTACGCCTATTCTCCCGGCTATATTGTCAGACCCGAAACCTGGTATGCTCCGAGATGGCTTACGTGGTATAACGCGAGGCCTCAATACTGGGGGAATTTTCATCGGCAGTATCCTTATTGGCGTGAACACCGGCAGGGCCAGCGTTATGATCAGAAATTTTATGAGCAACACCATGGCGGCCAGGGCGGTGGGTGGCAGAAAGGATTCAAAGGCGGCCCCGCTGCTGCATCCCGTCCCGAAGGACGCAAACCAGGTCCTGCTCAGGTGGCCCCACCCGAAAGGAAACAGCCTGCCGTGCAGCACGAACAACAGTTTCAACAGCACCAGCAGCAGAAGCCTCAGCCTCAGCCACAACAACTGCGCCAGCAGCAAAAACCGCAACATGAAGGTGAGGCTAAGGGGAAAGAAAAACCGAAAGGCCAACAACAGTGAAGGTTGGGACCCGGCGGATCTGATTCCGGCCGGGACTTGCCGGTCACACGCAGGAGCCGTTTTTCCTGGAATCCGGTTCGCTGTTGCGATCTCCAAACGGACGTTCTAAAAGACGGGATTGGGAAAGAACTAAAATTTCTGTTGGATATCTTGTCTTAGGCAGAATCTAATCCCCTCTCATTCGATAAAATGATCTGATGGGACTGCTCGCCGAAAAGAATTGGCGGCCGGTCCCTTTCATTTTTTTGCTGCCATTCCGGCAATCCGGCCCCATAAATTACCAGCCCACTTCATTATGCCTTCCAATCCTTGCCCGATTCAACCCGCTGCCTTGATGCTCACTCGTTGAAGAACTTGAATAGTGGACAATCAAGTTGACGCATTATTCAGGGTAAAGGCTCAGATGGTTTGTCTTTACATAACTTTATCAAAATTAACTGATTCTTTACACCAGTCTCCCGTCAAACTGTTTATTATAAGCAACAGCAAAACGCGCAAAAGAAAGAGATGTTTTCCATCAGGCTCGAAGAGCGCGCAAAAATGAAACCACTTGTCCAAAAACTGAAGGCGGGGCGCGATCAGCTCCGCGCTCTCCCAAAGGGTCAATTTGACGAGGCGAAGGTCCGGGCCTTCGCGAAGGGATAAGCGGATATCAGAACCGAGCTGATTGTGGAGAAGCAGCGCATGAAATCCCGGATCTATGCAGTCCTGAGCCCGGAGCAGCGCGCCAAAGTTGAGCAAATGCGTGAAGAAATACAAATCTCGGCACGAAATGGAACAGGAGCACAAGGGCTAATCCTTGTGGGAGCATTACGAGACCCATTCACTTCTCCTCCTGTCTCGCATGCTCCCGCTTCCGCGCAGATGAGAGTTTGCGCTTGATATAGAGAGCTTCGGGATGAGTCGTTGCCGAAGCTCCAGTCCAACGCTCCACCACCTCATCCGGGTCGGCCCAGGGTGATCTCTTGGGCTGGCCCCTCTTCCCGCAAACAAGTATCGCAGACCTTATCTTTAAAGGTCTTGCGGGATTTGGGGTTGTTTAAGAAGCTTTTTCGCGCAGAATCCGACCCGAAAATGCGCTTAGGATGCATCGCACATAACTTGAAGAATCATTCCGAACCGAAACTATTGAATCAAGCAGGAGAAAAAATGAAACCTTTCAAGCTGGTCGTACTGGGGGCGTTGGTGACGGTGTTTCTCATTGCGGGCGTTGCATTTGCCCAGTGGCAGGGCGGTCAAGGCTCTCCAAGGTTGAGTTGTCAGGAACGTTTTGATGCATTGGACACTAACCATGATGGGAAACTCACCCTGGAGGAATTCATGGCGGCCCCGCATCGCAGGGGTAATGCCGAGGAGAGGTTCAAGGCAATGGATGTCAACGGACATGGTTACATAACAAAGGAGGAGTTCTGCTCAGGCCGGGGAATGGGTAGAAGGGGTATGGGCAGAGGCATGGGGCAGGATCAGGGTGCTGGAACGAACCAGTAGCATATTTTCCCACCGTGAGCTATCCGCAATACACAAGACTTTATGAATCTATTGGCGGGAACTTGCCGTTATTGGTTCTGAATAGCTGAGCTTTCAGACAGGTCAGCCCAGTCTGTCCGTCATCATGATTTTAACCGGACCGGCCGGCATTGGGGCTGGAAACCGGAAATTCGCTTAATTAATGCTTCTGAGCAAGCTGCAGGACATACTCCCGCTCCCTATCGCCAAACCATGGCAGAGCGCCGGCCGCCGCATTCTCTTCCATATGTTTGATGCTCGATGTAGCCGGGATCGCAACATGGCAACGGCGATCGCTCAAAATCCATTTGAGAAGAGCTTGTGACCAGGTATTAACGCCGAAAGGCTTTAACGGCCTGAGTTCCTCAGTGGAGAGCGCACGGCGGAGAAGCCCGCCGCCGTCAAAAGGCCGCATTATTACGACTCCCAGGCCGAGGTCCGCCGCCAAAGGCAAAATATTATTTTCGACTTCACGCTGCTCAACATTGTATGGAATCTGAATGGCGGCAATTCTGCCGCTTTCCATGACACGACGGAGTTCAAGAAATGAAAAAGAACTATAGTGGGTTGCGCCGGCAGCGAGAGCCTTGCCCTCATCTCTTAATCGCTCGATCATCTCCAGATGCTCCTTCCAGTTAAGGAGATTATGGATCTGGTAGAGTTCGATACGGTTGCCAAAAAACGAAAGAGAACGTCTCGCCTGCACCCATCCCTGTGATGCGGTGTCCGCCCAAACCTTTGTAGCAATTTGGACGGCGCTGCGTCACCCTCTCAGCGTCAGGCCCAACACTCGCTCAGCTTCCCCGTACATTGGGGAGCTGTCGAAGAAAGTAGCCCCCGTTTCCATTGCGGCATTTACAACAGAACGAGCGTTAGCGATGGCGGCTTCTCCTCGAACATCGAAGGTTCGCCATGTTCCCATTCCTATTGCAGGGACAAGCAGGCCGGATTCGCCAAGTGGCCGGATTTCCAAGGTGCGCTTCCTTAAGAGATCTCCAGGCGATGAAAGGCGTCCATGGTAATGAGCCATTGCAGGCAAAAGATGACAAAGAATTAGAATACCACACCTGTGAGGAATCCAGGCAAAAACATCACGCTTTGCCTCTGGCGCAGCCACTATTCAGCGCAGAAAGGCAGGTTGGACTGAATGTTTTGTCATAAACTCAGGAACTGGTGTGTGCATGTCGCCTCAGCTTTTCCCCTCGTCCGTCACTGTCGCATCCTATGAGCCTGAGTTGCTTCAACCGATGGGACGGAAACGGGCCCGTCAACTGCGGGAAAACAGGTGTGTCCTGAAAATGTATGAACCGGTCTCGTTGACACACAACTTGCTTTTTTTATTCGTATATGGGAAAGTTCTATGGGCCTGTAAGGCGTCCTGAGAGGTTTCAGGGCGGTGGACGGACCCAAAATTCCCATCTGGATACGTTGGGGGTCATATTCATGCATTATTCAGCGGCAAGTCCTGCGGAAAGAGCAAAATGGAGATGATATCGCCAGGAAGATCTATTGCAGCTCTCTCGATTTGTCTTGTCATGCTCCTGGGATCTCTCTGCATGGGCATTGACGCGCCATCGGCCGGCACCTTCGATCCGGGGGAGATGCTCAGGTTGCTCGATGAAATGGATTTAAGCTACTCCAGGGTGAACGATTATGTGGGGGTCTTTCATAAGCAGGAACGAATGGGCGGAAAGCTCAATGAAGCGGAGAATGCGTTCTTCAAGTTCCAAAAACCCCTCAAAGTCTATATGAAGTTTATCGACGGCCCCCCCACGGGAACCGAGGCCCTCTATGCGGAAGGCAGTTACGAGAATAAGCTGCTTGTGAGGCGGGGAGGCATTATGGAGTTCATGACATTTTCGCTGGACCCCAAGGGTTCGTTGGCGCTGTCTCAGAATCGACACCCCATCACGGAACTCGGGTTTGGTTTTTTGCTCGCTGAATACAGGCGTAATATCGAACCGGCGGTACGCTCCGGAGAACTCGAAATTCTGAGGCTGACGGATGAGACCTTCAATGGCAGACCTGCGACCGTGGTCGAGGGCAGATTCTTGCCGCATGGAGGCAGAAAATATTATTGCTCCCGATTTATTATGCACATCGATAAAGAACTGCTCCTTCCCGTAGGGGATGTTTTCTACGATGGAAAAGACGAAATGTTCGAAAGCTATGTTTTCACCGATGTGAAGCTCAACGTAGGGCTTACGGCGACGGACTTCTCGAGGTCCAATAAATCCTATCGGTTCTGATAAACCACTCAGGCTGACATGACTTTCTTTGAACTTCCCTGTTTTTGTGGAACGGAACAGTTAAACGGCCGGTAGAACCCCACCTTCATATTACGGTATTAGTAAGTGGAAAATACGTTCCTGACCTGATTTTCAAAAGAGGAAAATCTGCTATTCTACGACCATAATTGGGTCCCTTTCTTAAGTTTTGGTCTTTGGGACCCGCTAACCATACACTCCGGAAGCCAGGCTCCCACCTGGCTTCCTCCTTTTTTGCTCCTCTTTGCGGCGCCAATGTGTCCCTCCACCTTCTCCTACATACTTTTCCAGACAGTGTCATTTCTTGTCAACAAGCGCTCGAAATCTTCACAGATAAGCCGTTGACGATCCTCCACACGATATTTAAGCTAAAATCATCGAAAAGAGATTTCTTGTCATCAACTGTCGTGAAGTGGCGGAGTCTCAAGGGAGTGCCAAGAAAGGGCGCTCCTCGGCGCCGGTGGCGGTATTCTGAGGAGGCGTAAATGTTGATGCGCTGTGCGCCGCGATCTGTAAGGAGTGCTGTTAGCATTGCTCTTGTTTTGACCGGCGCCTTGTTGCTGTCTTCTATTGCTGCAATGACAAAAACCGGGCAGTCGTGGGCGTCACCTGATGACTCTTTACCGAACGGACTGGTTGTAGTTATAGAGAACAAGCCTGATCGACCATTGGATCCACGAGCATTCAATAATCCCTTCATAAGTGGCGTCGCATTGCAGATCCGTTGGCGCGACATCGAACCGGTCCGGGGAAGACCGGATTGGTCGAAGCTGGATCAACTCTTTGCTGCTGCGGAAGCATCAAATAAATGGGTGCAACTGCTCATTTTCCCCGGCTTTTTTTCTCCACCATGGGCGCTGGAAGGCGCAAAGACCGAAATGTTCGCAATACAATATGGACCAGGCAAAGGCGCAGTAGAGAGGCTTCCGATGCCCTGGGACAAGGTGTACCTTGCCCATTGGTTCGCATTCCTCAAACAACTGAGCCACAGGTACGGAAAGTCTCCTGCTTTTAGAGTGGTCGCAGCCGCCGGACCGACATCGGTTTCTGCAGAGTTCTCGTTGCCGGGCAAGCCAAAGGCTCTTAAGAAGTGGCTTAAAAACTCTTATACCCCACGCAAATATATAGGGGCATGGAGGAAGGTCTTCCAAGTTTATGCCGCCGAATTTCCTAATCAGTATGTTTCTCTGTCAATGGGGTCTGGCCTTAATATTAATAACCATGGCAAAATCGATGCGCGCGAGCGTATGCGCACCAGGCGAGCAATTATCCACCAGGCGATTGATCTCTTGGGACGCCGATTTGCGCTTCAATATAGCAATCTCGATGGAAATGCAGGCCCGGAACGGGGTCCTCGCGGCGTCGCTTTCGTGATTAGTTATAACGGACGCATTATCACCGGTTTTCAACTCCGCACCTCCTGCGAACGCAACAGCGGAAACATGGGCGCCAGGGGAGATCCCCTGCTTGCTTTGAAAAGATCGATCAATAAAGGGATGAGGCCGAACAAGGCCGGTCAGCATGTTAATTACCTGGAAATTTATAAACCTGATGTAATTGCAGACGAAATGCAACCGGTACTTCGTTATGGAGCATCGCTCTTCAAATAACCTCGGACGGGACAACTCAACACGGCGGCTGCACGCGCAGCAATCCACCTGGGTTGAGAGCGGCGCAGAAGTGATGCTCAAACACGTAAACGTTCGCCACAGCAACTTAGGTCCTATTGGGCTGCCCATAACAAAGAAAGTTGCCTGAACGAACCGTAGCCCCTATGATTGTGCAATCTGGCGTGTCCAGGTAGAGTGAGACGAAACAATCTGGCCCCTGGGGGTTCGCAACCTGGAAGGAGCCCGTAGGATGGGTGGATCGAACCGCAACCCATCAGGCCTTTTCTAGATCGATAGACATGTAGGTGGGGCGCCGGGCGTAAGCGGAGCGCGGCCCACCAAAACTTTTCGGAACAGAAAAACCTCGATACCCAAAAGGAAAACCTGATGAGAAAATTTAATGTAAAAGTTATTCTGTTAATTTCCTTGGCAGCGAATATACTTTTACTACCATTAAATTATCTCTCTTGGAAAGTAGCCGATGCGAGATTTGCGATTTATGAGTATGTAGCTGAGAATATTATGGGCAATCCCGAAATCGTATTTACGGGTGATTCAATTACACGTAATGGCGGTATTTGGGCATTCAGGATCAATCGATACGATTTTAGAACGTCCAATATCGCAATAAGTGGAATAGATGTAAATGGTATTAAATACATTACGTTAAAAGCAATTGACAAGAAACCAAAATGTATATTCATAATGGCTGGAAGAAATGACATGCCTACTAATTACAAAGAAGGCAACGCTCAATCAACCATTTCTACCTACAAACAACTTCTAGATATGGCAATTAAAAAAGGAATCAAGGTATATGTCACATCTACATTATATTGGGTATACGAAAGCCATCCTGAAATAATAGATGAGCTAAATACATTTCTAAATGAATACTGCACTGAAAACGGCCAAGTATATATTGATTTAAATGCTAAGCTATCATCAAATGGTAAGTTACGTGAAGAATTCACACCGGATGGCGTACACATCAATGAAAAGGCATATGATATATGGGCAGGAATGATCGCAAGGGTATTGAAATGAGAAAAGGTCGTCGCGGCTTGCCCCTGCGTCCACCCGGAAACGCCGGATGAGTCACTCTTGGCTTACGATTAGGACGGGAGGGATTTTCGTACTGACTGGAAAGCCTGTAGTTTTTCACCGGGGCGTGTCATCCGACAAGTGAGGGCGAGGGCGCCCGGGATGGTGGAGTGTCCTGAAATTGTAAAAAACCAGTCTCTTTGACTTATCACTTGCATGTTCGATTGGGGAATCGTATGGTCTTTCGGGCCTGCGGATTGTTCCGGGAGTTTCTTCGGGCTGAACCCAATCCCAGGAGTGCGTAGGCTCTTTTAGACCGGCATCGAGTTGCCATGGGCCAGAAATAGGTTTAACACAGGGAGGAGTCATGAAGGCGATAGCTATCAACGGCAGCCCCAGGAAGGGCTGGAACACGGCGACTTTGCTGCGGAAAGCACTGGCCGGGGCAAAGAAAAACGGCGCAGAGACCGAGTTGGTGCACCTCTACGGCTTGGCGTACAAGGGCTGCATCAGTTGTTTTTCCTGCAAGAAGATCGATGGGAAGAGCTATGGACGGTGCGCGGTCAGAGACGAACTCACCCCGATCCTCGACAGGGCCGCCAAGGCCGACATCCTGATCTTGGGCTCACCCATCTACTTTCACACGGAGACCGGCGAGATGCGCTCGTTCATGGAGCGCCTCCTGTTCCCCTACCTCACCTACACCCCCGGCTACGCATCCATCTTTCCGGGCAAGGTCCTGACCGGCCTCGTATACACCATGAACGTGGCCGAGGAAAATATGCCGGCCTTCCACCAGGACAAAACCGTCGAGGCTTCCCGCGGCGTAATGACGCGTGTCTTCGGGAACTGCGAAGTTCTGCTTTCCACGGACACGCTACAGTTCACAGACTACTCGAAATACGTCTCCACTGCCTGGGACCCGGCCGCCAAGGCCATGCGGCGCCTGGAAGTGTTCCCGCAGGACTGTGCGAAGGCCTATGAGTTGGGGGCGAATCTCGCTCTCGCTGCAAAGGCCCGCTAACACATTGTCAACTAAGTTGTAGAGCGTGCAGACGCACAAACCGTCATTCCGGGGCGGCCTGCCCCGGAAGTGTCCAGTTTTGTGGCCGGAATCCAGTATCCGTTCGGCTGGTCAAAATCACTGGACCCCGGCCTTCGCCGGGGCGACGATGACTAGCCGACAGGTGGGAACTTTGTTGACAGCGCACCGGCCTGCTCCCGCATGCCCAAGCGGCGCCGCATCCCCGAATGCAGAACTGCGGATCATATATGACAGGAATTCCGGCTCTGCGGAAATCAACACCATGGTAAACGCCTTATCAAATTTCTGCGCACGACCTACCGTGAAACTGAGCTAAACATAAATCAACTGGATAACTGTTCTGTCGTTTGTTTTTAACAGAGCGGATTATGAGCATAAAGCTCCGGAAATCAAAAGGATTGAAGCCCTGCCTTTTCTCAACGAAAACAGCCCTGTCAGGGAAACGCAAAAGAGCCGATCGGCGCAAGCCCAATGTTGATGAGAAGGGGGAGATTTCCAGCGGGGTCTTGATAACCACCGCTTCGGGGATGTATGATGTCAGGTGAATGCAAAGAGATGCAACCCTGTGCGGGAACTCTTTTAAAGGCGCAGCGGTGTCGGGAATCGTAGAGGGTGAGAATGGAACGGAAGCTGTCAATCGGAGGATTCAAAACAATCTTTATCGCCCTGTTTCTCTTGGGTGGATTTCTCTGCCAGGGCGGCTCTTGCTCTGGAGCCGCGCCGGAGCCGGCCGGAAATACGGGTCAAATTGAGGCGGTGGTGATCCACGTCGATGAATGGGCCGTTTACGCACCCAATCAGATTTTCTATTTTGATACGCAAATGGACAAAAGAAAAATAGAGACGTTGAAAAGGGTGGCCAATCAGTTGCGAAATAAAAAAGCCCTGATCACTTACGCCTCGACTGGAGGTCTGAGCAAGGACAAACATATCCTGCTTTCGGATATTGTTTCTGCGGGCGAGAAGCCCAACCTGGATAAACCGGTGCGCGAAGCGGTTAAACCGTCCAGTGACGCGCAGGGGAAACTGACCCGAAAGCTTTCAGAGGAGAAAGTGTCCCCAACGGAGATTGTCCCCGCCGAACCTGCCCCAGAACACGCCGCTCCACAGGAGGTAAAGCAGAGCCTGAAAACGGGACAGTCTGATCCAATTACAAGAGACGAAGTCAGCGCATTCGTACGGCGTCTCCTTTACCTGAACGGGAGGAAAGACCTGGCGGCCGTAGCGCCGTTTTACGCCGACAAAGTGGATTATTATGACCGTGGTATTGTCAGCAGGGATAAGGTCATCCAGGACTTGAAATATTATTTCCGAAACTGGGCGGAGATAGATACGCGGTTGGACGGCGATGTTGTAATGGCTGGCTTCGAGCCCCAGGTAAGAATCGTGAAATTCATATCCTCCTTTTCAGTTAAAAACGAGAAGAAAGCAATAACCGGAAAGACAGAGAACATCTGGAGGATTCAAAGAATAAACGGTGAGTTGAGGCTGATTGACGTAAAACAGAAGATACTTGGAAAGGAGCCATCCGGTTTATAGAGACTGCTGCCGCGAGCGCGCCCCTGTCAGGCGCCGGGTTCCTTTCCACGAAGCAGCCTCTTGCCTCAACTCTGCTTTTCCTCATGCGTGAGCGACTCGAGCACCAGGGGCTCTCAGCCATTCAGCAAGCCGGATCGGCCTATACTCCATACATCCTGTCCCCAATGCGAAATTATCATCGTTGTCGAAGAATCCCTCACATCTCCGTTTTGTCATTCGAACGTTAGAATCTCCAAAGAGAAAGGAATCTTCATTAACTGCCGGCTGCAACGTAGTGCAACACGGCTTTAGCTCAGATATCCCTTTACCAAACTTTACTTGCTTTAACTAATATTAACTCGACCTTGGCGCAGGCTTATTATATTTATCCATACATCCCGGCATTGCGTTGACTGATGGCCCGTCGGGAAGGAGCACTAAATGAATAAGATGATCGTGTTATTTGTCGCCGCAGGTCTGGTTCTGGCGCCGTATGCCGCTTCAGTGAACGCGCAAAGCTCAACCTCCCTTCGTCCCCCCATTGAACAGCCTCTGGTCAGTGAAGGTGAGTTTGCCGTAGAACTGGCGAGTTCCCTCAATTTGACCTCGTCCCATGATGAAGCTGCGGCAGAAAGCTCTTTGGGCGCTATCAACATTGCGCCTCGAAACGGATGGATTGCCGACTATCCCATGACGCCCGACATCATTGCCGAGGTAAGGGAAAGCGCCACAAGGTCGGCATCATCGGGGAGCCTGAGTATCTCAGGCGATGATGCGGCTCGCATCGTGGACAGCGTCAGCGCCGCAATGAATCTTCCGATCAGGGTGGCCGGCGAAAAATACAGTTATGAGTCCAGTCACTGTTCAAGCGCCGGTTCAAGTTCCGAATGCCAGTCAGGCTCCGCCGCTGCTCCTCCGGAGGTTTCCGAATATGAGGAACCCTCTGTTTTTGAGGTTCCCGAAGAGGAATACTATGAGGGTTACGGACCTCCCATCGTGACTTATTACCCACCCCCTTGGGCATACGCCTATCTCTATGATTGGGCCCCATCCCCATTTTGGTGGGGAGAGTTCGGATTTGGCGGCTACTTCATACTGAACGATTTCGACAGGCGCGGTCACCACCACAGGTTTACCAACCATGTGACCAATGCGAACGGCACTGTGAGCAGGGTCAACCCTGTTACCCGTGCAACGGGAACGGTAACTCAAAATTCTTCAACCCTCGCCGGGGCAAGCAGCTCCACACAGGGGTCTCGGCCCAGTCCCGCCAACGCTCAGGCGGGCGCGAGAGCTATAATGAACCGGCAAGCAGGGTCAAGAACTGAAAACACGACCAGCGCCTCAACTACGTCCCAAACCCAGGGCGCCTCAGGGTCCTTGCGTAATATGGAAAATACGAATGGGAACACGCGAAATTCGGTTACTGCAACCCAGGTTATGAACAGGTTAGCTTCAACCAACCATGCGCAGACAATGAGCGAGGGCGCTGTCCTGAGGTCTCAGTCTTTCAGAGGGCGGAGTTTCAGCAGCACTCCGCCATCACCTTCCTTTAGCGGCGGTGGCTACCGTAGCCGTGGCGGCGGCTATGGCGGCGGCTTTAGCGGCGGTGGCGGCGGTGGCCATGGCGGGGGCGGACACCATTAAGAAACAGCGCCTGTGCCCGGGGGCCGCTCCTCCGAATAAAATTCCCTCTTTGCATAGGAAGCGCCAGGCATATTACATTAATCGCCCGGACCCGATTCGCCACATCGTCCTTGGCTTTGGCGACTATCTCATCGTGCTGAGGATGGACAATTCGGCCCTCAAGGCCGTTCAGTTTTCCGGAAATATTGACCGCAGCCGGTTTGAAACCATCGGCGCCATTTGCTTGGACGGGAAGACAGAATAGTGAAGTATCCGTTGCATTGCCTAGGGTCCCCTATCGTATTACAAAGCGTAATCATTGAAATCATGAAGATTGGCCTTCGGACCTTGATTCTGGATCATTTCCGTCCTTGGCGCTCTGGCTTCAACCCGTTCTCTATTGGACGATTAGGTCGTCTGAAGAACGCTGAGCAATGTGATAATAGAATATGCCGCCCCACC
>PLSV01000129.1 GCA_003165235.1 Syntrophobacteraceae bacterium
GGGCCTTCGATGTCGCCGTCGCATATACGAAGGAACGCGTTCAGTTTGGCAAGAGCCTGTCGTCCTTCCAGGGCATGCAGTGGATGCTCGCTGAAATGGCTCTTGGCATCGAAACAGCGAGAACCATGGTCTACCGCTCCGGCGCCATGATAGACAACGAACCAAAAAATCCTGATATCCCGAAGATCGCTTCCATGGCGAAGTGGTATGCCTCGGACGTGGCGATGAAGGTCACTACGGATGCTGTGCAGATTTTAGGCGGCTATGGCTATATGAGAGAATATCCGGTAGAAAGGATGATGAGGGACGCCAAGATCACCCAGATCTATGAAGGGACAAATCAGATCCAGCGGATCATCATCGCGAACCAGTTGCTTCGATAGAATCTCTTAGACTTTCCGGGATAGGTTTTCAACTTTCGTTCTCGATATGCGGAGGGGGCAAGAAACTCCCCTCCGCATAAGATCAAAACCACAAAGAGGTTTGAGCGGCTATGCGGCAGCGGCTGGTTCAAAGCGCTGCTTGATTTGCCGGGAGAACATGATGCAGGAGATCCTGTGCAGTGAAAGGAGCGCGCAGTGGTTTTGAAAGGTAAAGTGGCGATCATTACGGGCGCCAGTAAGGGAATCGGCAAAGGCATAGCGGAACGCTACGCGCGGGAGGGCGCCGCAGTGGTGCTGGCCAGCCGTTCCAAGGACCTTCTTGTGGCGGCGGCCGGGGAAATCAATGCCTCGGGCGGCCGGGCGTTGGCCCTGGAACTGGATGTGACGGACTGCAAGAGCGTGGAAAGTGTTGTAACCCAAACAGCGGCCCATTTTGGGAGGCTGGATATCCTGGTCAACAACGCGGGCATCTCCATGGCGCATCCTTCCGAGCAACTGGCTTCCGAGCATTGGGAGCGCGCCATCCGCACGGACCTGTCCGGGCTGTTCTACGGCTGCCAGTCTGCCGCCCGGCAAATGATTGCGCAGGGTGAAGGGGGCTGCATAATCAATATCACATCGATGTACGGCGTTTGCGCGGCGCCGATGCGAGCCGCTTATTGTTCGAGCAAAGCGGGCGCCAATATGCTTACCAAGGTCCTGGCCTGCGAGTGGGCGGACCGCAGTATTCGGGTCAACGCCATCGCGCCGGGATACATTCGTACGGAACTCGTGCAGGGAGTGATCGAGAAGGGCATGTTGCCCCTTGGGGCCATAGAGAAGCGCACCCCGCAGGGGCGGATCGGGGAGGTGCAGGATGTGATCGGTTTGGCGGTCTTCATGGCAAGTGACGAGGCCAGGTACATGACGGGAAGCATCGTCATGGTGGATGGAGGTTGGACGGCATACGGGTATCTCTAGCGCAGCTTGCCGGGGTTTCATCGCGGTTTTTTGTGATGCCGCAAGCGGGGGCAGGAAGGGGTGCCGGCACGCCTCCAAGCCGCTGATTTATCTGGATTCAGCATCTTAGGAATGAAACCCTTTAGAAGGAGGAGTTACGGATCATGGCAAATGGCGCTTTGGAAGCATACTCAGAGAGCAGGTCACTGAACCGTGTGCAGATGTTCGCCTGGGGATTTGTCTGGATTGCGCTCATACTGGATGTCATGGACTGGCAGTTCCTGGCCATGTCAGCCCCGTACGTATCGAAAGAATTCGGGTTTTCCATGTCGAGCATGGGAATACTGCTGGGGGCCCCCCTCATCGGAGCTGGAATAGGGGGTATCCTGTCCGGATGGATCGCGGACAGGATGGGACGAGTCAAGACGATGTTCTTGTGTATGTGCTGGTATTCGACGTTCACCATCCTGTTTCCGTTTGCCGGCTCCCTTCCGCAGATGCTTGCATTGAGGATTCTTGCCGGCCTGGGGTTGGGAGCACAGTGGGGTGTAGGCAATACTCTGGTGGCGGAGCTTCTGCCTTCGCGCGTGCGAATCCTGGCCTCCTCGACTATTCAGACGGGTTTTGCCTTCGGCCCGCTCCTTGCCGCCTATTTCAGTAAACTCATCATACCTGCCTTCGGGTGGCGGCCTCTGTTCTACATAGGAGGCTGCGGTTTTGCGTTCGCTATACTCGCCCTGCTATTGATTCCCGAGTCGCCTGCCTGGCTGGAAGCCAAGAAGCGTGCGGTTGGCGGCGGGGCTGGGATACAGCTCGGAAACATCAGCGTGCTGCTCAAGGGGCAATACAGGAAGAGGGCCATTCTGGGGATCCTGCTGGTAGGGGCGACAGTCTTCGCTTACTGGGGGTCCATGAGCTGGATTCCTTCCTGGCTTGCCAAAGACAGGGGCATGTCGATCGTTTCATCAATGAATTACATCATCATCATGAATGTCGGAGGAGTCATCGGATTCATCCTTTTTGGACTCATCGCCGACAGATTCGGTCGAAAGCCCCCGGCGTATGTCGCCCTCGTAGCATCGACACTTGGCGTCATCGCCTTCGTCAACATCAGAAGCGCGGATCTGCTGCTTTGGTACGCCCCGTTCTATGCATTTTTCACCTATCCCATATTCGGGCTTTATGGAGGGTACCTCTCCGAACTCTTTCCCACCGAAATACGAGCGACGGCAGTCACAGGCATATATAACTTAGGGCGGTTGATCTCTTTCTTCGGCCCTTACATTCTGGGATGGGTAGCCGGCATCAGCACGATTACGGTAGCCATTGGAGCTACAGCGGTTCTTTATCTACTGGCTCTCATACCCCTGGCTATACTGCCGGAGACCATCCACCAAAGGCGGAGGGAGGATCAACTCAGCCGGGACAGGGTTGCGCCCGTCGAGGAGGCATAATGGAGAATTCGATATGTCGAGTTGAAGGCGGAGCTGTATGAGAGGCTGTTTTCGAAGCGCAAGATCTTTTCATGAAACAAATAACTCTCGCATTCCGCGCAGAACTCCGGCAGAATATCCGCAGGAGGCTGAGGCCTCCTGTTTTCAAGTCTTTTATACTTTTTTTCATCTGCATCATTCCCATTCCAGTGAATTGTTGCACGTGATTGTTTATTTCCCGTTCTCCCTGTTCGTTCTCGAGTGCTGCCGATTTCACCACTGAAATGTTTTGCGGAAGCAATGCATGGCCTGTTGATAAGTGAGGCAGACAGGCAAAAGAGCAACAGAAGCCATTAGACGCGAAAATCTGGCGATGTCGCGATCCTGATGGTCAAGCAGTTGGGGGTGCATCCGGACTCTACTTTCTTTTATCGATATGCGGATAGGGCATGAAACCCCTGTGCGCATAAGATTAAAGCCACAAGGAGGTATGAGAGGTGATGCGGCAGGTTGGCTAGAATGCGATAAAGGGGTCTGAACAAATGTTAGGAGGGTAGAATATGGCAAGTCAATCAGTTTCATCAGCTAGCACGCAAACGATAGCTAAACTGGAAACAGGTTCTAGGTGGTACATTGTTATTTTGCTTGCAATGGGAACTGCGATCAACTACATCGACCGGGTCAACTTTGGCGTGGCCACGCCGACATTGATGAAAGAGTTCGGCCTCGGAACGGCTGAAATGGGGATACTCATGTCAGCCTTCTTCTGGTCCTACACGATAACAATGATTCCGTCGGGATACCTTCTGAATAAATTCGGGCCGAAGAAGGTCCTAGGAATTGCCGGAATTGCCTGGGGCAGCGTTACGATGTTAGTGGCGGTTTGCGTTGGTTTTTATTCCTTCCTCGCCCTGCGAATAGGAATCGGCATCACGGAAGCGCCCGCATATCCTTCAAATGCCCGAGTGGTGTCGGTGTGGGTTCCCAAACGTGAACGGACATTCGCCTCATCCATATTCGACTGCTGCGCGAGGGTCGGGGGCGCCTTCGCCCCGCCCATAGTGGCCTTCATCATCGCTGAATGGGGCTGGAGAACGTCGTTTATCGTTACAGGCTCCATGGCCGTAGTTTGGGCCATCTGGTGGCTCCTGGCTTATCATGAGCCTGCCGATCACCCGAGAATTTCCAAATCAGAACTGGCCTACATACGCCAGGACGAGGTCATCACGCATACAGGCGAGATCCACGTTGAACCTATTCCCATCATAAAGTTGGCCACGTACGGCGTCATCGTGAAGGCTACTATTGCATATGCATTTTACCTCTATGTCTGGACAGTCGCCATCTATTGGATACCCACATACCTCATGAAGGCCAGGGGCCTGTCCCTGAAGGAAATGGGCCTTGCCGCATCCGTTCCGTTCATCATTGCGGTCTTCATGGAACTCGCAGGTGGAAAGATTTTTGACAAATGGTATGAAAGGGGAGCTTCGATCACCAAACTGCGACGTACGGGAATGGGACTCGGCATGTTCGGCGCGGCCGTCTTCATCCTCATGTGCATGCAGGCTAATACTGCTTTCTGGGCTGTTTTCTGGCTTAGCGCCTTTATGGGCATCTTCTCATTTGGAGCTTCCAACGTCTGGGCCATTCCCAGCGATATCGCGCCTTACGGCCAGGCCGGCGGCGTCGGTGGCGTCTACAATTTTGTCGGCAACTTCGGCGCCCTTATCGCGCCGATCATTACCGGCTATCTTGCCGAGTCCAAGTATGGCTTCAATGGCGCCTTTGCGGTCTGCGTCGTCTTTTCCGTTATTGGCGGCCTGCTCTTTATCTTCAATAGATACGATAGACTGAAGCCCAAAGAGGCGTGAGATTCACCCGGCTAAACTGACTCCATCCGAGGGCGTCTCCATCGGCATCCGCTTCAGGCCCTGGCTCGAAGCGGACGCCGATGACATATACAGCGGTTAAGCGTGTTTTTTGCGGCTTGACTATTGAAACAACGCCGAAATGCAGCAGTTGTGAGGCATAAATCTTCTATTCTGAGAAAACAGCTCCAAAAGAGGCTGAAAGAGGTGTGTGAGAGGTTGTCTTCCGCATACAAAAAGTTTTAATGAAAAAACTTAACAGGCTTGTTCAGGAGGTTTTCTCTGAGAATAGCGACAGGAGATGAGTTATGGACTTTAATCTGACTGAAGAACATCAATTAATTCGGCAAAGTGTAAAGGAATTTAGTGAAAAATATGTTTCTCCGATTGCCGATGCAGTCGACCAGGAACCGAGGTTCCCTGCTGAAACGATTAAAAAACTCGCCGAACAGGACTGGTTGGGTATTCCTTATCCAGTGGAATACGGCGGCGCCGGATCCGATCATCTAAGCTATATCATCGTGCTCGAAGAGCTTTCGCGAGCATGCGCAACGACCGGTTTTACCGTGGAGTGTCACACCTCCCTGGCAGAGTATCCGCTGTTTAAGTTTGGTACCGAAGAGCAAAAGCAAAAATACCTTACCCCGCTGTGCAAGGGTGAGATTCTTGGCTCCTTCGCCTTGACTGAGCCGGGGGCCGGGACCGATGCGGCCGCAGGGACCTCGACAGCGGTTCTCGATGGGAGTGAATGGGTTCTGAACGGAAGCAAGATATTCATCTCAAATGCTCCCGTCGCCGGTGTGCTCATCGTGTTCGCCATGACGGACAAATCCAAGGGGACGAAGGGGATCAGCGCGTTTATCGTCCCGGCTGGGACTCCCGGTCTCCAGATCGGAAAACACCTCAATAAGATGGGAATACGAGGGTCGCTTACGGCTGAAGTTTTCCTGAAGGACTGCCGGATTCCGAAAGAGAACCTGCTGGGTGGTGAAGGGCAGGGGTTCAAAATCGCCATGATGACGCTGGACGGCGGCAGGATAGGCATTGCTGCGCAAGCCTTGGGCATTGCTCAGGCTGCACTCGACGAATCGATAAAATATTCGAAGGAAAGAGTCCAGTTCGGAAAACCCATCGCGTCCCTGCAGGCGATCCAGTGGATGATCGCCAACATGGCGACCGAAGTGCAGGCATCGAGGTTTTTGACCTATCATGCCGCCTGGTGTTGCGACCAGGGACTGCCATACGGCAGTCAGGCTGCGATGGCGAAGTTGTTCGCCTCCGAGACGGCTTCGCGTCAAACGGACCGGGCGGTGCAGATCCACGGGGGCATCGGCTACATTAAGGGAACCAAGGTCGAGCGGCTCTATCGGGACGCCAAGATAACCGAAATCTATGAAGGCACGTCGGAAGTAATGAGGATGGTTATTGCCGGCGGCCTGCTGCGCTAGCCTGGATTTCCACGGA
>PLSV01000318.1 GCA_003165235.1 Syntrophobacteraceae bacterium
TATAGTGTTTTTACGAAATCATCAATTCTTCTTTTTACCGCCTGAGCCCGCTCCAGACCCCTGATCAGGTCCCCCGGATCAGGTCCGGACAGGCTTGAGCAGGCTCTGATCCGATGGCGCGAAAGGACTATTTGACGTCAAAGAATCCGGACGGAAGCTAATGCTACGTTTCTTAAGTTCCTAGATACTTTAAGAACTCTCTGGATTCCGGCTCAAAAGCACTCAAACACGGAATGACGCGGGGTGGCGACTCACTGCATTTAAATATGGAAGAAATTGTGAAACGCTGCACTAACCTTGCGTCATTCCAGAGTCCTTCGGTCATCAAAATGAGAAAGGCGGCCGAAGCCGCCTTTCTGGTCCTGTGTCCCGTTTTCTCGGAAGACCGGCCTGTTGCTATCTTATCATGTTCACCACTGTCTGGAGATCGGTGCTGTCGGTTGTGATGGATTTGGAGTTTGCCTGGTAGTCGGCCTGGTAGTCAATCAGGTTTACCATTTGCGCGGTCAGGTCCACGTTTGAACCTTCCAGAGCCCCGGATGTTATCGTGCCTGCCTGGCCGGACCCAGGCGCTGATGTTGTAGCGGTCCCGGCGTTGGCGCCCGCACTGTAATCATTTTCTCCAATCCGGCGGAGACCGTTTGGGTTCGAGAAGGTCGTTACCGCGATTTGGCCCAATGGCGTTACTGTGCCGGTTGCAGTGGTCCCGGTAATTTCCCCGGTCTGGCTGACGGAAAAGCTGGTGAATGTGCTTGGGTTAGCAATTACAATGGGTGCTGACGATCCTCCGTTCCCGACCCCGAGCACCTCGTTGCCATTCATATCGGTAAGATCGCCGCTCGAATTTACCTGGAACGATCCATCCCTAGTGTATTCGGTTGCGCCGGCGGCATTCTGAACGGAAAAGAACCCACCACCCTGGATCATCAAATCCGACCATGTCCCGGTCTGTATTTCCGAACCGGTCGAGAAATCCGTCTCAACGCCGAGCACCGTCGAGCCTGCGCCTTCCGCCACAGAGTTGCTGGCGTTTGGAGTTGCGATTAGCCCGCTCACAAGATCGCCGAAGTCGACCGTATTGGATTTAAATCCCGTGGTATTCGCATTGGCGATGTTGTCGCTAACGACCGTGAGGGCGGTATTGAACGTATTGAGACCTGCAAGTGCTGTGTACATCATGTCGGCTGCCATTTGCTTCTCCTTTTCCGGTTTCTAAGTAAATAGATGAATCGGGTCCTGGTTTTCAATGCCTTTACTGGATTGGTCGCCATGCTGAGGGGATCACAAATCCCTCTCAGCGGATTTCACTTTGTTCAATTCGTGCTGCTCTGACCGGTCACCGCAAAAACGTTGGCTACCGGAATCTGGATCCCGTTCGGTCCCGACAGAATATATGTCGGAGGGTTGCTATTAAGGTTGCATGAATAAACCTGCCCGCTAATGCTGGGCTGAACCGTCGTGGCAGCGCCGTCAGACGCTGTCGCCGTGACCGAACAGGTGTAGGCGCCGTCGGCCACCGTGCTCCCACTCGAGTTCTTGCCCGTCCATGGCACGCTGTACGTGCCCGCGCTCTTGGAGCCGAGGTTCAAAGTATTGACCTTCGCACCATTGGAGTCCGTTATGGTGATGGTGACCGTGGCGGGCGCCGAGAGCGTGTAGTTGAGTGCGGAGGGGCTGCCTGAACTGACGTTGATCGTGTTGCTTTGGGCGGTAACCTGCTTGCCGACGAGCGACGTAATCTCCCCATTATTTATGGCCGCTGTATATTGCTGAAGATTGCCCAAAAGCGTCGTAGCCTGACTCAGCTCTTGAACTGACGTGAATTGGGCGAGCTGGGCGGCGAGTTCGTAAGACTGCATCGGGTTGGTCGGGTCCTGATTCTGTAACTGGG
This sequence comes from Syntrophobacteraceae bacterium, assembly GCA_003165235.1. Taxonomy (GTDB): domain Bacteria; phylum Desulfobacterota; class Syntrophobacteria; order Syntrophobacterales; family Syntrophobacteraceae; genus SbD1. The sequence goes on from PLSV01000318.1 coordinate 1,892, forward strand.
CGAGAAACAGCGTCATGAAAGAGTTCGCGTTCAATGAGTTCGTGGAGCTGGCGCCGGTGGTCGCACCCGGGGCCGTGCCGAGTCCTGAACCGATCCCGAAAGGCGACTGAGCGCTGGTTGTTGACGTTGTCGGAGTTGTTGACATTACGATCTCCTCTCAGAGTAGGTTGAGAGCTATGGTCCGAATTAGGCGCTCAATGAACGAGCAAGAGTGATACCAGCAGGGGGCTATCGTAAAAGTTACGTTATTTCGACAGGTTGTAGTTGCAGCGTTTCCAGCCGGCAATATACTTGCGGGAAATTTTTTCTCACAGACCGTGCACATTTTTCCGGATCAAATGGATAGAGGGATTTAGAAATTGAGAAATTAATTACTGTATTATTGAATCAACTATGTCAAAAGCTTGACCTGAATTCCGTCCACCGGCGCAAAGCCGGCGCAAACCCTCAGCATCACTTCACACGACCTTCCGATCCCGAGAGTGAGAAAGCCCACGGAGACCCCCTGAGCGATGGCCCTATGCACAGCGCGCGCGCCAAAAACCCGGCTTCGGGGCCTTTGTCTTTTGCCCTCAAATCCTTGCTGTTTCTGACGTTTTCAGTTCTGGCATGCTCGTTGCTCATTCGGTCTGCCCGGGAGATCATTAACGTCCGAACGAAATTTCGCCACATATAGGAGGGGCCTGAAAAATGCCTCCTGAAGAAGAACAAAAAGAAGTCCAGGAAAAACCCAAGTCAAAAAAGCTCCTGATCATCATACCCCTTTTAGTAGTGCTGCTGGGTGGAGGAGGAGCGGGCGCCTACTTCAAATTTGTGAGGACGCCCAATGAGAGCACCGAGGAAAAAAAGCAGATAGAGGAAGCCGTTTACTATGAAATGGACACCTTCATGGTCAACCTGGCGGACCATGGCGGGAAACGTTTTCTGAAAGCCACGATCAAGCTCAAGGTGAACTCATCCAACGTGGTGGAAGAGTGTAAGGTGCGCAATTTCGAAATAAAGGACCTTATGCTGACGCTGCTTACCAGCAAGGAGTCCGAGGATATTATGAGAGCGGAAGACAAGCAGGCTTTGAAGAAACAGATAATGGAGACTCTAAACCGCATGCTTCAAAAAGGGCAGGCGCTGGATGTCTATTTCACCGAGTTTCTGATTCAGTGAAGGTGGTCAGTACATACTATGGAAAAGATACTTTCCCAGGATGAAGTCGATGCCCTGCTNNCAGGACAGGATCGTACGCGGGCGGATGCCTACCCTTGACATAATTAACGACAGATTTGCCAAAATGCACCGCATTTCACTGTCGGGTTCACTGCGCCGGATGGTCGACATAAACGTCTGCCAGGCGGAGATGATCAAGTTCGGGGAATTCATCCGGACACTGCCTGTGCCGACGAGCCTGCATATTTTGAAGATTGACCCGCTCAGGGGGCACGTCCTGTTCATGATCGAAAGCCGCCTCATCTTCAACCTGGTCGACTGTTTCTTCGGGGGCACCGGTAAAGGCAGCTACAAGATAGAGGGCCGTGATTTTACTTCAATCGAATATCGTGTGATAGATAAAGTGGTAAAGCAGGTCCTTCAGGACCTCGAGCAGGCATGGCAGCCGGTTACGGCCGTTTCGTTCGGTTTCGTCAGATCTGAGGTAAACCCCCAGTTTGCAACGATTATCCCACCAACCGACGTTGTGATAGTGGTCCGCTACGAACTCGAAATGGACCGCATGATGGGAAGAATGGCCCTCGTGCTCCCATACTCCACCATCGAACCGATCAGGTCGAAGCTCTACGCGAGCTTCCAGAGCGACCAACTTGAAGTTGACGCGCAATGGATATTGCGCCTGAGAAAACTCCTTCATGAGGTGCCGGTGGAACTTGCCGTTGAGCTGGGCAGTGCTTCAATAAAAGGCTCCGATCTGATGAATATGGAAATCGGCGACATCATAATGCTCGATAATGACGCCAACAGACCTCTTCTTGTGAAAGTGGAAGGAGTGGGGAAATTAAGGGCGACCCCGGGGATCTGCCGTGGGAATCTGGCCTTCCAGGTACACGGCGATTTAAGCGACAGCGAGTAGCAGGCCGGGTCCTTTCTTCTGAATGGGAAGGTGAAACAAATGGAAAATGAACAAGCTCAATTCCCGAAGTTGGAAAAAGGCCGTGGACAAAAGAGCATAAAGGACCTGGATTTCCTCCTGGACATCCCCCTTGAAATCTCGGTTGAACTCGGTCGCACCAGAATCCTGGTCAACGATTTGCTTCAGCTCGGCCAGGGCTCCGTCATCGAATTGACCAAGCTGGCCGGCGAGCCCCTCGAGATCCTAATAAACCAGAAGCTCATAGCACGTGGTGAGGCCGTCGTTGTCAACGAAAAGTTCGGGGTGAGAATAACTGACATCGTCAGCCCAATGGAGCGAGTAAAGCAGTTGGGATAATGAAGTTTAGACGGCGGAGCGCGGGCGGTCCCGCGCACTGAAGGTTTGTCCAATGGAATCAGGATTGGTGTTATTGAAGACGGCGGGCGCCCTGGCGCTGGTCCTGGGCTTTTTCTTCGTCTTCATCTACGTGCTCAGGCGATGGGGAAACACGGCGAAAAGACCCGCCTCGCAAACCATGATGGAGGTCCTGTGCAAACACTCTTTCGGGCCTCGCCATCACCTGATCCTGGTCAAAGTCACCGGGGAGCGCAAAGTCCTGGTCGGCGTTTCGCCTCAGAACATAAGCCTTCTGTCTGTAAACGCGGCGGCCCTGTCCGGCAAAAACTCTTTTGACGATGAGATCGAGAATATATGAACCGCCGCCGCGAAAGAAAAAGTCAGCGACTCCGGCTCCGACCGGGTTTTCTCTCGCTCATTTGCCTTATCACTCTTCTTGCGCCGCTATTTTATCCGATCGTTTCTTTTGCTGCGGGAATCGATCTTCCGGCCCTCAATTTGAACCTGGACGACGCTAAGGGACCTCAGCAGATATCCGGGGTGCTACAGATCATTTTCCTTTTAACAGTCCTGTCGCTTGCGCCCGCAGTTCTCATTTTGATGACCAGTTTTACACGTTTTGCAATCGTATTGTCTTTCCTGAGGTTTGCGCTCGGAACGCAACAATCGCCTCCCAACCAGGTGATAATAGGCCTGGCGCTCTTTCTGACCTTTTTCGTAATGCAGCCGGTTTGGCAGAGAGTTAACCTGGAAGCCATAACGCCATACCAGCAGCACAAGATTTCGGGCGAAGAATTTGTGAATAAAGGCTTGGCGCCCCTCAAGGAATTCATGTTCAAACACACTAATAAATCAGACCTGGCCCTGTTTGTTTCGATGTCACAAAAGGAAAAACCTCAGAACGCCGAATCTCTTCCAATTTCGACCGTAATTCCGGCTTTCGTGATAAGCGAGCTCAAAACGGCCTTCCAGATCGGGTTTATGCTCTATATTCCATTCATAATACTGGATATGGTGGTAGCCAGCATCCTTCTTTCGATGGGCATGATGATGCTGCCGCCTGTGATGATCTCTCTTCCGTTCAAGCTCATGCTTTTCATCCTGGTGGACGGCTGGAATCTGCTGATCGGATCACTCGTAAAGAGCTTCCAGTAAAACAAGAAGGACAACACATGAGCTACGAGTTCATCATTGCATTCGGCAAGCAGGCCATTGAGACAATGCTGCTCGTAAGCTTGCCCGTGCTTGGTCTCAGTATGGTCGTCGGGCTGGTGATAAGCGTATTTCAGTCGGTCACTCAAATACAGGAAATGACGATAACTTTCGTGCCCAAAATCTTCGTAACCTTTCTAGCGCTGACGATCTTCGGTTCCTGGATGCTTTCGCAGCTCGCCGGTTTTTTGCGTGAAGTCATCCTCAACATTCCGAACATTGCGGGATGAACCACGATGTTGTCTTTTAACGTCAATATCACCGAGCTTGCCATCCTTCTATCAATTCTGCTTCGCATAAGCATCATTCTTTTCATGCTGCCCATCTTCAACTCAGCCGGAGTGCCGACAACCGTAAAAGCCTTAATCGTAATCTCCATTTCCATAATGCTCTTTCCGGTTATCAGGCAAAATATCAAGCCCGTTCCGTTCGAGTTGGCCTCATTGGCTTCGGTCATTATTGGCGAGCTGATATATGGGATACTGTTTGCCCTTTCGATGCTTCTTATAATCAGCGCTTTCCAGTTAGCGGGCGAGCTGATCGGCTTCGAGATGGGATTTGGATTTTCGCAAACCGCAGATCCAATGACCGGCGCGAGGTTTACGGTCCTGTCCGTGTGGTCGCAACTGCTTGCAACCATGATTTTTCTTTCCATTAATGGACACCATATAATCCTGAAAACCCTGGTCGAGAGCTTCAAAACCATCCCGGTCGGCTCATTTGCGCTTACTGCGGGCCTTTTTGCGAAAATGCTCCTGCTTTCCGGCATGCTGTTCATCCTGGCGGTGAAGCTGGCCGCTCCGGTCCTTGCCGTGCTGATCCTCACACAGATCGGCTTCGGACTGATGTCCAAGTTTGCCCCGCAAATAAATATCCTGGCCACGAGCTTTCCTCTGACCATCACCCTGGGCGTGTTCTTCCTCGGCCTTACCCTGGTCTTCTGGGGTGAGGCAGGGGCCCAGTCGTTTACCCGGCTTTTCCACTTTCTGGCGAATTTCTCGAAATAAGTTTCCTCGCGGGGACAGATGTCAAGCCTCGCTCAGTCCGTGTTTATTTCGACACCTTGTGTCCGTGGTTCCGATTCGGGGGAATTGGAATGGTTTGCGCATTAAGCAAAGGCGGCGGAACTGTGGAGATCAGTGAACGTCATTGAAGAACCCCCGTCTCCGTTCGGAAAAGGGTGGCGACAGCCGTGAACCGCCGTGCGGAAAAGCGGGGGACTGTTGTGAGCGCCGGCATCAGAGACCTTGCCGGTGGACTATCAGGACCGGACAAAAAATTGACCGGTCAGGCAATTTTTGACATCACCACCCAGATGAGATCGCGAAATTCCCATTTTTCATCTCGGGGGTCGTTTCTGCACACGACGATAGCTGAAAGAGCAGCGAATTGGCGAAGACATCCCAGGAAAGAACTGAACTGCCAACCGGGAAACGGGTGGACGAGGCGCGAAAGAAGGGGCAGGTCCCCAAGAGCCGCGATCTGACAGCCGTAAGCGTCCTTATCACAGGCGGGGTAGCAGTTTACCTGTCCCGGAATCTCATTTTCGCCAATTTCAGGCAGATTATCGAATCCGCCTGGTCGGAAGAGTCCTTTTCAGTTCCCGGCCACTTTGCCGCCTCGGGTTTTTTCATGAACGTTACAGCCTCGATTTTCATTATGCTTGCGCCCGTCACCCTTACCGCCGTGGCCACGGCAGTGGTTCTGAACCTGTCTCAGATGAAGGGATTTCTTCTCTCCTTCAAGGCGATGCGGATCAGCCTCGGGAACGTCAGTCCGTTCAGCGGCCTTCAGAGGATGTTTTCACTCAGATCTCTGACCGAACTTGTCAAATCCATTTTCAAGATAGCGATAGTGACATATGCCGTGTACTCGGTGCTGTGGCCCGAGCGCATTGCGTTATCCGAACTGTCCGGGCGGGAGGTATCCGATTTTTTGAACCTTACCGGAATGCTCGCGCTCAAGCTTTTGTTCCGAGTGGCCGGAATCATGGTCGCTCTGAGCCTTCTGGATTTTCTGTACCAGAAATGGCAGACCAGAAAAGACCTTATGATGACCCGGCAGGAGGTCAAGGAAGAGCATAAGCAAAGCGAAGGAAACCCGCAGATAAAGTCAAAAATCCGCACCATCCAGAGGGCTCTGGCCAGGCAGCGAATGCTCTCGCGTATACCGAAGGCAAGTGTGATTATCACCAACCCGACTCATTTTGCGGTGGCGCTGCATTATGAGACTGGAATGGAAGCGCCGACCGTGGTGGCCAAGGGCGTGGATTTCCTTGCCCAGAAGATCATCGCCACAGGCAGGAAATACGGTGTTTCAATAGTGCGCAATCCTCCTTTGGCACGTGCTTTGTATAAACAGGTTAAGCTCGAGGAAACGATTCCGGTCGAACTCTACAGAGCTGTGGCAAAAATACTGGCTTACATTTACCAGCAAAAACAATGGACGCGGCGGAATCAGAATGGCTAAGGCGGAAGCTGGACATAGTCTTTTGACCGATCGGCTGAAAGCGGCCTCAGACGGAGACGCCCTGATGGGCATAGGGATGGTCGCCATCCTGTCCGTCATGCTTTTGCCTCTGCCGAGCAATTTTCTTGACGTGCTTCTGGTAATAAACATCTCGATGGGGCTGGTCATCCTTCTTACGGCCATCTACAGCTACAAACCTCTGGATTTCGTGGTTTTTCCGTCTTTGCTCCTGGTGACCACTCTTTTCCGCATAGCCCTGACAGTGGCCAGCACCCGACTCGTGCTCCTGCATGGACACGAAGGGACAAAGGCTGCGGGACTGGTCATCCATGCATTCGGCAGTTTCGTTGTGGGCGGCAATTATGTAGTCGGCATGGTCATATTCATAATCCTGGTGATCGTAAACTTCATGGTGATCACCAAGGGCACGGAGCGCATCTCGGAGGTCGCGGCCCGATTTACTTTGGACGCCATGCCCGGAAAACAGATGAGCATCGACGCCGATCTCAACACGGGGCTGATCGACGACCGCGAAGCTCGCAGGCGGCGCGAGCAGATCCGCCAGGAGGCCGATTTCTACGGCACGATGGACGGGGCGAGCAAGTTTGTCCGCGGAGACGCCATAGCGGGCATTCTCATTACGCTCGTAAACATTTTCGGCGGCCTCGCCATTGGGGTTCTTCAAAATGGAATGCCCATATCGGACGCCTTCCAGGTCTATACCCTGCTTACGATTGGCGATGGACTGGTTGCGCAGGTCCCCGCCCTGATCATTTCTTCCTCTGCAGGCATCCTGGTGAGCCGCGCCGCCTCGGAAATGGGCATGGGCGCAGCCTTTAGCAGGCAATTCAGCGTACATCCCAGGCCGCTCTCGATCACCGGAGCGATGCTCTATTTTCTGAGCATTGTTCCAAGCTTCCCGGCGATTCCGTTGATTCTGGTCGGCACAGTCATGTTCGTGCTTGCCGCACGTATAGCACGGAAACGCAAAGCGGAGTATGGCGGACAAGTGATCGAGGCGCCCGATGGCTCAAAACCCCAGGAAGGTTCAGACCTTCCGCCTCTGCTTGATATTCTTGAACTGGAACTAGGCTACGGGCTTATTCCGCTGGTCGATGAATCCCAGAACGGGGACCTGCTGCCGCGGATCAAAGCAATACGGCAGCAACTCGCGCTCGAATACGGGATTCTTGTCCCGGCGTTGCACGTGAGGGACAACCTTCAGTTGAAACCGGCGGATTACAGGTTGCTTCTCAAAGGCAACCCGGTCGGGAAGGGTGAAATAATGGTTGGGCATTACCTGGCCCTGAGCGCCGGCGAAAGCAGCGTAGAGATAAAGGGAGTCCCGACCAGGGACCCGGCATTCGACCTGCCGGCAGTGTGGATCCCGGAAAACAGGCGGGAGGAAGCCTCGAGGGCCGGCTACACAGTGATAGATCCCTCGACCGTTGTGGCCACTCATCTAACCGAGCTGTTCAAAAAATACGCAGACCAGATGCTGACCCGCCAGACGGTGCAGCAGTTGCTCGACAACCTCGCTCTCCAGCAGCCGAAGTTGGTTGATGAACTCGTTCCCAACCTGCTCTCGGCGGGAGTCATTCAAAAGGTGCTTCAGAATCTTATCCGGGAGGGAGTCACTATTCGAGATCTGCAATCGATCTGCGAGACTCTGGCCGATTACGGGGCTACCACTAAAGATCCTGATATTCTTACGGAATATGTCCGTCAGGTCCTGGCGCGCACCATAACACGTCCCTATGTGACCGAAGATCAGAAATTCCCGGTCTTGTCGCTCCAGCAGTCCCTGGAGGAAAAACTCACCCGCGGAATCCAGAAGTCGGAACACGGGAGCTTTCTTAGCCTCGACCCAGGATTCCTCCAGCAGTTTCTCCAGGCGACCAGCGATGAGGTTAAGCGCTCGGTCAGCCTTGGGTATCATCCTGTCCTGCTCTGCTCGCCTGCAATAAGGCGCCACCTGAGAAAGCTCCTTGAGCGCTTTTTACCGGATGTGGCGGTTATCAGTCACAATGAATTGAGCAATTCACTTGAAATCCGTTCGATCGGCATAATCAGGATGGACCATGCAGCTTAAGACTTTCAAGGCCTCCACCATGGAAAAAGCGCTGTTCCTGGTCAAAAAGGAGCTCGGACCGGACGCTATTATCCTGAGCAGCAGGAAGGGGGAGTCCGGGTTCGAAGTGAGCGCCGCTCGAGAGCAACAGCCCGCCCCTGCCTGCGAGAATCCAGGGAACGCGGATGCCTCAGCAGAAATGCTAAACGGTATTCAGGAGATAAAGAGCTTCCTCTCGCTGCTTATCTCTTCGAAGGACCAGTTGGCGCAGCTTCAGGAAAACCAGCCGGTGGCCGAGCTTTATCACTCGCTTCTTGTTCGCGGTCTAGACGAGAAGCTGGTTTTCATGCTTCTGAGCAAGGCGGTATCGGACTTTAACGGCGATCCGGCCGACAGGCGCCAGATATACAACGCCTTCTGCAAGAGGTTTGTTGCAAAAATCAGTTTCGCCAGGCCATTCAGAACAATCTCCAGTTCGAGCGGTCCAGCCGTTTTCACTTTTCTGGGACCTACGGGGGTCGGAAAAACGACGACTCTGGCCAAGCTGGCGGCTTATCTCAAGATAAAGCGCCAGCTTGGGCTGGGAATCATTTCGCTGGATACGTACCGCATTGGCGCAGTAGATCAGCTTCAGACTTACGCCAGCATTTTGGAAGTCCCCTTCAGCGTGGCCCAGAGCAAGGTGGAACTAACGGGTGTGCTCGATGATTTCAGGCATTGCGACGCCGTCCTGATCGACACCACCGGCAGGAATTATCTAAACCGCGAGCATGTGCGGAGCCTGCACTCGGTGTTCAATAGCGCTCAGAGATTGAGCCATTTTCTCGTCCTAAGCGCTACAGCCAAGGACGAAGACCTGAAGCAGACAATTGTTCATTTTCGAGAAATCAATATCAACAGTCTCATTTTCACAAAGCTCGACGAGACGTTTCACCACGGGTGCATTCTCAACCAGCTGCTGCGGTTTAATTACCCGATCTCCTACATGGGTACGGGGCAAAGAGTGCCGGAAGATATCGAACCCGCAACCCAGAAGCGGCTGCTTTCGTTTTTGCTCCCGGCCGGGAATCAGGCTGCATAAAAGGGGAAAAAGATGGATCAGGCGATAGGGCTCAGAAAAAAAGGGAACAACGAAATCCAAGTGGACAGGATCGTCACCACGGCCATATCGGCGCTGCAAAAGCCGGTCAGGGTGATCTCGGTCAGCAGCGGAAAGGGCGGGGTCGGGAAGAGCAACATCGTGATCAATCTTTCGGTGGCCCTGGATCGGCTGGGTCACCGAGCGCTGATAATGGACGCAGACCTGGGTCTGGCCAATATCGACATCCTTCTCGGGCTCACTCCAAAATACAACATGAGTCATGTGTTGAACGGGCAAAAAAGGCTCGAAGAGGTTCTTGTAGATGGTCCAGGCCGTGTGAAGATCATGCCTGCCAGCTCGGGCGTGCAGGAACTCACCAGGCTCACCGACGATCAGAAGCTGCTGTTTCTCGAACTGCTGGACGGTCTGGAGACCGACATCGATGTGCTGCTCATAGACACAGGCGCCGGCATTTCGGATACCGTCCTCTATTTCAACCTGGCGGCCCACGAAAGAATCATCGTAGTAACGCCGGAACCGACTTCACTCACCGATGCATACGCTCTGATAAAAGTGCTCTATTCCAAGCACAGCGAACGTCATTTTCGAATCCTTGTCAACATGGCCGCAGACGAATCCATGGGGAAATTCGTTTTCGCAAAACTGAGCAAGGTCGCAGACCACTTTCTGGATGGACTCTCGCTCGACTACCTGGGGACCATTCCCCACGATAAGTCGGTAACCAGATCGGTGCTGCAGCAAAGAGCTTTACTCGAGGCTTTTCCCGAAACCCCAGCGTCGAAGGCGTTCATGCAGATAGCCAAGACTATCTGCCGGACCCGTCCCAACGTTAATCAAGGCACTATTCAGTTTTTCTGGAAACGGCTTCTAAACGTTTAGGAAAAAGGGATTATCCAAATGGAACAGGTCAACTATACGGCTCGAAAAAATCCTTATGGCAACCAGAGGGCGGAATCATTTGCAGCCCAGAGTGAAAGGGACAAGGCTGTAATGGAACACAGCGACCTCGTCAGGTATATCGCTTTCAGGCTCATTTCGCGGTTGCCGGACCACATTGCCGTAGAAGACCTCATGAGCGCAGGGGTCCTGGGGTTGATTGACGCCATCGAGAAATACGACTCCAGCCAAGGCATTCCATTCGAGTATTACGCAAAGATTCGCATAAAAGGGGCTATGCTCGATGAGATCCGCTCTATGGACTGGGTGCCCAGGTCGCTACGGCAGAAGAGCGGTCTTCTGGAGAAGGCCTGCATTAACCTGGAACAACGGTTAGGGCGTGATCCCACCGAGGAGGAGACCGCATCGGAGCTGAACCTGGACATGGGTGAATTTCATAAGCTCCTGGATGAAATAAAGGGCATCTCTTTTTTGCCCGAAAATATCCATGACTTCGTCCGTGAAAACAGGGAATCCCACATGTTCTGTTCTGGCTCGGAGGAACTCTTCGATGCAACCTACAGGGAAGAAATCCGCGTTCATCTGGCCGAAGCCATTAGTGGTCTTGCCGAAAAAGAGCAGCTTGTGCTGTCGCTCTATTATTATGAAGAGCTGACCATGAAGGAAATAGGCGCGGCCCTGGGGTATACGGAGTCGAGAATCTCGCAGATTCATACCAAGGCGGTGTTGAAGCTTAAGACAAGGCTGGGCAGAAAACTCAAAGCTGACGATCTGCCCGGATTTGTCCAGGCTGAACTGCGACCGCTTCAGCCCAAGCGCCCTCATCTCCAGCAGGTCTCCGTGAGCAAATAGGCAACGGGAACCGGCAGGAAAGGCCGGCAGATGGAACTCAAAGGGAAAACACAGGGTGAGGACGCAGGGGCTGAGGCTAAAGTAGAACGGGAGAGCAGTCGAGCCAAAGAGAATGCTTCCGAGCTTCAAGCTCGTGAAGAGCTGAAACAGCCGGTGCTTACCGAGGACGAAACGATCTCGGGGAATAAAGCAACTGAAGCCAGGGCTGATGATACCCGTCCTGACGACACAAAGTCGGGCCGGAAGCCAAGCCGGTTCAAAAAGGTCGTCGTGCTGGGCTCCGCCGCATCGTGCCTGTTTTTGGCGTCCGCCGGTTTTCTTTTAATCAAGTTCAAAGCAGATATCGTACTTTTTGCCGGCAGTTTGCAAAAACTCAAGCCCGTAACCAGCATAATGCGTCCCATCCCCGTGCCCGACTACCGGGAGATGCTCGATTTTCTGCTCGTTTACGAGGTTGAAGGTCAAAAGATGATTACCGCCATCAGAATGGAAATCGGATACCAGAGCCCGACGCGGTATCAAAGCTTCAAAGAACAGAACGTGGCTTTCCGTGATACTGTTTATTCCTTCCTGCTAAAACAGAACCTGCCCGGAAACTCGGTAAAATCCTGGCATGGCGTTCTGGAGAAAGATCTTGTCGATTGTCTGATGGTGAGACTGCCGCAGAGTTATCCGGACAAAATCCTTTTAACCCAGGTCGAAAACCTCTGAAAGGGTCACTATGGAATTCATCTCAAAGCTCTTTGGAAGTCAGGTCTCTTTGAACAGCATGTTCCAGATCGGCGTCGATGTGATAATCTTAGGGCTGCTTGGGGTGATCCTGACTGTGAAAAGGCTCCGAATCTCGAAAAAAGACGAAGCGGTAATGAAATCCTTTGAAAAGATAGTGGAGGAAACGGCGTTAATATCTCAGAGGTTTGAAATCAATCTTGAAAAAAGGCAGGACTTGCTCCAGCAAATAACAGCCAAGCTTGACCAGCGCATCCATGAAGCAGAGAGCCTGTGCACCCGGCTCGAGCAGCTTTCCCAGATAAACACCGACAAACTTGCGGTTCAGCATTCCTCAAGCGCCGGTCCGCGCCCCCAAGGGGGCGACCAGCAGAAGGTGCTCTTCCTTGCCAGAAAAGGACTGGATGCCTCTGAAATAGCTAAAAGCCTTAAAAGGCCGGTGGGAGAAGTCGAACTGATCCTGAACCTGCAGAAAATAGCTTCTTAAAAAAATTAGAACAACTTGAGCAATTTAGGAATTAAGGAATTGGAGTCTTAATCCCTAAATTGTTCCAATTTTTGAACCTGTAAACCATAGCACTGTCAACAAAGTTTCAATCTGTCGGCAAGTGACCGCCATCGCTGCGAACCCGGGATCGGATCCCGGACAGGCGCAGGGCACACAGATCCCGAGCAGCCGAAAAGATCCCGGGTTCGGCTTGCGCCGGAATGACGGATTACGCTTCCGTACCCTTTACAACTTAGTTGACGATGCACTACTAGTATGAGCGTCGGTTGCCGCCACCGCCACCGCCACCGNNCGCCACCGCCGCGCGATCCGCCGCCGCCGCCGCGCCGGTCCCTGCCGCCACCGAAACCGCCGCCTCCGCCAGGCGGGCGGCCTCCACCCGAACGGTTCCCGCCTCCAAACGATCTGCCTCCACGGCTCTCACGCGGCTTGGCTTCATTAACCGTGAGAGGCGAGCCGTCTACTTCCTTGCCGTTCAATCCCGTTATTGCGGCCTGCGCCTGCTCCTGATTGGGCATCTCGACGAAGCCGAAGCCGCGGGACCTCCCGGTAAGATTGTCCTTTATGATCTTTGCTGAATCGACATCACCAAAGCTCTCGAAAGCTTCACGCAATTCTTCCTCGGTGGTCTTTGCAGACAGATTCCCAACGTAAATGTTCATGTTGTCTTTTTCTCCTCTGGAAAGGATGATGCCAGGCCGAATCGAGAAACCCTATCCCCTAGAGCTTCAACTCAAGCCCATGCAAATAAATTAGTTATTCTCCACAAATTTGGAACGGGACGGCATCTACCCGCATCCACCCTGACCAACGGCGGGAATCAGCTTCCGATAAGGACCACCCTGCCGAAACAGTCAATCAATTCAGTCAACTTTCCCACACGCATTGCCAATCAGTCAATAGATAAGCATGCAAATCCGCCTTTGCCGGAAAAATTTTCCAGGGCGCTCTGGAATCGAGCGGTTCAAAGATGGCTACTAGCTTGAATCCGGAACAATTGCTTCGCTGGCATCTTCGTTGCAAGACAAAGGGCCGGAAGGAGAGATTCTATGAAGCTGGAATCCTATTTTACGACACTCGGGTCCCTGGAAGAGCAAAAGCGACTAGACATTATATCAAACAACATCGCGAATTCCAATAGTCCCGGGTTTAAAAAGGACAGCATTCATTTCAGCGATGTCCTGGGCGAGGTTACCTACACCAGCATGGCACAGGGGCCAATCCGCCAAACCGGCAATAATCTCGATATAGCTCTTTCCGGAGACGGCTTTCTGAGTGTTCAAACAGGCCAGGGGACTCTCTATACGAGGGCCGGAAACCTGACGCTAAACAGCGCGAAGCAACTGGTCACCCAGGACGGCTGGCCGGTCCTCGGGAAAAACTCGCCGATCGTCATAACTAACCCGGCGAATGTGCGTATCGGTGAGGACGGCCAAATTTTTGACGGAAAGGATCTGGTAAGCAACCTGGATATTGTGCAATTCCCGTCAGACTCCGGTGTGAAGAAGGCGGAGAACGGCTATTTCGAACCTCAGACAGCAGGGGCTCAACCGGTAAAAGCCACAAACTGCGCCGTGCGCCAGGGCGCGCTCGAAGGTCCAAATTTCAATCCAGTCGAGGAAATGGCCAGAATGGTTCAAACAATGAGGGACTACGAATCTTATCAGAAGACAACTCAAAACAGTGGAAGCCTGGACTCTCAGCTAATTTCAAAGACGTCCGGTTAGCTCGCCTGGGTTCATTTAGGTTGCAAGAGGGCCTATAACGGCCCGGAGGAGATGAGTATGAGAAGCCTTTGGACGGCGGCCACAGGAATGGCTGCCCAGCAGTCCAATATGGACGTGATCGCCAACAACCTGGCGAACGCGAACACGACAGGCTTTAAGGCCAGCCGTGCAAATTTCGAGGACCTGATGTACCAGACAACCGTTCCGGCGGGAGCGGAGAACAGCTCAGGCACAACAGTCCCAACAGGCGTCCAGATCGGTATGGGAACCAAGACCTCGTCGGTCGAGAAGCTTTTCGCACAGGGGAATTTTACCCAAACCGACAACCCAATGGACCTGGCGATACAGGGCAACGGATTCTTCCAGGTGCTTCGGGGCACTCAGCAGGTTTATACCCGCGCCGGCAGCTTCAAGACTGACCAGAACGGAAACATAGTCGACGCTTCGGGCTATCCGCTGCAGCCTCAAATAACCATACCGAAAACGGCCATTGCGACGCACGTGGATCCTTCCGGCGTCTTCACGGCCACAGACGCTACCGGAAAGGTGGTGCAGACGGTAAACATTCAACTCTACAACTTTCCAAACCCGGCCGGGCTCCAGTCCATAGGGGCAAACTATTTCATCCCGACGACCGCTTCAGGAGACGTGACCAACGCTGTGCCCGGCGGGCCGGAAGGTATGGGAACGGTTCTTCAGGGCTTTCTGGAAGCCTCCAACACTAACGTGGTCGATGAAATGGTGAATATGATCCTGAGCCAGCGCGCTTATGAAGCAAATTCCAAGGTCATCAAATCGGCTGACGAAATGCTGCAAATGGCAAATAACGTCGTAAAGTGATGCTGAGGGAGGGAACTGAATGCGTTCGGTCATGATTGCGCCGCTTGCCGCGCTCATTTTCCTGGTCCTGCTTATGCCTGGGGTGATGCCCGTCGCCGGTGTAGATTCGGCCTGGAGCGCTCTGGAGCCGATTAGCGAGATCCGGGTCCTAGGCAACGTCACAGTGAATCACAAGGAGGTCTCGCTAGTCGAAATCTGCGATCCGGAAACAATTCCCAGCGAGTGGAAATCGATCATGGGCGGGCTCAACATCGGGGATGCTCCGCCGGCCGGGTTGGAAAAGTTTATCGACCCCGGCCAGCTTCGGACATACCTGGTCCGGCTGCTCGATTCCTACAGGATCAATTCTTCTGAGGTAAAGTTCGATATTCCCGACAGAATAGTGGTCAAGCGGGAATCGACCCAGATCACACAGGAGACGATTGAAGAGATTTTCAAAAAGTTCGTTTTTGAAAGCTCGCCCTGGAAGCGGGAGGACATAAACGTTCAAAGAGTTCGATTCTCGGGTATTCCCCTCATTCCCACCGGCAAAATGACCTATGAGGTTACGGCATCTTCAGCGAAGGAGCGTTTCATAGGCAACGTAACGGTTACGGTCGATTTCTATGTGAACGAAGAGAAGGTGCGGACTCTGGGGGTCGTCGGCAAGGTCGAGGTTTTCGGAGACGTATATCTGGCCTCGCGTCCGCTGAAACAAAACGAAATGATATCCGAGGCCGACCTGGAAGTCCACAAGATGAACCTCACGGACGCCGCCGACCGTTTCGCCACCCGTCTCGACCAGGTTGAAAACCGGCGCGTGCTGCGCAACCTCGGGGTGCATCAGCCATTGGAGCTCAAAGACCTGGACAGGCCGCTGGTCCTCAAGCGAGGCGATCCGGTGAGGATAGTCTGGGAGGAGCCTGGACTTTCGGTAACCGCAAAAGGACAGGCAAACGCCGACGGAGGGGTCGGGGATATTCTGGCGATAACGAATGTCGAATCGAAAAAGACGATTCATTGCAGAGTTGTAGATGCTCAGACCGTAAGGGCTACCCGTTAGCGGCGAAGCCCCCCTGCCCTGTATGAGGCAACGGAGTGAAGATGCGAAACAATATAAATTCAGGGGCACATGGAAACGCAGCGGCAATCCGGTTCATTTCAGCCGCCCTGCTGGTCCTGATCTTTTCGGGCTGCGCCACGATGCAGTCGAACAAAGACGGGGCCGCTTCATCTAATGCTCCGAAGCCGGTGTTGAGCCCAAAATCACTCCCCTTACCGGAAGCCGGGCCGCAGCCCGCATCGCTTGCGCCGACCGGTTCTCTTTGGGCCCCGGCCAGCGGCTCGCTTTTCGCCGACCTCAAGGCTTCAAAGGTGGGGGACATAGTCACGATAACCGTCAGTGAGACCTCTACAGGCTCCAAGGCGTCGGCGACGTCAAACTCGAAGGCCCAGAACTTCTCGGGCAGCTTCACCTTTGGAGGGGTTGGCGTAGGATCGGGAGTCAGCAACCCCAAGGGCGCAGTCTCTTTTGGCCCCTATAACGGGGCATTCAACAAAACTTTTGCAGGAACCGGCGCGACCAGCCAGACCGATTCTATGACGGCGTACATGACTGCAACCGTGATCGATGTTTTGCCCAGTGGGAACTTTCTCATTCGAGGCTCGCGCTGGACAAAGGTAAATGACGAACTCCAGCAGATCGTTCTCGAAGGGGTGATCCGCCCGGCCGATATCAACACCAACAATACAGTGCTTTCACAGAATGTGGCGGAAGCGAAGATTTACCTTCTCGGAAAAGGTCCGGTCACCCAGTACCAGAAACCTGGATGGCTGGGTCGGGTTTGGGACTTCATTTCACCTTTCTAGACACGGTAGGGATGCATGAAAAACAAGGGCCGTTTCTCCATAGCTTGTACCGGCGTGATTTTGGCCTTACTGCTTACGGCCGGGGATGCGGGCGCGGCCAGAATAAAGGACATGGCCTATTTTCTGGGCGCCCGTTCGAATGCGGTTATAGGGTATGGGCTTGTAGTCGGCCTTAAGAACACCGGCGACACCACCACTAACACCCTGTTCACCATGAACACCCTGGCGAACCTGCTCATGAACATGGGCATCTACGTCGATCCGACCCAGGCGAAGGTCAAAAATGTGGCGGCGACCATGGTTACGGCCAAGCTGCTTCCTTTTGCCCGGACCGGTTCAAGGATGGATATCGAAGTTTCCTCGATAGGAGACGCCACAAGCATCGAGGGAGGCACGCTCCTCATGACCCCTCTCAAGGGACCGGACGGCAAAGTTTATGCGGTCGCCCAGGGACCGCTCTCGACCGGGGGCTTTTCGGCATCGGGGGCAAGCGGAAGCAGCGTTCAGAAAAACTTTCCGACCGTTGGATTCATAAGCGGCGGCGCCCTGGTCGAAAAAGAGGTCCCGATTCAGTATTCCGAACTGCCCGCGCTCGAACTCGTTTTGAAGACCCCCGACTTTACAACCGCCCACAAGACAGCGGAAGCAATATGCAGCCACGTCCCAGGGATCAGCGCCCACGCGGTGGATGCGGGGACCGTCAGACTCGAAGTGCCGCCTGACCAACGCAGTGAAATAGTGGGGCTGATCACCAAGGTGGAAAATCTGGAAGTGCAGCCCGAGGTGATTGCAAAGATCGTGGTCAATGAAAGGACCGGAACCATAGTCATCGGTGAACATGTCAGGATAGCGCCGGTCGCCGTGGCTCACGGAAGCCTCACGGTTCAGATAACGGAAAAGCCGACCGTCTCGCAGCCGCTTCCTTTCAGCAAGGGCACTACTAAGGTCGCGCCTCAGACCAGCATCCAGGTCCAGGAAGCCAAAGGCCACCTTTTAGTTGTCGGCGGAGGGGTGACTATAGGGCAGCTAATAGAGGGGCTCAACTCCATAGGAGCAACGCCCCGCGATCTGATTAACATCCTTCAGTCCATAAAAGCGGCCGGAGCTATGGATGCGGAATTGGAGCTGATTTAGATGGATACCAATGTTAACCCGGTTTTTCAGACGGATTCTTCCCGCGAACTGGAAATCCAGAAAAGACGGCTTAGGGAAAATTGCCGGGCATTCGAATCGGTGATGATTTCCTACATGATGAAGACCATGCGCGACGGTCTTATTCGCGGGGAAGAGGCCGGAAGCACAAAAGAAATGTACGAAGATATGCTGGCCGATCAGGTGTCCAAAGAAATTGGACGCTCTTCAGCGCTGGGGATTGGAGATATGCTCTACTCCAAGCTTGAGCCTCTTCTTGAAACACAGACACCCCAAGGGGCGAAGAAACCCCCGGATGAAGCGCAAACCTCCATTTCTGCAACGTCCTGGAACAAACCGGGGTCCGGCTGAAGGGCGCCGTCGCCGCAGGTTGCCGGCGATCTTTCTCTAAACGACATGAAGAATTCTGCCGATTTATAAGTGCAGGGTTTTTCCCTCGGACCTGAACGTCATCGAAACTGGGAGCAATGACATGGAAGCAAGTCCGGCAACAACCGAAAGCTTTTCGCACAGCGACGTATTCGCGGATCGCAACTCTCCTTTTCAATCCGAATGCCTCCCGACCGCTCTCGAGCTGCTCGATGTTCTCCGGAACGAAGCCGAAATCCTCAGCCGGTTTGCGGGGGCCGAACTCCTGCGGCTTGTTCCGAAAAAAGAGTATCTGGTCAGCGAGCTGGAATGGAAACTCCAATCCGCCAAAGAAGAAGGGGAAGGCTCTCTTCCCGCTTCGGATTCTTTTAAGGCCCTGCTGGGAGAGATCAGTAAATTGAATACATCCAACGGAGTTTTTATCGAAAAATCTCTTTCCTACTGGCAGGACTTTCTTTCGATCTTCTCGCCTCCGAGCTACGGCCCGGCCGGCAAGAAAG
Source organism: Syntrophobacteraceae bacterium (assembly GCA_003165235.1). GTDB lineage: Bacteria > Desulfobacterota > Syntrophobacteria > Syntrophobacterales > Syntrophobacteraceae > SbD1. The sequence goes on from PLSV01000318.1 coordinate 20,602, forward strand.
CAGGACCGCAGGCGCGCCCTCCGAAGGGGCTTACGTTCGCACGGGAGATTTAAGAGATGGCCGGACTTACCGTTACGCTCTATACTGCGCTGCAGACCCTGGAGAATACTCAGACTGAGTTACAGACCGCTTCGAATAACATTTCCAATGCCGCCACCACAGGGTATTCGGAAGAGACCGCAGTGCAGACGTCAAATCCGGCGGTTCATACCACCTCCGGCTGGCTGGGCACAGGAGCAACCGTCAGCCAGATTACATCGGCGCGGAACCAGTTTCTTGAACAGCGGCTCATGAACTCCATGACCGATAATTCGCAGTACACAAGCCTATCTACTGAACTCACATCTATCCAGTCCGCCTGTTCGGATTCGGGCTCTAATGGAATTTCTCAAGCCCTGGGGAATTTTTTTGATGCGTGGAGCACTCTGACCCAAAACCCGACAGGGCTCAGCGAGCAGACGGGAGTCTACTCGGCGGCCAAGGACCTGGCCAGCGCCGTGCAATCCACATACAATCAACTTAACCAGATTGCGACCCAAATTCCCGGGCAGGTCCAGGACACGGTCAATCAGGCGAATCAACTGATAGACCAGATAGCCCAGCTCAATACGGCAATTGCGCAAAGTCAAACACCCACTTGCCAGGCAAACCAGCTCAGCGACGAAAGATACCAGGCGATGGACAGCCTTGCCAAACTTATCCCTGTGAGCTTCTCCCAGGACCCGGCGACTGGTATGGTCACCGTCAACACCACTGACGCAAGCGGTTCGCTGACGGTAGTTTCCGGGGGAACCGGCACTCACATCACGACATCATCGACCATCACGGGCGGGCAACTCGGGGGACTCCTGACTGCTCAAACAGACCTCAATGGCTATATCAGCCAGTTGAATACCTTCACTTCCACGCTCATGTCGAAGGTCAACAATATTTCTGAGGGATCTGAGGGGGGCAATCCCGTTCCGGCCCTGGCAGTTTTCACCGGCGCCGACGCCTCGTCCATCACGGCGTCAACTACCTTCCTGACCGGCCCGACTTCGAGCGAGTTGAGCTCCAGCGCACTGGCGATAGCGAACCTTCAAGACAACCAGGTGACTTTTACCGATGGGACCATCGCTACACCGGAACAATACCTGGGCAACATCCAGCAGACTGTAGGGAACGACGTCCAGCAGGCCAACAATAACCAGAGCTTCTATAACGCGCTCCAAACACAGTTGCAGACGCAGCAGCAGTCCGTTTCAGGCGTCTCGACGGATCAGGAAATGGTTAACGTCATACAGGACCAGCAGGTTTACGAGGAAGCGGCAAAGATCGTCCAAACAGTCTCTAATCTTATGAGCGCAGTAATCTCTATGGTTTCTTAAGCTGGGAGAACTATGCGAATTACACTCGGCATGCAAACAAGTCAGACGTTGCTCAGCCTCAACGATCAGCAGGAACAGATCACTCAGATCTCGCAGCAGATCGCTTCGGGCGTAAAGCTCTCTTCCCCATCCGATGACCCCTACGACTGGGCGCAGGCAATGAACCTCAATCAGGGTCTGCAGGAATATAACTCTATTCTCAGCGGCGTTAATTTCGGCACGGGATGGGGTCAGGCTACCGGGTCAGCCCTGAGCCAGCTTTCAAACCTGGTCAGCCAGGCGCAGCAGATTGCGATTTCAGCCAGCAGCGCGAATGGAACCTCCCAGAGCGCGGCTCTGGCCAGCGAGGTGAACGGCGTTCTGCAACAGGCGGTAAGCCTGGCCAACTCTCAATACGGCGACCAGTTCATCTTCGGTGGCACAAGCACGACTTCAGCGCCTTATTCTATCGACGACTCGACCGGGGCGGTCACCTACAACGGAGATTCAAATTCCATACACGTGAAGACCGGCACAAGCAATGCTTCCGGCAGCGGTTCAACAGTTGTAAACCTGACCGGCGACGATGTTTTCTCATATACCAGTGGAGGAAACACCCTCAACGTGCTGCAGGAAATCTGGGGCCTTGGGCAGGCGATACAGACGGGAGACTCGGCTGCGATAAACAGCGATCTCACCACACTAAACGATGCATACAACCATATAAACAATGAGTCGGCCATTAACGGCGCAACGCTGTCCGAACTCACCACTCAGCAATCGGCGATCAACGTTATGCAGACAAACGAACAGAGCACCCTCTCCAAGCTCCAGGATACGGACATAGCCGACGCGACCACCAAACTGTCACAGGCGCAAACGGCTTTCCAGGCTGCCCTCCAGGTTACCGGAATGCTCGACAACCTCAACCTGGCTTCGTACCTTTCAGGCACTTCCATAGGCTAGAATCCAGGGCCGTGCAGGCGGCCCGCCCGCACCTGCTTTCGGCGCACTCATCGGAAGTTGTTACAGCAAGTTCATTTTCATTGCAGCCAGACGGCAGGATTTCAGGGCGAGCCGGAGTAAAACCGCCCCCTGCTTTCACGCCCGCAAGGCAAGAAAGGCAAGAGGGAGCGGCTTGGACAGTGGGTTAACCCGTTGATTTCCCAAAGTGCCGGAGGAGAGGATCTAACTCTTGCCGATTTAGGCTGGGTATTGTTCTGCATAAAACGTTTCTGAGGATGATGAGTGAACCCTGATTTCACCCGGAAATGATTTTGATTATTTTCTCAATAACTTCTTGCAACTCATCGTTTTTGATGACTCCAGCACGATAATTGATAATACCACCATCAGCAGTGAACAAGCGATTCGGACGAATGGCGCCTGGATGTTTAAGCGCGCCGGCCTTGAAATCGCCTGTATCGAGGGGTATCCCGCATCTATCAGAAATGCTTTGGCTGGTGATCCGGCACAAGATAATGTCATCGCCGTCGAGCAAGGCAACCACCAAGGCCGGTCTTCTCTTATACCAAGTTGCGTTGAAAAAGGTATCAAGTGATGTTTTTCAAAAGCGTGGGAGATGGGGGGACATCAATGCGAGTTTTATACAACCACTTCGGGGTACAGAGAAAAAATTTGTGGAACCCCCCACCCAGCGCAGCGCCTTCGCTTACCCTGGGCTGAATTATTCAGCCCTTTCAGGGCTTAACACGCTAATTCTTAAACACTTTAGAAAATTGCAATCATGAATACGTCTAGTTTCTTATTTAAGCGCTTATGGAGCTGCGCCCCCACTCCCCCTCGCCGCTACGCGGCTCAATGTGGCGCTATCGGCGGGGGCCCGCGGCCAGACGCCGATAGCGCCGGGCGGTCGCCCACACGCGCTTGCGCGTGTAGCCGAAATCCTGGGGGGTGCGGGGTATCTTTAAAATGAAAAAGATTTCTCCCGCGCAGTTTGGGGTTATTAGACGCTCTATGAACGCAACTTGGTATAAGATGGATCTGTTGGGAGTTTCGGAAAAATCGGTTTTCTGTGAAGATTTTTACCCCGCAATTCCATGAAAGTATTATAATTTCTACTTTGCGTTCGGCCCAACTTTTAAGAAACCCCATTTCCAGGCCAAGGCAAGGAAATAACTTGTAAATAAAGTGCAAATAGCATCTCGTTCAATAATGAAATGTTCAAGATTCATGATATTTAATGCTGACGGAGGGGTATGCGGGGTCGGAGAGGTTTATAGCTGTTCCTAAATAAACCGGGATGCCGCCAGGGGCAAGTTAATAACATTTTGAATTCTAATCGATGAACTACTGCCAAGGAGTGAGGATTAACATGAAAAAGTCAAATGGAAAGCGTGCTCTGGTCGCTCTAGTCGCACTTACTGTCATCTTAGGATTAAATTTCTCCACAAGCAGAAAGGACGCTGCCGCCGCCGGCACAGAAGCCGTCCAGTTTAATGTAAATACATCCGTGGCGGAAAACCTCGCTGCATTCAAAGGCAAAAGTGTAACTATTTACCTAATATCAGGTCATACTCTTACGGGTATAATAAACGATGTCAAAGGAAACCTTTTGAACCTTGGCAAGCTGAGTCAAAAGGAATTCTATGATGCTCTTGTTCCGATCGACCGCATTTCAGCAGTCGAATTGAGGGTCCGGTAGAAAGCTCATTTGGAAAAAGAGTTGACGCGAATTGGGGTCATCTCTCCAGACTATGTCGGACCGTAAGACTGCTTGCTGCTTCTTTTAGATGCTTCAATTTGTGAAACATCCTGGATTTGGCAGAGGAGAGATTATGAAATACTTTATGTGTTTGTTATTAATCGTTTTTTTGTATATAGCCGGTTCGGAGGCTGCAATTGCTGCAGCCGACACGCAGTTAGGTTCAGATATTTATTATCCTTTAACACCAAGGACGATGACATTTGAATGTCACCAAAAGGGAACGGTTGGCTCAAATACAAGACAAATAGCTATACTTAATCCACGAATTCAGGATGGTGTAAAAGTAATACCATCAGTTATTTCCGGTGATAACATCAAGTATACAACTACAAGATTCCTTCAACACACCTCAGATGGTATATTTCTTATCGCACTACAAGCAGGTGGAATAATATCAAGATTTAACGTTAAGATACCTATATTGAATGCACAAATTAATAAAGGTAAATATTTTGATTCAGATGTTACGCTTACATCTGCAGATGGCAATAGTACTTTTAAATCACATTATACATACTCCGTTGAGGATACCAATGGAGTTGCAAAAACTCCATACGGCCAATTCTCAAATTGCCTAAAGATTAAATGCATAACACAAACAGGGGATAAGGTAAATGAGGTTACCTACTGGTTGGCTCCACAAGTAGGCGCTGTAAAAAATATTGAAGTTTCGAAATCAAGTCATGCTAATGATATAACTGAAACCTGAATCCGTGAGTTCAAATT
>PLSV01000107.1 GCA_003165235.1 Syntrophobacteraceae bacterium
GAGAGGTTGAATAAGGCTGCACGACTGGTACGGACCCTGCCTTTCGAGGTCAGTCTCTGGAAAACCCAAAACATTTGCTACAAGATCCTTCACGCGCATTGTGCCAACTTCAAGGAAAAGGCCGGCCAAGACGACCAAAACGCCAAAGAATGGCTACGCCAATACTCGGTCCTGGCCGAGAATTTTTTGCTGCGGGTGCCCGTATGCCTTTGAACAGTAACCCTGCAAATAAATGGGTAGAAGACCGGGAAGTCCCTCATGAAGATGCCAACCGCGACCTATCGGATTCAATTAAATCCTGCGTTCGGCTTTCAGGCCGCGCAGACTGTCATTTCCTATCTGGCGGACCTTGGTATATCCGACCTGTACGCTTCTCCCATATTCAAAGCCGTCAAGGGAAGCCTCCACGGCTATGATGTGGTTGACCCCAATCACCTGAATCCTGAGTTGGGAGGGCTCTCTGACCTGGAGGGGCTGGCCGCGGAGCTAAGAACATACAATATGGGGTGGATTCAGGATATTGTTCCGAATCATATGGCGATAGATTCGGAAAATCGGCTGCTGATGGATATTTTGGAGAATGGTTCCAGCTCAAGGTACTTTCAGTTTTTCGACGTGGATTGGGATTATCCGGCCGCCAGCCTTAACAAGAGAATCCTGGCGCCATTTCTCGGCAGGTTCTATGGGGGAGTCTCTCGAAGATGGAGAGATTGCCCTCCAATACGGTCCTGACGGCTTCAAGGCCGCTTACTACAACCTCGCATTCCCGTTGCGAATAGAATCCTATTCCGATCTCTTTAAGAATTTGTCCCAGTTGAAAAAGAAACTTGCCGAAGACGACCCCGACTTCATCAAACTTCTAGGTATACTCTACGTCTTAAAGATGCTCTCTGCGAGCGATGAACCCGAAGAGCGCAATAACCAGATAAAATTCATCCAACATACTATGTGGGAAGCCTACAATAGCAATGCCGTAATAAAGGCATTTGTTGATGAAACCTTGAGGACATTCAACGGTGAGAAGGGGAAGGCCGAGAGTTTCAACTCCCTTGATGACCTTCTTTCCCAACAAGTCTTCAGGTTTTCGTTTTGGAAAGTGGCCGCGGAAGAAATAAACTATCGCCGTTTTTTTGTGTTAATAGGCTGATTGCACTCAAAGTGGAAGACGAGCACGTTCTAAACTACACGCAAGGCCTGATTTTCGATCTGATTGAAAAACGAATCGTAACCGGTTTAAGAATTGATCATGTTGATGGGCTCTACGATCCGACAAGCTATCTGCAAAAAGTGAGAGCCAGGGCGCCTGCAACCTATATCGTCGTTGAAAAAATACTCGATCTTAACGAAAACCTGCCGCCTTTCTGGCCGGTCCAAGGGACCACCGGCTATGATTTTACAAATCATGTCAATGAGTTGTTTTGCCAAAAGAAAAATGAGCGAGCATTTTCCAAAATTTATGCCAGCGTAACCGGCTTGAAGAATTCTTATGAAGATGTAGTGCACGACAACAAAAAACTGATGATCCAGGAAGATATGGCGAGCGACGTCCACAACCTCGCTCAGCTCCTGAAGAATATCTCCAGCCGGGACAGCCATGGAAGCGACATAACTCTTTCTGCGCTGCGAAGAGCCTTGACCGAAGTGCTGGCAGTCTTTCCCGTATACAGGACCTACATCAGCCAGGTTATGGTCTCGGAGGACGACAGGAAATACATTTTGGCAGCGGTGGACCAGGCCAGAGCCAATCTTCCCGCACTATTTCATGAATTTGCGTTCATACGCAGATTCCTTCTCCTGGACTTTCCCGATTATGTTTCCGAGGAAGAGAAGCGGGACTGGCTCCACTTTGCCATGAGGTTTCAGCAACTTAGCGGGCCGGTAATGGCGAAGGGAGTCGAAGATACCACACATTATGTGTACAACAGGCTCTTGTCACTCAATGAGGTGGGTGGCCGGCCGGGTCACTTCGGCTGCTCGCTCGAAGAATTCCACAACTTCAACACGAAGAAAAGAGACTTGTGGCCGGATTCCTTAAATGCAACCTCGACTCACGATACCAAAAGAGGCGAAGACGCGCGCGCCAGAATAAATGTATTGTCCGAGATGCCGGACGAGTGGCTAAAAAAACTCCGGACCTGGATCAAGATAAACAGGGGCAAAAAGAAGCGCGTCCAAGGCTTGGGCGTTCCGGATAGAAACGACGAGTATTTTCTATACCAGACGCTGATTGGCGCCTGGCCATTTTCAGATGCCGAGTATCCCGAGTTCATTGCAAGAATTAAGAGATATATTGTCAAAGCTGTCCGGGAAGCCAAAGTCCATACCGCGTGGTTGAAACCCGACACTGAGTATGAAAACGCTTACGTCTCATTCGTTGAGAAAATCCTGACCCGTTCAGAAGCCAACGAATTTCTAAAAGAATTTATGCCGTTTTGCCGGAAAGTTTCTCACTACGGGATACTCAACTCCCTCTCACAGACACTGATCAAGATTACTTCGCCTGGTGTGCCTGATTTCTATCAGGGGTCTGAACTATGGGACCTGAGCCTTGTGGATCCTGACAATCGTCGGCCGGTGGATTTTGAAAAAAGGCGCGCCATGTTGGCCGGCATCCGTGAACATGATGATGCTGATATTGGCCGACTGGTCCAAGATCTCCTTTCAACGAGAGAGGATGGAAAGATTAAACTCTTTCTCATTTATCGGGCGCTCAAAGCAAAAAAAGCAAATCGAGAGATCTTCCGTTCCGGAGCTTATCTTCCCTTTGAGTCGGCGGGAAGATTCAGGAGCCATGTCATCGCCTTTGCCTGCAGGTACCAGCGGCAATGGGCCATGGTCATTGCTCCGAGGTTTCTCAGCCCCCTGGTTCAAGAGGAAGACTTTCCTCTGGGAAGACAAGTATGGCAGGACACAGAGGTGATAATGCCTAACGGGGTGCCTGCTGCCTGGCGGAATGTTATCACGAGCGAGGTGCTTTCTGCGGGCAAGGCACTGTCTGTCGGAGATATATTACTCAGTTTTCCAGTGGCGTTGCTCATGGGCGAAGGGACGGAGTAGTATGTGCAAACCACTTGAGTGGGGCGCTGGGACTACCGGCCAAGGTTGCCGCTGCCTTCGGCGGCGGCTGGAGCATGTGAATCGACAAATCTCGACGCTCTGCCGGTTGGTACCGCCCAGACGGTGTTCCCATGAGTGCCGGCCTTCCAATCGTGCAATAAGGGTCACCAGCGTAAGGACATACCCTTTACTTAGCCCTATGGGCGTGCTCTCGGGTGTCGTTATGGTGTTGAGGGATGATACGCATGTGGCCGACCTCGAAACAGAGCTCAAAGCGCACCGGCAGTTCCATCGCATCGTAGGTAGAAGCGAGCCGATGCAGAAGGTTTATGCCCTCATAAGAGCTTTGGCCCGTGTTCAAACGACCGTTCTCATTACGGGGGAAAGTGGGACGGGTAAAGAACTTGTAGCAGAGGCGCTGCATCGTGCCGGAGAACGCGGCCATAAGCCGCTGGTCAAGGTGAACTGCTCGGCATTGCCTGAAACTCTCCTTGAAAGCGAACTCTTCGGCCATGTGAAAGGAGCGTTTACAGGCGCCATTAGAGACAGTGTGGGGCGGTTCCACAGAGCGGATGGCGGCACCATCTTCTTCGATGAGATCGGTGATATCTCACCAATTATACAACTGAAGCTCCTACGCGTCCTTGAAGAGAGGGAATTCGAGC
>PLSV01000008.1 GCA_003165235.1 Syntrophobacteraceae bacterium
GTTCCACCAATGGTGTTGGCTTGGTCAGGTAGTCATCCATGCCCATAGCGCGGCATCGTTCCGCCTCCCCCTTTAGGGCGTTGGCGGTCAGCGCGATGATTGGACGGTGTCTGGAACCCTTTTCTTCAGTGCGGACGGCGGCGGCCAATTCATAGCCATCCATGTTTGGCATGTGCAAGTCAGTGAGTAACAATGCGTAGTCCCCAGTTCTCCAGCGTTTCAGCGCTTGGTGGCCATCACAGGCCAGATCCCCAACAAACCCAAGAATTGCGAGTTGTTGCAGGATCACTTTTTGGTTGGTTTCATTGTCTTCGGCGATCAGGATCAGCCGGTCATGGCGTATGGCCTCAGCGCGCGACGGTATACTGATCGTTGTTTTGTGCCTCCCAGGCAGTGGAGTTCCGCGGTCTTCCTTCGCCCGTCCAGCGGCGATGGCCACTGCTTTGACAATATTTTTGCGCGTCAGGAGATTGCCGTCCACTATCACCAGATCGGCGCCCTCCAGACGTGGTTGCCGACGTCGGTGGTTTTGCCCCCGCTCGATGATGACGAAGCGGCACTCGATGTCGGGCCTTTTGCATAGGGCGGCGCGCAAGTCTTCCGAGGATGTCTGCTCGTTTCCTTCGTCAATAACCCACACCCATAGGCCGGACGAAAGCGTGCCGGCCCGCTCCCCAGCAGTCTTAAGGTCGGGCGCCTGTTCTATCACCGCACCAGCAGACCAAAGATAAACGGCCAGATCCTTAGCCTGGCCCTCTGGGCCGCCCACGACCATGCATGAAAGCCCGTCAATCGGGGATGCCGTCTCGCCCGGATCCGCCAGGGCTGGCACGGGCACAAAGGGTAGGCTCACGCTAAAGGTGGAGCCCTTGTCCGGCGCGCTCTGCACCTCAATTTCGCCACCCATAAGGTTCACCAGGTGGCGGGATATGGCCAGTCCAAGTCCGGTTCCACCGAATCGCCGGGTCGTGGAGACATCGGCCTGATTGAAAGGCATGAACAGCCGCATCTGGGTTGCTTCATCCATGCCAATGCCGTTATCGGCCACTGTAAACTTCACCCTCACCTCGTCTGGGCGTTGGCCCAGCAGCAATGCACGCATCGACACCAGACCAGCTCGTGGTTGCCCGCTGGAAAACTTGATGGCGTTGCTGAGGAGGTTGACCAGCACTTGGCGCAATCGGAGCGCATCCCCCAGAATCGCTTCGGGGATCATAGGATCGATGAACAGGGTGAGTTTCACCCCCTTCTTTTCAGCAAAGGGGTCCATCATGCCGCAGGACCGCTCTATTACGTCCGGCAACAGCATGGGTTCCTGCTCGATTTCCAGCCGACCTGCTTCGATCTTGGAGAAGTCGAGGATGTCCTCGATGATGGTCAGCAGGGAAAACGCCGATTCACGGATGAGATCGACCATTTCAACCTGGTAGCCCATGAGACTGGTCTGGTGCAGCACATCGACCATACCAATCACGCCGTTCAAAGGGGTGCGGATTTCATGACTCATGGCCGCAAGAAAGGCCGACTTCGCCTGGTTGGCCTGCTCGGCCTCGCGCCGGGCCTGCTCCAAATCCGCCATGATGCGCACCCGTTCGCGGATGTCGCGCAGGATGCCCGTGAAAAAGCGTTGGCCTTGAATCGAGTATTGGCTGATCGCGAGGTCCAGTGAAATGCTTTCGCCATTTTTATGTATCCCTTCTACCTCGCGCCCGATACCGATGATTCGAGCCTGACCCGTGCTGCAATAGCGCTCGATATAGCCATCATGGGCAGCACGGTGGGGTTCTGGCAGGAGAAGAGACACATTTCTCCCTATTATCTCATCGGCCACATAGCCAAAGATCTTTTCCACCGCCGGGTTGGCGGAACGAATGAGACTGTTTTCGTCCATGGTGATGACGCAATCCGCAATGTGGTCAACCACGGAGTGGATTTCTTCTTCCTTAATGGTCAGGGCCCTGTTGACCCGTTCCAGATCGGAGGTCCGTGCCATCACCTTGTCTTCCAGCTCGCGATTGAGCTTGAGTATTTCTGCTTCGGCCCGCTTGTACTCGCTGATATCTTCAACAATCCCTTCGAAATAAATTAGGTTCCCTGAACCGTCGTAAATACTCCGTGCGCTTTCCCGCAAGATCACAGTTTCTCCATTGGGTCTTGTCCAAATGGATTCGAGTCCGGTGACGCGGGACTTCTCTTCGAGTTCATCTTGGAACCGTGACCGGGAGTATGTCGGGTTGTTTCCGAAATCGCATTGCGCCATATCCTCGAAGGAGGCATAGCCAAACATGGTGCAAAAGGCTTGGTTTGCCATCATGATTTGACCTTCGATGGAAGTCCGATACAAGCCCAGGCTAACGTGCTCAAAAAGGCTTGCATAGCTCTCCCGAGACTGCCGCAGCGACTCCTCAGCCTGCTGGCGCGCGATACGAGTACGCAAGGTGATGATGCCAAATGCTAGATCACCGGACAATCCCTCCAGAAGCCTGATTTCGTTTGGAGAAATGGCATTGACCTCGGCAGAGTAGATATTGAGAACTCCGAACACGGTTGCATTTTCATCCTTCAGAGGTAGGCTGATGAGGGAACGCAAACCATGCTGCAGGGCGCTTTCACACCAGGGGGCCATTTGGAGCAGAGTTTCGAAACTCGGGACATAGGACCATTCGCCGCTTCGGATGGCCTTCCCCCCTGGACCCTGCCCGCGTTCCGTGTCGGCCCAGGTCAATCGGGCCTGGGTGATATACCCATCGTCGACCCCAGCCCAAGCGACAGGGCGGATGGTCTTGGCGTCGTCGTCCTCGGGGAAACCCACCCAGGCCAAGCGGTATCCAGCCACTTCACAAATGATTTGGCAGATGTCATTGAGCAAGGTCTGCTCGTCAACTGTTCGCATCAATGTCTGTTGGCATATGTTGATGGCTTGAATTTCCCGATTCACGCGGCTCAGTTCTATTTCCACCCTTTTGCGTTCCGTAATGTCCCTGGCCACGCTGCCTATCCGGATGATTTCGCCGGCTTCATTACGGATGGCTGTGCCGGAATTCAACAGCCACCGAATGGAACCATCCGGTTGGATGATGCGGAATTCCTCCTCAATCCCGGGGAATTGGCCAGAAAGGCATGCTTCCCAAGCCATGCGGATTCGCTGCTGATCCTCAGGATGAGCAGCTGCTATCCAAATGTCCGGGTCTCGATAAATTCGTTCAGCAGGCAAACCAAAAATCCTTTTGAATGCTGAGTTGACGAAGACCACGCGCCCCGGGTTCACCTCAAAAAACCAGAAAAGATAGTCACTATGCGCTGCAAGCTGCCGGAAGCGATCCTCGCTTTCCAACAATTCCCCGGTGCGTTTTGTAATGTTGAGTTCGAGGCTTTGGTTCAATTCACGCAATTTGGCTTCAGCCAGCGCGCGCCGCTTATCCAGGTCGGACAGCATATGAGTACCCCACAGAACGAGGCTGGTCAACCATGCGGAGGGGAGAATGGAAACGACCACCCCGGTAAAGGTCGATTCGAATATGACGAAGCGTTTACTTTGGAAGTGCAGCCATGTCAGCACCAGGGGGATCCCAATGGTCAGTGTAAGGATGCGCCACACGATCTTCCCGGAGACCCCTGACAACCTGAGGACAGCAAGAAAGTTGAAATCCTTGCGCAGGATCAGGGTGCCCATGCATAGGGCCAGAAGGCCAATGCATGCGGAAATGGCCATCCCTTTGTACTCGGCCACCCCGTATAAGAGTCGAACTTCAAACAGGTAGCCCAGGATCGCCAGGAGGGTCATGAAAAACGTGGACAGGACCAGAATGTCGGGCCAAGTGGTTCCCTTACGATCTGGATCATAATTCAGTAAGGCGCTACCCAAAAAGGCGAGTCCCAGGGCAGCATTGGGAGCCATGGTATTTCCAGGACCGAAGGCCATTGAAGGGAAAAACCCCGGGGTCAAGGCATGGTGGAGGCCCCAATCCTGGCCGCTCAGGTACTGCAGCGTAGTGAGCCCACCCAAAATAGTGGGGACCAACGCCGCCATGCGGGCCGAGCGGCTCCGACTGGGGATCCCGTGCAGCAGGAGGGCGAGACCGCCCCCCAAAAGACCGAAGGCGGTGTTCATCCCCATGGTGGGCTTGCCTACCAGAAGGCTGCTCAGGCGAGGCAGGCTGAAGGCCCAGGAGGCCAAGCCCAGGATGGCCACGGCGCATGCGGTCCCGGCAAACCAGCGCGAAAGGCGCTGCGGATCAAGGGGTGTCATAATTAGTATTTTCGAGAACGATTCGGATGTTTGCGGCTCTGTATCCATGATGTTCACCTCCTGACCAACCAGAGACAAGATGTTGACAAATGTCTATATGCATACATTAGGCCAGTTTAATATCTTTAAATATTCCAATAATTAAGGTAAACACATTGTTAGAGCTTTAGCAGGTTCAATCCTAAATGAAATAATAAATAACTTGATTTAATATATATAGATTGTGAGCTTTTAGATGGATAGTTTCTAGAGAGTCGGCGGATGGATGCTCAGGTTGACCGAAGTGAAGTGGCCGTTGGTTTTGACACGCAGGTTCAGGCAGCACACGGTTTCATTCATTCCGGCAGCTTTATGCAGGCCGACGACGAAGGCCGCACCCTCGTTCAGAACCTCCTGGCATCGGCTGCGGACCTGGAAGTCACACCAGAGGAGCTGCGGGTGAAGGTCTCCCATCCCGAAGTCGAAATATGAGGAGAACCGAGCGAAAGCTGATGCAGCAGCGGCAAAATTGCGTAAGGAGCTAGAAGAAAAAAAGGGGATAGAAACCCTTGCAGACAAACACATTGACCATAAGTTACCAATTGCGAAGGTCGGCCATCCGACATCCAAAGCAAACATGGAGCCAGGGCAAACGCATGATTAATTAG
>PLSV01000224.1 GCA_003165235.1 Syntrophobacteraceae bacterium
CCTGATGAAGAAGGGATTGCGACCCAGGAGCATACTCTCCTTCGGCATTGGGTCGGACCGCGCTAAACCGTTACTCCGCAAGGAAAGAGTGGTCAGGATTGGCCATTTTAGATTCTTAAAATGTGATTTTCGGGCCAGGAATCGCCACTCTAACGGCGACTGTATCCGAGGGTCGTTCACCTATCCCCGGCGGCCGCTCCTTCGATCGCAGGTCCGGCATGATGCGAGACGATGGAAACTTTTAGATCGCCATTGTCTAATTTTCTTCTCCTCTGTGGCGCGTACTACTCGGAGCAACAGCACGACCGGATTGCCCAGCGCCGGACCGGAGGTCCTCTGTGGCGCAATTCGTCTGTGTTGCTCAGTCCTCAGTCCTGACTAGGAGCCTGTCGGGATAACGGCTTTTAAAAGTAACGTTAAAAACTGGGGTGAGCGCTTTGAGGGAAATCTCTCACCCCGCAAAGCTCAATTCAATAAAAATTAGCCAACAATAGGCATTCGCGTCCAAAAGATTGGTATCAATCGCCGGGGATGGTTCAATGGTGTACTGATTCTGACGGAGAACGGCGGTTTAAGTGGCTTCTCCAGCCCATTAGAAGGGGCCACCATGACGATAGAGTTTAAGCAGATTGTGGGAGAGGCACCACATCTGCCATTCAGCCGATACGTTCTCATGTCCTCTTAGCAGAAACTGTCTCAGGCCCCGGGCCTGTTTTATCTGACCAAAGACCGGTTCAACCGTTGACTTTCTCTTGGAGTAAATTTCTTGGCCCTTTTTCGTACAAAGCTTTCTTCTCATCCGATCCTTGGGCGTCATATCTATTGGGATTCGCCCCCGAACCTGTGGAAGGACTTCGCCGTGCTTCATTTTCTGTGTAGCCATAACGGGGTTAAGCAGGGCATCTTCAAAAAGCATCACATTGGTTTCGCTGAAGTAGCCGGCATCGGTTGTGATTGCCGTATGGTGCGGAATTCCGCCAAGATTTTCCTCCAGGATATCCAGAATGGGCTCAACTTCTTCCATATCATTGGCATTTTGGGAGAGACCGGCTGCTACAATCACTTGAAAAGAATCATCCACAATTGCTTGACCATTGTAGCATTGCTCAAAGGACTTGGTGCTGCTTACCTTCATTATCCGGGAATCCGGATCGGTGAAATTTCTCTGTGCATTATCGGAAGGCGCCACTGCCGGAGGAGGTTGGCTTGCAGGTGCTTTCTTGCTCTTTTTCCGAGCTTGTTTTGCTTTCTGTTTTTCCGCAGCCTCTTGCCTGGCCTCTTCCTCAAGAGCATTCATGGCTTCTTTAATCTTTGCCAGGCGAGTCTCTCTTCTTTTGAGTTCATCGGGCAAATCCCAGCCCTTTTTGTTCTTACCGTATTTTTTATCCTCTTCGTCGTCCACAGCCTCGGCGTTCTTGAGAAGCTCGTCGATCTCTTTTTCAAGCTCCTCTTTTTTCTTTTTCATCTTCCCGTAGCTCATCGCCTTATGCTTGGAGGCATTGGCTTTGATCTTTGTCCCATCGAGAGCCACATGGCCAAGCTTGACGAGCCCTGCTTCCTGGCAGAGCCTGAGGATTTGTACAAAAAGACCGGCAAGAGCTTTGAGGTGGCGCTTCCTGAACTCGCAGATGGAGTCATGGTCCGGGTGCCTGTTTGCCGCGATCACACGGAAGGCAACGTCCTCAAAGGTTTTCTTCTCGATCTGACGGGAACTGGGAACGCCAGTGCAGTAAGCATAGAAAAGAAGGGCCGTCATCATCCTCGGTTCGTACGGAGGCTGTCCCCGGCCGTTTCCCTGGTAAGAAGCATATATCTTTGAAAGATCAAGCTGCTCTACCAAGTCCAATATGAAATGGACCAAATGCCCCTCTGGGAGCCAGTCCAGCAACGAGGGCGGGAGCAGCAGCATTTGTTTTCGGTCACAGGATTTGAATGTCTTTTCCATAGTGGGGCCATATTAGCATAAAATAGCCCCCAGCGCTATTTCTCCGACAGGCTCCTAGGTCCTCAGTCCTGACTAGGTCNNTCCCCAGTCCTGACTAGGTCCCCAGGATTGACGGCTAAAGATCGACGGGAATTCCCTAATGCACACTAAAGAGCCTCTTGCAAAACTCAACAAAACCGTCACCCCGGTGACATCCGAGGTTCAAAAGACCTTGAAAAACCTGGATTCCGGCCTTCGCCGGAATGACGTTGAAGTACTTTTGCAAGAGGCTCTAAAGAATTGTGCATTATTGTCGATCGGGTTACGCGTTTTTTACTCAGTCCTCAGTCCTGTCCCCCCGCTTCACTCATCATGCATTCCTCACGCTGCTCGCTCCTCTCTCTTCACCCCTCACTCCTCACTCGAGTTTCCCATTGCTTTATTATGCCTGATTTAGCATAATTACTCTATGTTGGCCAAATCTTTAAAGCCGGTTGAATGGGTGGGTAGCAGCCGCAAAGATATGAAGGCAATGCCGGAAGACGTCCAGGATACTTTCGGCTTTGCCCTCTATCTCGCCCAGCTTGGGGAAAAACACCCCGGCGCAAAACCGATGAAGGGATTTACCGGCGCAGGAGTGCTGGAGATCGTCGAGGATTACAGCTCGGACACGTACCGCGCCGTCTATACCGTCAGGTTTGCCGATGCCATTTACGTCCTGCACGTCTTCCAGAAGAAATCAAAGCGTGGCATCGCCACACCGAAGGAAGAGATCGAGAAGATTAAAGCCCGCTTGAAAATAGCGCAACTAATGCATCGCGGGAAGAGGAGTAAGCACCATGAATGAAGAGACCGAAGTATATCACGGGAGCGGTAACGTATTTGCCGACCTTGGCCTGCCTGATGCCGAAGAGCGCCTTGCAAAAGCGGAGCTTGCCCGCCAGATTCTCAAGATCATTGCCAGGCAACGCCTAACACAGGCACAAGCTGCCGAACTCCTCGGTATAGACCAACCGAAGGTATCGGCCCTGACTAGGGGAAAACTATCAGGTTTTTCCATGGAACGCCTGTTTCATTTTCTGAATGCCCTTGGCCGAGATGTTCAGATTACCGTCAAAGCCAAGCCACGGTCACGGCAACAGGCCCATCTGAAGGTCACCGCCGCCTAATTTTCTTGGGTGGAGAGCAATCCCTCAATTCGCAATTCCTCAATTCTTTCATCTATTTTCAATCCCTGAATCGCTCAATCCCGCAATCCCTTTATCTGTGCCTATCATACTGAGGGATCGAGGGATTTCACTGCTCACTGCTGGTCACTGCTCACTGGTCACTGCCTGCTGCCGCTCCCCGCTTCTCGCTTCTTGCTCCCTTCACCCACTCACCCCTTCACCCATTCACGATTCACTGTTCACTGTTCACTGCTCACTGCTCACTGTTCACTGCGCAGCCGTTGCCGCTTCTATTGCCGTTTCTAGCCGCCGCTTCTCGTTGCCGTTTGGCATGGCCAAAATACGGTGCAGTACAATATCGCCGACTAATCGCAGAACTCGACTGGAATTTATGGATTTCTTCACCGCTCACTCTTCACCGCTCACTCTTCACTGCGAAGCCGTCGCCGCTTCTGGTTGCCGTTTCTATTTCCGCTTCTGGTTGCCGCTTCTCGTTGCCGTTTTGCAAGGCGAAATCACAGTGTAGTACAATTTTGCCGGCCAATTGTAGAAGTCGAGTGGAATCGAGGGACTTGTTTTTCCACCGCTCACCGCTCACGGTTCACTGTTCCCCGCTCTCTGAAAAGCGTTCTTTGAAAACCGAATAAGGGTGGTCGCACAACGGAGGGCAGAGAGAGGATGCCAGATTTCCTGCTCACTGCTCACTGGCGAAGCCCGGTAGCCGTTTTGCAGGGCCAGATCAGCGGACTGTATAATTGTGCTGGATTAGAATAAATTGAGAAATTAAGGAATTTGCAGGACCCGTTCACCACAGAGGCACAGAGGTCACAGAGGAAAACCAGGAGTAGACCATGGATAGGCTTAGTGTGGCGCTGCGGCGGGCAGTCCCGCCACAACGCGAGCTCTCGGCTTTGCGCGTTTGCGCGCATGGCCGAAACTCTTGCGCATCTCTCGGCGTACTCTGCGTCTCTGCGGTGGATCTAGCGCTGTCGGCGACTTAACTTGGCAAATGGAAACAGTCTCCCAAAAGTTTCCATATTTTTCCATGACGTTTCCAGGGAGTTTCCATCTGTTTCAATGCGGAGAAAGGGATCAAGGGCATCGGCAGGGTGCGGCCTCACAAAAGATCGGCCGCGAACTTGAAGCGTTTAACGCGCTTGCTCGATGTTACCCGCGAACCCGAACGAAGCGAGGGTTCAGCCAAGTGAGATGACAAGCCGCTTCCTTCGGCTTTCGCCCTCCTTACCCGGACTGCCGGCCCAACTTCTCGAGCGCGCTTCGCGGCCCGCGTCGTCGAGTCGAAAATGTTTGTGCTGCTCATTTTGAGGCTCAACCGGACTATGACGGCAGTAAACCAAAAATTCCCATGATGTTTCCAGGATGTATCCATGGCAAAGAAAAAGATTAATGATGACACACTCTTACAATTGATCCGGGACGGAAACAGCCCGGCCGAGGCAGCGCGCCGGCTTGGAGTAAGTCGGGCGGCAGTCTCCAAGCGCTTGAAAGAATCCCCCCATTCCCCCATTCACCCACTCTCCCTCTTCACTTTTCACTGTTCACTGTTCACTGTTCACTGCTCTTATGGGAGTCTGATCTTCAGGGTCAGCTAATCGTCATAAGTCTTCTCATCTTTTTGCTTCTTTTTCGCCCGCTCGCGGATCAAATCCTCTGTCCACTGCGCGGGATCTTCGATCCGGGTGGATTTCGGCCCCAGGTCGTATGAACCGGCCTTGAGGATGGCCTCGATGCCCAGAGGGGCGGTGTCCTTTGCGTTGAATACTTCGGTAAGCAGTCCGTATACAAAATCTTCCACGTTTTTCGCCATCCTTTCCCGTATCTCGCGCGGCTGGCCGTGGAGCTTGTTGTCAAGCGGGAGGTTGAGTTTCTTGTAGTCCCCTTTCTTCAGACCCTTTTCCTTGGCGTACGCCACCATTTCAGCCCACATCCGGTCATCCACGCCATGGTCGGGGAGCTTGACAAATTCTCCGTTCTCATCCAGGAAGGCGTTGCCGTATTCATTCACCTTCACTCCCCAGGTGAGCATCTGAAGGGCGGTGGCGACATTCGCCTTGGTGGTCCGCGTCTCCCGGGCTATCTTTTGCAGCCGCCTGGAGTCATTGCCGGACGTGCCGTGCTGGGCGCCCGATATATTGTACTTAGCCAGGGCATTGTGGATTTCCACAGTGAGCGAGACCTGGATGCCTGACTCGCTGGCTTCGATGCCGTGCGTCGTGCCGTTGTTAAGGGCGATCCAATCCGGGAAAATCCCGTGGGCATTGAGACCCCGGATGAGATAGAGCGCCTCGTCAACTGTTGAAAGCCCTTCTTTTCCCTTGATTTCACCCACCTCAGTCTCATAGCCTGCCCACCGGGGCAGGTAGGGTGTGAGGGCGATATTGGCCAGAAGGTTTTCGTCATCGGGAAGATGAGAGGCGTCAATGGCTACCGAGGTTATACCGGCATCGAATATCGATGGGATTTCGATTTTGGCCGTTTCCACGTCCCCGGCGCTCTGAATCCCGTAATGATCGGCATGGACAGCCACGGGAACCGTGATCCCCAATTCGTTGCAGACCTCGTCCACCTGCATTGCGAGGTTCCAAAGGCTAGTGGGGCAGTAGGCCTTCGCGCCGCCCTCCGATTTCGCAATTTCCACGATGATGGCCGCATTTGCACGCTGCGCGGCCTTGAGCGCTCCTCGAATGACCCAATAATTTCGGCCGTTCGCCGCGATAGTCATAGCTTTGCCCTTGGCCATCAGCGCGCGATCTATCACCTTGCCGCTCACTATCAGCGCTTTTGAATGGGGAAAAAGCCGAACTACATTAGGTGGGCGACCAATTTCAAGCGCCTTCTCGAATTCCGTAGTTATCGTTCCCTTTTGAAATACCATGAAATGATTCCTTTTTTTAGTTTATTCCCAGCTCCAGGCTATATGCCTATTGTTCTTTAATTTCGAAAAGATTGCCATCGTAATCCCTAATAAACGTCACGACATAGTCCGCCTTTGGCGTCTGGGCGACGCCAATACCCATGGCGTGGCATTTTTCGAGAAAATCCCGGAGATCCTCCACTTGGAGGCAGACATGGCCGATGCGGCGGTTGCCGCCTGCACGGTTTGCCCCGGCGCTTCCGGCCGGGTCATCATCGCTTGCGGTGGGGATCTCGCCGGCTTTAACGAAAACCTCGAAGTGAACGGACTCATCCATGTAGTTGATCATCGAAAAATCTGAATCTATATTAAATATTGTCCGCGCAAGCGAGGAGGAAAGCGCCTTTGGCGCGGCCTTCCGGAGTCCAAGCAGATCTCGGTAAAATTTGTCCGCATTTTCCTCGCTGCCACAGACAAGCGCCACATGCAGCAGGTTCATTCAGTTCTCCAATAACAAGAGGCGGTTTACGGGCATCGCGTCTCAGACTTATGGATCGTTGGGACCGATGATCACCTTGATGGATCTGGTCCCATCCAGCACCAGATCGAAGCCCTTTGCGATATCTTCCAGCCCGAATCTGTGCGTGATCATGTCCTCCACTTCTATCTCGCCGGATTCGATCAGTTTTATCGCTTCCTCAATATCGGGCGGCCCACAGTAGTAAGAAGTAAGTATCCTGATCTCCTTTGTCCAAAAATCGTTTATCGGAACAGTCACATCCTTGCCAGGTCCCGGAACGGCGAAAAAGACCACCGCACCGCCTTTGTCCACGCATTTCCATGCCTGTTCCACGGCGGAAAGGGCTGAAGCACATAATATAACGATGCCCGCCTTCCCGATGTTTTCCTCAGCGAGACGCCGGGAAACATCTTCCGCCGCATCGATTGTTATGTCCGCCCCGACCCGTTTGGCAAACGCCAGCCTGTATTGGTTGATGTCGGTTGCTATTACCCTGCATTTCCTTGACTTTGCTAGTTTTACATGGAGGAGTCCCGACATGCCGCAGCCGGCCACGAAGACCGTCCGCCCCTCCCGCACCCCGGCAAGCCGCTGAGCCCTCACAACGCATGCAAGAGGCTCGATGAAGGTGCTCTGGTCGTAGGTCAGGGTCTCGGGCAAAAGATAGGCGCCCTTATCCACCAGGGACTCCGGGACGAGGATATATTCGGCAAAACCGCCCGGCAGCCTGTCCTTTACCTCGGAGCACTGGGGATAATGCCCTTCTTTGCAGTATGAGCATTCCATGCAGGGCACCTTGGGCGCAACGAAAACCCTGTCCCCAGGCTTAAATTTCGTTACCGAATCGCCCGCGGCAACCACCTGCGCCCCGATCTCATGGCCCTGAATCAGCGGCGCTCTCGGCAGCCGGTACCACTCCACTATGTCACTTCCGCATATGCCGCAGGAAATCACCTTCACGAGGATCTCTCCCGGCCCCGGCCGGGGTGTTGGAACCTCCTCTATCCGGATATCCCGGTTGTTATGCCAATAGGAAACCTTCATTTTTGCGGTTACGCTTTCCTTACTTCCTCTTTGTCGAAAACCCCGCGCCTGGCGGCCCGACTTTTATCGGGCCCGATGTTTATCGCAGCGGGGCGGTCTTGCTCTCGTCTTTCAGCGTATTGTAAAGATCAAAGGCATGTTTCGGCGTTTCGTCTCCGTGGACTACGGCGCGTACTGCGTGGATCATGGCCGTTGGCGCTTCCGACTGGAAGATGTTCCTTCCCATATCGACACCGGCCGCACCCTGTTGGACCGCATTATAGGCCATGGTAAGGGCATCCAATTCCGGGATCTTCTTGCCGCCGGCCATCACGATAGGCACCGGGCAGGAGGCCGTGACGGTTTCAAACCCCTCATCTATATAGTAGGACTTGACGTAGTGAGCGCCAAGTTCCGCGCATATCCTCACAGCCAGTCTGAAGTACTTGGCGTCGCGCACCATGTCCTTGCCCACCGCCGTCACGGCAAGAGTGGGAATCCCGTAGCGGGCGCCAATATCCACCATCCTGGTCATGTTTATGATGGACTGCCTCTCGTACTCTCCGCCGATAAAGACTTGCACGGCCATGGCGCAGACATTCAGGCGAATGGATTCCTCGATATCGACCGCGATATCCTCATTAGAAAGCTCCTTAAGTATGCTTGCCCCCCCGGAAACCCTCAGCACGATTGATTTCGAGGTGGAAGGCGGCACGATGGTCCTGAGGATGCCCCTTGTCAGCATCAGTGTGTCGGCATACGGGACCAGCGGAAGTATAGTTATGTCGATTCGCTCCAACCCGGTGGTGGGACCCTGGAAATACCCGTGGTCGATCGCCAGCATGACCGTTCGGCCGGTTTCCGGATTGAAGATCCGCGCCAGCCGGTTCTTCATTCCCCAATCCAGCGCGCCGGACCCCTTGAGAAAAAACCCATCCGTTTTCTGCGGTATATCCGTATAAAATCTTTTGGCCTCTTTGATGTCATCCATATCAGCCATTTTCCAGCTCCCTTCTTATTTATTTGTCATCATGACGTGACTGTGATTCCCTGATGCAAGAGAGATCCTCCGTTCAGGAAATCTTGCGGCCCCTGGTTCTTATTCCAGGTTAAACCCTTATTCTATCGCGGATTTTATACCCACTTGGCATGGAACGCCCTCAGCTCTTCATCATCTGCAGGAAAGTTGCCTGCATCAGCCTCATGGATGGCCTTCAGCGTCTCTTCTATCCGCCAAGCCTGGGTTTCAGGATATTCTTCAAGGGCCTGAGCGACAAGAAAGCCCTTCTTGCGCCCGGTCGCCTGGGCCAAAACTTCAAGGCGCTCCTTGTTTTTAGCCGGTATCCTGGCTGTAATGGTCACTGTTTCGTTCACGGCTCACCTTTCCAATTGCATACAATGTCTATAATGTACACAAATTACTCTGACCATGCTACCCGTGTCCAAGATTTTTAAGAGGGTCAGTTCACCCCTATTGGCCAGCGAAAAAAGGCGCGTGGTTCGAAGTGAAAAAAGGCGGCTCATGCGACAGAATGCGTGCGATTGCGGGCTGTCTTTTAAATTCGGTGTCCAGAAAACGCCTGACCTTCGGCCTGTCCCATCCCTTCGGGTGAGAAAATCCGGTGTAGAGCGACAAGTCCCCTCCGTAGTGAGGAAAAGTTGCGAACCTTTGTGCATCGGGGCTGTTGACCGGCATATTGAAGACGGCAAGATTCAGAAAATCGATAAACCGTTCGTGCCGGACCGTAAAATCGAGCGTATTGAGGGCCTCATCTACGGATTCCGACGGTGTCCCGAAAAGAAGATAAACGTAAGTCCCTATCCCTGACTTTTTAAGCGAGGCCAGCGCCCTGGAAGCAATGGCGAGGTCGATCCCTTTGCCCTCCGAGTCAATAACGCCCTGATCGCCGGACTCAAGACCAAGCTTCAGCATGACGCACCCGCTCAGTTTCAGCGCTCGGCAAAAATCCTCATCGGCCAGCCTTCTGGTCACTCGCACGAACCCGTACCAGGGCGCACCCGGCGGGTTTGCCGAGAGTTTGCTCAAAAGGGCCGGGCTTATTGCGCTGTCCAGAAAGTGAATGAGCGCCGGGTGAGACGCTGAGCATAATTCACCCGCTTCGCGGGCCGCCGCTTCTGGTGAAACCGGCTCGTAGTGATTTCCTTCCGCTTTTTCCGGACAGAAAGCGCAACGATTCCAATAGCATCCGCAAGATGCGCTATAGGGGAGAATCGGACCGGGCGCCAAGTAATCTCGCAACGGGAACGGATCATACGAAAACCGGCGCCTGCGGATGACTTCATTGACTCCGGCAAAATCAAGGAGCGCCTGTTCCCCTGGGCCACTCACAATCCGGTCTACAAGCCCCGAGAAGGGATTGCTCCAGCCGGGCTTGCAAACCCACGAGGTGACTAGGCTGCCTCCAAGCACGATCCGAACACGCTGGCAGCTAGTCCTGATAAAGCCGATAATCGCAAACGCCGTCAGCGCCTGGCTGAGGTAGTTCAAGGAAACGCCTACTACATCGGGCGAGTGAAGCTCCAGGGCGTTGGAAATTCGTTTTGAGAAGTATTCGTAAAAGGGATTCTCCTGATACTCTTCCGCCGCTCTTAACAGGTCCATGGCGCGAACCGCTGAAAGCTCAGAATGCTGATAGTTGCACAGGCTGAGCCGCACCGGACCACCGCTTTCTGCAGACTTTCCAATAAGCCGGTTTAAATCGAAAACCGCGCGCTTGTAACGTTGAAGGTTAAGGTAACCCCGCGCGCTTCGGACAAGTTCGAGATTGTGCGCCCGGTTTCGAACGGCCCGCATTGTCCACCTGTCGGAATCAGGCGGGCTCTTTGCTAACAGATGGAGTATCGCTTCGATGTTTACGTCGATTATCGAGCATTTCACCCCTGCGGCGACCAATGTCCCGTAAAGCCGCGCAATACCGGGCGGCGGCTCGGAAGGCTTAACCAGCGGAGGATTAATCAATAGAATCATCGAGCCTCAACCCTCATTGCAAAGGCAGTGGTCGTTCATGTCCCCATGGCGGCACCCCAGGCCCATTAAAAAGAATTTTGCATGGCGCAGGGCGCGGAGGACCGTCGCGAGATAACTTTCATCCCCGCAAAGTGTATCCGGAACATCAATTATGGAACAGGGGAAACCTCTAAAAGGCAAATGAATTTCACATGGTTTGCCGATACGGCGCCAAGCCGAATATCCGGGCAGGGCCACCGGTGGCATGGCGGCTATCCCCATACGATGGACTGGCAATACTCTTCGTAGGCGGCATCCGGGTCATCGCAGTTTTGTGCGATGATGTTTCTGAGGTGAGTAAAGGAGTCCAAATCCATTTCCTGGAATTCGATCGCAATCCCTGCCTCAGTCTGCCGGACCGCCCTGCCCTTCACCTTGATGGAAAGAAAGGAAGACGATCCGGACAGGATTATTGAGATTTCCAAAGGGCTGCCGCCGGAAAGGGTCTCCATGGTGATAAGAAACATCCCTTTCATGCTCAGGTTATCGACCATTCCCTTAATGCTGATCTGGTCGGTCTGCACGGTCGCTATGACTTGAAAAGGCACTCGTCTGTTTTTTCGCCTCTCCATTTGATCCTCCGTCAATCAAAAATTCAGTATCGACGTTTCTTGACAACTTTATTCTATAAATCGGATCAATACCGATTGAACGAAAGGATTCTTTTCAACTTCAACGCAAATCAATTCCCATTTGGTATTTCGGCTAAGTGGCCCGAAGCAAATCGGATACCTGCTCACCTACGATAGTATTTATCTTTTTCTCCCCCAAAGCCGAATAATAGACAAAGCAATGGGGTGGCCCTCCTTTGGCTAAAAGATAGAGAACCGAATTGGCTTGAGGATTGCTGTCTGAAGTTTAATACTGAAAATTGCAGGAGAACCTTTCCGTGTCTGAGCTAAACCGCGAGCAGCTTTTAATGGCCGTGATCGCCGGAAGAGGCCCCGCTTACCTGCGGGGGGTAAATCTGGTTTCCATGGACCTTTCGGGCGCTGGTTGGCTGGCCGAGGCCGACCTGCGGGGGGCTGACCTCGAAGGCGCCAATCTGAAGAGCGCCAATCTCAGAGGGGCGAATCTGGAAATGGTGAACATGTATTCGGCGAATCTGATCGGCGCCAATTTCGAAGGCGCCAACCTCTTCAAAGTAAAGGCCAATGTGGCCAACCTAACCATGGCAAATCTTCGCGGAGCAAACCTGAGGGAAGCCAACCTGGTAGGCGCAACCCTGGTGCGGGCCGATCTCGAAGAGAGCGATCTGGAGGGGGCCGACCTGGAAGGCGCCAATCTGGAAGGAAGCAACCTGACAAGGGCTAGAATTACAAATGTGAATCTCAAAATGACAAATCTAGACGGCGCGGACTTAACAGAAGCCGTACTGGAGGGCTGCAGCGGCGCCGACCCAGCGGGGGAAGCCGGAAATGGGGATTTTCACGGCGCCATTACAGCAATCAGGCTGGCCGACCTGCTTCAGATCGGGTGCCTTTCGCGCTCGAATCTGAACATAGAAGTCTATTCGGCAGGCAACCATGGCAACATCCACATCGGCTCCGGCCGGATCCTTCATGCCCATACGAGCGGCGTCGAGGGCGAAGAAGCTTTCATGAAGATACTCGGCTGGGAAAGAGGCCGTTTTATCACCCATCCTTTCATCCCGTCAGGTCCGTTCTCTATCGACAAACCGGTAGAGCATCTTTTGCTGCAGTGGCACCGGCTCCAGGACGAAAAAGAGTTCTCCGGCAATTACTCCGGGCTGATCCACAGAATTAGGAAATACATGCCCGTCGAAGCGCAGGCGTCGGTGGACCTTGTCGAGTTCTTCGAAAAAGAGGGCAAAAGCATAAGTAACTCCGAGAAAATCGAGATTACCGACGTATTTCATCCCGAAGACGACGAGGAAATTTTGTGTTCGATATCCACGCATGGCCAAGAGCTCATCGCACCTCTCAGGTTTGTGAACCTGGACAGCAACCATCCGCTTCATAGCGAGCTAGCCGTTATCAAGTAGCGTGAACAGATCGCCCGCATGATTTTTGCATCCTGACATTCGACTGCGCGGTTTCACCACTTGGAGAACGTCCCCCAATGAACCTGATACTGACAAAAAATGACATTGGAAAACTTGAGGAGATTATTTCGGACCAACTTCTTGATTCGGGTGCCGAGCACGTCGTCTTAGCTGATCTATCGGGGAATTTAATAATGGAGTGCGGTTCGCTGGAAATGGAGGACGTTTTTTCCCTGGCGGCGGTTTCGGCGGCTAATTTCGCAGCAACCTCCGAAATAGCGAGGCTGATCGGCGAGCAGGACTTCGCACTCATGTACCACAAGGGGGGCAAGCGCAATGTGCACTTTAGCCGCCTGGCCAAGGACTATCTCATTATAACCCTTTTCAATGATAATGTTTCACTGGGTCTGATCCGACTCAAGCTTGGAAGCGCAATAAATGAAATGCGCGCGATATTTGGAGAGCATCAAGGAAAAAGTCCGTGGCGTTCATAGATCTAAGCAAAAACCAAATCCAGGCCAAGATAGTTTACTACGGTCCGGGCCGAGGAGGCAAGACCACAAATCTGCTTTATGTGCATGAATCCATGTCCAAACAGGTTTGCGGTAAAATGGTGACCGTTGATACAAAGGGTGACAGGACCCTCTTTTTCGACTTCCTGCCTCTAAATATCGGCCAGGTCCTTAACATGACCATTCGCATCCAGCTCTACACCGTTCCAGGCCAGGTCATGTACAACTCAACGAGAAAACTTGTCCTCAGAGGAGTTGACGGGGTGGTTTTCGTGGCTGACTCTCTCAAAGTGCAAAAAAACAAGAATATCGAAAGCCTGGAGAACCTCATTAAAAACCTGAGCGACCAGGGACTCTCGGTCGGGCAAGTACCTCTAGTGCTGCAATATAACAAACGTGACCTGATCGAATCCAATATCCCGCTGCTGCCTGTCGCGGAGCTTGAGTGTGATCTGAACGAAGGGCTGAACGTGCCATATTTCGAAGCCAGCGCAGTCTTGGGAACCGGCGTTTACGAGACTTTGCGCGAGATAAGCAAACGAACGGTGAGAAACATAATCCAGAAGGTCTGCGGCCAAATTGGCTGCTGAGGTCGATAGAACTTTTCCGCTCCTTTATGTTCTCAAAACGACCTGGTTCAAAAGGAAAGCTCATGGTTGACAAAGAAGCACGTCGCGGCGAAGCCGGGTCGGGGATCGATTTCCGAGCGCTCGAACTGGAAATCGACGGGGAAATAGACTCCCTGTTCGTTCCTATTGTGCAAAGGGCGGGGGGGGCCAAGACTATGGTGGAAGCCCATGATTCTTCTAAATACGACCCAGACCGCGAAAAGGGCAAATTTTGCGGGGTGCCGGGGGCGGGCCTCGATTTCGGCGCCCTCCAGGTTGAAATAGACAAAGAAATAGACAGCCTATTTGTCCCTGCGGGCAAGCCGGACCGAAACGAAGGACTCGTTCAGACCGGCAACCAAGAGCAGCCGCAAACGATTCAGAGCAAATCCCCTGGCTCAGACGCCCAAAACCGTCCAGTCGCGCAAAATAGAGGCGGCCCGTCTCCCAAATCTTTTGAGGCAGCAACTTTGCGGGCGCAATATGACAAAGCGCCGCCAGGCGATACGTTCGACTCTCAGAAAAATCATCTCCATGAATTGTCCAGGCTGATCGAAATATTCAACGCCGCATACCTGAGCCTCGATTGGGAATTCTCAAAGGACAACATACAAAAATTCGCCGCTGCCCTTAAGCAGCTTGAACCCTTTGCCTCCAGATCCTCCGACGCGAAGACTGTTCTCAGGATTATGGACGCCATTCTCAAAAGGTTTGTGGACAGACCCCATGCAGTAAACCGCAGGCTGGTCCAACTAATCCGCGATTCTCAGGGACTGTTTGCGCACTTGCTTCTCATGGAGAGCGAGACAGAGCCCCATGAAAAGCAAAGGCTCAACGACCTGATCGAACGTTTTCAGGAGTTGCGCCGAAGAGCACACGCAGTCAAGGCCGAGGCCAAAAGACCCAAGATGGAAGAAATCCTGCCCGAGGCAATGCTGCCAGCTTCCAGTGACAAGCTCAAACCACCTTGTGAAGCCGTGCCCGCCCCGGCCTTATCGATGTCGCACAAGAGTCAGATCGAGGAGCCCAGCAGTTTAGTTGACAAAAGCTGCCGTTCGTTTTCGGAAAACCTTGAGATCATGGATACGGAGCTTGCCAGTCTACAACAAATCGAGAAGACGCTTCGAGGAATACCGGCTCTCGTTCACATAGCGGATAGACTGATCGAGATCAGAAGCGCACTTAAAGACCAAGCTGATATTTTGCGCGACACACGAGGCGAGATGAAGGCGCAAGGGTCTAAGGGCGCAGAACCTATGGCCGAAAAGACCGCTGTATGCGAAAAGACCGAGCCCGCCCGGTTCCCAACGCCCATTCCGGTTCGGCATGAGGATCTATACCTGATCGAATCAAACGGGGAATGCCTCGAGTTGCCCGCTTCCCGTGTACTCAAGGTGGCGCGCTCACCTGGAAAGAAAGGCCTCAAAATCTTGAAGCGCGGATATGCGACTCTTACCGATTTCACACCTCCTTTCCGTACGGTCAAGAGCGGGGTTTTAGGAGAGTGGACTAAACTGCCGGCAAAAGAACTCAAATCTTACAGGTTCGAACCGTTGGATCCCCATTCGCCGGACCGGGTCGAGACGAGTGGGCCAACGGCGGTGCTGACAAGCGATGGACAGGCCCATAGGATCATATTTGGCGAAATCGTCAATTTCATATCCGATGCTGAAATTTCCACCGGACCCCCAACTGAGGGTTTATGGGCCCGTCTGAAAGCAAATCGCACATTTGGATGCCCGTTTTTGATCCAGGCAGCCCGTTTTGCATGCCGGCCCCTCTTTCGAGCAAAAGCTCGTAGACCCACGGGTATTGTTGGAGGGAACCAATGGCGCCCGGAGAGCTAGTTCAAAAATTCCTCAGTCGCTTGTCGGAAGCCCGTCTCTGCATGGAACAGGGTCTGGCGGATGGGACTGCCGACGTTATCAAAGAGATACTGGCTGAAATCCAAAAAGACGATTTCCCCCAATGGGTAAGAGAAGAGATACGCTCTCGCGCCGAGACAATCCTCTTCGGGATCGATGAACACTCTGGCACGGGGCGCATTCAACACAAAGAAGGGTTTCAGGCAACCAATCCCGCCCAGTTCTACAACTATGGCCTGGCGCTCATGGATGGGCAGTTCTGGGAGGAAGCCATTCAAGAGCTCAGCATGGCGGCCGGGCTCGGGTTCCAGCGGCTCAAATCCTGGGAGCACTGCGGGGATTGCGCCTTCAACTTGGGCAGATGGGAGGATGCATTCCGTTTCTATGAGTATGTCTATTCGGATGAAAGTGTTGCGGACGAACTGAAAAAAGCTGTGCTGGTAAAGATAACGAGGTGCTCGCAGGCCCAGAAAAAGGAGAATGCCCGTACAGCGGCCATTGCAACGGGGAATAGTAAGACCGATCCGGAAGACCAGCAGGCGGAATCCGAATTTGTCAATCCATCTGTCCTCTCGCTTGGATCCTATTCCGTCGATCCAGTCATCGGCCATACAGTCACATCCTGGTCTGACGGGACGGGCAAGACTCTCGCCGGTTGCGTCCGTTCTTACAGAGTGATTGACCTGCTGCACGTCGGATCGAGCTCTCTGGTTGTGGAACTGGAAGAACAGAGCAACGGGGAAAAATATGCGGGCCAGGCCTTGAGCGGGAAACTCAGAAATGCTCTTTCAACCGAAAAACTGGCCTTGTGGGCACAAGGGCAGATGGCGATCAATTCCCGCCATCTGATCAGGATCTACGATCTGGCCAACATAAACGGACACCTTTTCATAGTGCGGGAACATCTGCCGCTTGCGTTGAGCGACCTTCTGACATCGGGCGAGAACATGCCGATTTCTCTTGCCGTAAGGTTGGGCTATCAGGTCTTGGATGGCTTGGGGGACCTGCATCTTCATATTGGGACAGGCGGCAGAATACAGAACCTGTTCCATCTCGACCTGCGTCCCTCGCGCATCCTTTTGTACAAAGACAAACCTTATCTCAAGATATATAACGGCGGCCTCTGGAATGAGATAGAGAAGGCCAGCCCGGCCAAAACGAACTTAAAGGAGCTTCCGCTGCCCTATCTTTCCTACAGAGCGCCTGAACAGTTCAGGACCTACCTTGCGCGCAAAAGACCTCCGGTTTTTACCGATGTCTATCTTTTCGGAGCGCTCTTTTACGAAATGTTGACAGGTAGCCCTGCTTTCAAGGCATCTTCCTTCGGTGAATATGAAATCCAGCACTGCGAACAGTACCCCTCGCCGCCCAGGGTGTGGAGGCCTGAAATTCCCGAAAACCTGAACGAGCTTATAATGAATTGCCTTACATGGGATCCAATGAGGCGTTTTCGGAGCACGACGCAGATATCTCTCGCTCTGGAGAAGTCTTTCCCCGCTGAGGTTGCCCGTCCACGGGACGACTTATATAAGAAATACCTCGAAAAACTGGAACTTGCCTGAAAGACCTGGAATTCCGTTCGCCGCTCTTGCCTGACCGGGAGCCAAGCCTCGAAAGCTGAAGTGAAAAC
This sequence comes from Syntrophobacteraceae bacterium, assembly GCA_003165235.1. GTDB lineage: Bacteria > Desulfobacterota > Syntrophobacteria > Syntrophobacterales > Syntrophobacteraceae > SbD1. The sequence continues at coordinate 17,160 of PLSV01000224.1, forward strand.
GATGATTATGAGCCGATCAGAAGGCTAAGGACACCACCGAAAATTTGAGAACAAGATTGATTATCTCATAACTGCAGTTAGATTCGCCACAATGTCAGCATCAAGTTTTCCATCTGTAGCCATCTGGTTTAAGATGTTCAGACTCTTTTCCGTAGACATAGCCTTTCGGTAGGGCCGCTCACTGACGAGGGCGTCATAGATGTCAACTACAGCCATTATCCTCGCAACCATGGGTATTTCGTCACCTTTCAGACCTTCAGGATAACCTGACCCGTCCAACTTCTCATGGTGATAGTGGATTGCCTCAAGGGCCACCCCCAGACTCTTCTTTAATGGAAGACATATTTTATAGCTCGCTTCAGCATGCCTTTCCATGATTTCCCGCTCGCCTGGCAATAGCGGTCCAGGTTTGTTCAAGATGTCATCCGGGACTTGAATCTTGCCTATATCATGTAAAATGCCACCGAGTTTCAGAGCTTTTTGTTCGGGCTTTGACAGCCCCATCCTTGACCCGAGTTCGTGTGCAAGGTTTGCGACCCGTTGGACATGACCCTGCGTGCAGGCATCTCGTGCTTCAATAGCATTGGCCAAAGAGATGAGCACGTTTTCGATGCTGGCCAAATCGTCATTCAGGAACTTTGCTTTTAACAGTGAGTTGGTTCGGGCCAAAAGTTCAGCACGGTTAGGCGGCTTTGTGACAAAATCATCAGCTCCGGCTTCGATCGCTCTTAGCTTTGCATCTACAACGTTTGAAGCCGTCAGCATGATAATCGGAATAAGTCGCGTCGAATTGTGGGCCTTCAATCTTCGGCAGACCTCAAAACCATTCATCCCCGACATCATGGCATCCAACAGAATTAAATCCGGGTCTGTCTTGTGGATGATGTGCAGGGCCTCCTCACCGTTAGAAGCCTTAATCACCTCATAATCGAGAGTCAGGAGCAGCGCTTCCGTGAGTTTCTGGTTCACCGGTTCATCATCGACAATCAGAACTCTGGGGTGATCCTCCCGGTGTATTGACTGTTGCTCTTCATAGAGACATACACGGTTTTTCCCTCTCGCTTTGGCCCGCGCCAGAGCTTCCTGAGACCTGAAGATAAGCCCTGACGGGGTCGCCCCCTTGTAGCATGAAGCCAAACCTACACTGACGGTGACTTTGCCCCCGGTCATTTCTTCTACGGCCTTGCACAGTCTTTCACCCGCTATTGCAGCTCGCTCCAGCTCCGCCATAACCAGTATCAAAGAGAAAACATCGCCCTGATATCTTGCCGAGGTATCCACATCGCGAATGGTGGAGCTGATCATATGTGCAATATCTTTCAACATGCAGTCCCCGTCAAAGGAGCCGAACTTCTTATTAAAGTTCGAAAACCAGTCGACATCCACCAATCCGAGCGTGAAAGGGCTTCCATGCCGTTCATATCTCTTGATCTCATGTTCGAGAGAAATCAGAAAATAGCCGTGATTGAAAAGACCTGTCAGGCTGTCAGTATACGGCGCGTGGACCGCATTCTCATATTCAACGGTTAAGGCGCTATCCATCGCGCTATTCATGACTTGGAACACCTCACATTATTTGTGGGAGTGAGCAGGGTTTAAATGATTGACTAAGCTCACTCGGCCATAAATTCCGCCCAAGCCGGCACCCTCAATTTTCAGAGCTCTATGATTCTGTTTCGACCGCACTTTTTGGCCTCATAGATTGCGCTGTCAACCCTGGAAAAAAGAGAGCCCGGTTCTTCATCCGTTGCCCTCACAGAGGCTACCCCAATGCTAATGGTGACAGAAAAATGCTCCTGCTTGTGCCAGAAAACGGTCTTCTCAATGCAAATTCGAATTTTTTCGGCAATCTTCATTGTTTCACCGGCAACTGCCCCTGGGAGTATGGCTATTATTTCATCTCCTCCGTAGCGCGCCAAAAAGTCAGTTTTACGCAAGCAAAATGATATGGCTTTTGCAATCTCCCGCAAACACCTGTCTCCAGCCTGATGGCCATACGTATCATTGACGGCCTTGAAATCATCCACATCCATCAAAATGAGGCCGAAAAACTCTTGATGGCGATGGTAGCGCCGGAAACTTTCAATAATCTTCAGCTCATAGCCGCGGCGGTTTGAAATTCCCATTAATTCGTCGAGCAGTACTTCCCTTTCCAACGCATTTGCCCGTTCTCTCACCTGAAGAATTTCCTCACCGTATGTCCGAAGACAGTTTTGCAACTCATTCATTCTTTCCTCTGCAGCCTTAAGCTTTAACTCATCTTCATGTCTTTTTTTTACTATTGATTCAGCTATTATAGATAGTTTAGAGACGATGAAGCTACGAACTTCAGAAAATGTCTTGTTGGCTCCAAGTATATGATTCATGTCCTTTGTGTGTAGAAGAAGCTCATCACTAAATGCATTATCATTGGAATGTATCTCATTATTATATGTTTGATAGGATAATAATTGTTGCTCTACACGTGCTAAACCATTTATTAACTCTGAAAGGAAGTCATTCGTGTAATTCAGTTTACGAATGGCATTTTCAATAAGCATATTCATAAGATCCAAGATATCCACACCATGTGACAGTAATATCTCTAAAGGATTGCAATCAATAACTATTTTCATCATCCTATTAAAACGTTGAGTATCATCATCATTATCAAGTAGTGGTGTGCATATGTCGAGAATCTCCAGAAACCTGCTGCGAACTTGTGTAACATGTAAATAACATTTATCTGATATATTGTTGTTTGAGGTAGAATCATTGGCATGACCTGCAATATGATCTGATGACTTGATTACTGCAGTGTTACCCAATAAGGCCGATAGCTCCTGTTTTGCAACCAGAGCCTTGTATAGAGAATCAATACTAAGTGGCTGTTTGTTAGTGTGAAAATCTTTCAACGTTTCGATAAATATTTGCGCCAAGACTTGTAAATTATTCATATATGCCTTTCAGGTTACAATCAGCTACCGTGTGACGTATTCAAAAGAGAATAATAAAGTTCGATGTATTTCTTGGATCATGCTGCATGGATTGAGAGGACCGAACTTGGTGTTTCCAATCCATTGGTCGCAATTCCAAAAAAAAATCGGCAAAAAACATTCCCAACATTAAGAAAATTATCCAGGCAACCCAACTCCCGGGGCGTGGGGTTTGATAAAAGACGCTGTCCAATGCGGGCCGGTGTGGGGCGATGCGACCGCCGCCCGTAGCGTCGAGATCGGCCTTCCGGCGGTTGTCCCGGACGCTTAGTCGGGTGCGATCACCGATCTCGACAGCCCGCCCGCCGTGACACGGCAGGAGCCGCTAGCGGCGTTCCAGTTTTTTGACCTGTTTGTTCAACCACGCATGGAATAAATGGTAATGTATTGTATGTAGTCTATTGTACGCAAGTTCTGTATGAGAGATTTAAGATATTCAGGATGCGGCGCTTAGGTGCTTCCCCCCCTGGAGTCCCCCAAACCCCAGGGGAGGGCAACACTTAGGAGGTAAACGAACAATGAAACAAATAGTACAAACTTGGCCCTTTGTCAAGGGAAAATGCACAAATTCCCCGTCCCGGCGTCAAATATTTCTTACCTTCACGATGCCGTTATATGCTTGAATATTCAGGCTTTTATGGTTGCCCACACCAATTTCCCACCAAAATGGTAAACAATTTCTATTCACCCCTGTCCTCAGTATTGTCCGGTTGGATTTTTGCGTATGTTGGGGTTTGATATTAGAGGACGCCATGAGATCTGAAATGATCTAAAGGGAAATTTGGACTGGGCTAAAAGCCGGAATCATCAGGCGAGGGCAGATACCCCTGACGAAAGATAGGCGGCAGGAAAGTGAAGTCGCTTTGGAATGGCGTAACCTTTGCCATCCATCAGCTCAGTCAAAAAACGGCTATGGAGCGCATGTCCGGCTTTACGGATTTCGAAACTTCCCAACACGGGCAGGCCTGTAAGGGCCAAATCGCCTATGAAGTCAAGGATTTTGTGGCGCACGCATTCATCCTCGTAGCGAAAACCATCCAAGTTGAGCAGTTCAGAGTCGTCGAAGACTACGGCGTTGGACAGAGAGCCTCCCTTTATTAAGCCCATTCTCTGAAGCTTGAGGACATCTTTAAGAAACCCAAAGGTTCGCGCCTTGGCTATTTCCCTGCCGAAACTACCATTTTTCAGGGCCCAGGAGTACTTCTGTTTCCCCACACGCGGATGCGGATAATCGATCTCGTAGCGAACTTGGAATTGGTCACACGGGCTCGCTTTTATGAACGAATCGCCTTTTGCGACGGTTAAGGGCTTCTGAATTGTCAGGTAATTCCTGGCGCCGTCCTGTTCCACGATAGAGGCTTTTCGAATCAGCTTCACATAGGGCGCCGCACTTCCATCGAAAATCGGCGCCTCAGGACCGCTCAGTTCGACCAGTAAATTGTCAACGCCGCATCCGTACAGCGCAGCCATAAGATGTTCAATGGTAGAGACGGCTATGCCTGCGGAGCCGATTGTGGTTGCCTGGAATGTATTGACAACATTGTTGTAATAAGCACTAATGGATGGGCAGTCGGGAATGTCTGTGCGGAGGAATCTGATACCATGGTCCACCGGAGCGGGTCTTAACACCAGCGCCACTTTTAGGCCGCAATGCAGCGCCACCCCGCTGCACCACACGGATTGGCCAATAGTGTGCTGTTTCAAATAACTCACGCCCCTTTAATCCTCCCCGCCGCCTCCTCAGCATCTTTCGTGCCAAACTACCCATCATATGTTTGTCGCTCAGCAAACTAACTGGAGGGCACTTTTACATGGACCGGCCGAAAATAACAAGTCTTTAATAGAGACTTCATGTGTGACAAAAATAATACATACCAGCATATGGTGTATCTTTCTTACCACACTTTAGTGCAAATACCCTGATGCAGCCTTGACCGGAATTGATGAGTTTGCTTAACCGCTTGATTATTTCTTTGGGATATTTGATACTTACAAAGTGGGCGCCTGCTTGGCCAATTCATTGCCTCGCAACGATAAGCAACTACTTTATAACATTTTTGATCCACGTGGAGTTTGCATGAAGATAGATCGGTTCCCTTCGGAAATGCAGCCTTACGTTATTCCGGAAATCCACGGAGAATACGTTTACCGCTGCCTCGGGTGCGAAAGCTGTTTCGGCATCGACGAACTTCTCTACACCTGCCCGGAATGCGATTCGGTTCTTCTTATAGAAGACCGGCAATGGGATCGCCTCAAAGAGGTCCCGGGCACCCAATGGCGCAGGATTTTCGATTACAGAAAGATGTTGAACGTTCCTGCGCTCAGCGGGATATACCGCTTCCATGAACTGATCGGATCGATAATCCCTCTGGAAGACATCGTTTTTTTAGGTGAAGGGCACACGCCTGTCATCTCAGCAAATGAAGCCATGAGCGACTGGGCAGGGATAAGGTTTTGCTTCAAAAACGACGGCCAAAACCCTAGTGCTTCCTTCAAGGACCGCGGGATGGCCAGCGCTTTCAGCTATCTTAATTATCTCATAAGCAAGCGGGGCGTCCGTGAGGTGCTGGCAATCTGCGCCTCAACCGGGGATACCTCGGCCTCGGCGGCCCTTTACGCATCGTATCTGTCCAGGGATGTAAAATCGGCTGTTCTCCTGCCCCAGGGGAAGGTGACGCCGCAACAACTTGGGCAGCCACTTGGAAGCGGCGCAAGAGTCATAGAAATTCCAGGCGTCTTTGACGACTGCATGAAAGTTGTCGAATACCTCTCGGAGAACTTCTCCGTAGCGCTCATGAATTCCAAAAACGCATGGCGCATCCTTGGCCAGGAATCCTACAGCTATGAGATCGCCCAGGCATTCGATTACGAGGTGGGCGGACTGGCGGTCGCGGCCCCAATCGGAAACGCCGGTAACATAACGGCGGTAATGGCCGGTTTTCTCAAGATGTATGACCTGCGCATCATCGACTCTTTGCCTGCTGTGATAGGGGTTCAGTCAGAGCACGCAAACCCGGTTTACCTCTATTATCTCGAGCGGGAAGAGGCCAAGAGGCGGTTTCGCCCCGTTACCGTGCGGCCAAGCGTGGCCCAGGCGGCCATGATCGGAAATCCGGTTTCCATGCCGCGTGTTATAAAACTGGTCGAGCAGTACCGTAAGATCGCCGGTGAAGGATCGGTTCGCATCGTTCAGGTATCCGAGCAGGAGATCATGGATTCGATGCTGTTTGCAAACCGCAACGGCCATGTCGCCTGCACACAGGGGGGTGAATGCCTTGCGGGCATTCGAAAGGCGGTGGCTGAAAACAAGATCGATAAGGACCGCACGGCCATTGTCGACGCGACCGCACATGCGCTCAAGTTTGCTGTATTTCAGGACAAATACTTCCTGGACGCCTTCGAACCCGAATTCGAGGTGGTCCCAAAGCCGGAGCTGCAAAACGCCCCTCTTTCACTCAGTCTGCCCGATTCAATTCCCAATCCGGCCAAGGGGAAGCTGAGCCCGGGGCAATTTAACGAATTCGTGGAATATACTTCATCGGTCATAGCCGGAATCCTGGACCTTAAACAACTTAAGCGGGAAAAGCGGAAAAGATGAATAATACAGCGAGCATACTTGCCTATCGAAATATTTTGCCTCGGATTGCCGAAGACGTTTTCATAGCTCCAGGCGCGCACGTTATAGGAGACGTTGTCATCGGGGAGCGCAGCAGCATCTGGTTCAACACAGTGGTTCGCGGCGACGTTCACTACATACGCATAGGGTCGTGCACGAACGTTCAGGACAACAGCGTTCTTCATCCAACCGGACGTCTGTTTCCAATGAACATCGGGGACCGCGTGTTAATCGGCCACAGTGTAGTCCTCCACGGGTGTACGATCGAAGACGATTGCTATATTGGAATTGGATCGATAATACTGGATGGCTGCAAGGTCGGAAAAGGCTCGGTTATCGCCGCCGGGTCCCTGCTTCCACCCGGCCTCGAAGTCCCGCCCGACTCGCTCGTAATGGGCTCGCCCGCCGGAATAAAAAGGAAGACTGGGGATAATGAACGGGCTATGATCGAGCGTGGCTGGCTCCATTATACGGAGCTTGCCGCCGAATACCTCAGGGCGGAAAAGGCGAGGCAGACGCTACGCTGCTAACACCATCTATCACGGGTGTGGGGATGCAGGTGCACGTTTTCGGGGATTGGGATGGAGCCGGTGATGACACACCGTCTGACGAGCTCCTGGGCGGCGGCTAACAGTGATTCCCCGGTCCCGGCCCATTTCCGGCGGGCATTTTCCAGGGTGGGCGCCTGCCCGCCGTCCATGAGCGCACAAAGGAGTATGTAAAGCGATGTCGCTTCAACACTCACATTGAGATCGAATATAGCACGGTCCATGTTCATAAGCTTTGTTTGCTCCCCAATTCTTGAACGCATCATCCCCAAAAACACTTAAATCAATGTGTCCGAACCGGTTACGCGCTCGGTCAACGCATAAAATCGAGCACCACCCTATTCAATTCCTCGGCCATATCAACTATTCTGGGTCCGGCGCGGCACGTGAGGCCGCAATCATATACGTAAATCCGGCCGTTTCTCACCGCATCGACCGTTGCCCACTGCGCATCCTTTTCCAGGCAAGCTTTGATGGAGGGCTCACAGAAAAAAATTATCTCCGGGTCCCAGGTCCTAATCTGCTCAGGATCGCAAACGAAGTATGCCGCCGGACCGTCTCCCGCTATGTTGACGCCCCCGGCAAACTCGATCACATCATTTTGGAAGGCCCCGGGACCTGGCGCAATCAGTGGGTCCCAGTTCATAATGCGCAAAACGGATGGCCGGCGGCGCAGGGCGGCTGATTCAAGACTTTTTCGAATACAGTCAAGCCTTTTTTCCAGGGAGTCTATCAAGCGGCCGCAATTGTCCGTCCTGCCGATAAGTGAGGCGATTTCGCCAAAGGTGGTGAAAGCGGCCGCAATTGTGGGAGGTTCGCTGTGATAGACTCTAACCCCTGACTCCTCCAGGATCTCCCGGACTTCTTCCTGGTGGGACCCAAACGTCAGGACCAAATCGGGGCCCGCATCAAGTATTGCCCTTATGTCCGGCGAATACCACGATCCAAAACGAGGAAGGCGGCATACGGAATCCGGAAAGTCGCAATCCTCGGTCAGTCCCACTAAATCTTCAACGGCGCCAAGCGCCGCAACTATTTCGGTCTGCGTTGGCGCCAGGGAGATAAGCCTCATGGTTTTCATCCTTATTAATTACTTTCGGGAACGGAGGCGGCGGAATCCAGCAAGACGTCGAGAAAGACGTTTACAAGCGCATAGACAAGGTCCAGTGAGTTGAGATGCGCGCCGATCGTTTCGTCGAACAGAATATGGGAGGAAGGTTCGAATTCTTCATCCCGTATCCAAAAAATTATCAGAATGGGAATTCGGGGCAAAATCCTAAACCGGTAACACAGGCCCCCCATGTTGACCTTTTCGCCGCCGATGCTTCGGGCCGCTGCCTCCATAAGCCCCAAACGGGCATCGAATGCACCGGTGAGCGACTCCATTGGAAGCGCATGCGCCGCTGTAAAAAAAAGGCCGCCACCGGGAAGGTCTTTTTCACTCACCCATTTGTTGGCAAGAGGTTTATCCCGAGCGGACAGGAGATAATGCAGGATCACCAGGTTGAGCTGAAAATCCTTTGAAAAATGCCCCAGACGCCCGAGCACCTCGATTTCCTCTGTTTCGGGATAACACAGAACTGCGGTGTGCAGGAATGGAACGACATAGACGCTTTCTTCAGAATCGTATTCCACAAGGGCTCTTCCCGTGATTTCCCCGGGGTCGGCCTGTCTCAAAGCATCCCACAACCGGGGTTCGATCTGCCAGTCGCCGGCAAACGGCAGGTCGTCAACTTCTTCTTTTTCGGTAAGACCCGATATAATCTCGCGAGCCAGATCGGCCATTTCTTTGGGGACCATGATTCGCCCCCAACCTTTCTGAGGAACGAACAGGCCCGTATAGGGCGTCTCCACGAAAGACCTCACCAGCACCGGTATTCCTTCCTGCGTCAAAGCATCCTCAATTACATCGGCTTCGAAGCGATTTGAAAGGGTATGCACTTTTACGTATTGGAATTGTGTTTGAGCCAATCGTCCTCCTTAGCTGCCGGAATTGCCGGTCTGTTCGTATGCGCTTTTTATTCATTACGTTATTTTATTATTATACTCGTAAAAACTCAAATAGCGCAATCCAGGCGATTTAGGTGTATATAAGCTTGGCAAGAGACAAAGACAGCCGCTTTGAGGGCAGGAAAACCGGCATCGCAGTTGGGAGATATTATGAATATTCTGGTTACGGGGGGAGCGGGATACATCGGTTCACACACGTCGAAGCTTTTGAAAAAGACAGGGCGCGTCCCGGTGGTGTTCGACAATCTGTCAAACGGTTGGTCCGAATGGGTGAAGTTCGGGCCGTTCGCCTTCGGTGACATCCGCGATGAAGAGGCCCTTTTCCGGGCTTTGACCGGCTTCAAGATCGAAGCGGTCATTCATTTCGCTGCAAAGGCCTATGTTGAAGAGTCCACACGGTTGCCCGAGGTCTATTTCGACAACAATGTAAACGGTACGATATCGCTTCTAAAGGCAATGAAGCGGGCCGGGACGAAAACCCTGGTATTTTCAAGTTCATGCGCCACATACGGCAACGCTGAAACAGCGACCATCCGCGAAGACCATACCCAGGCGCCAACCAACCCCTATGGTTTGTCGAAGCTGATGTGCGAGCAGGTGATATCGGCTGCTGCCCCTGTGTTCGGACTTCGATACGCTATGCTGCGCTACTTTAACGTCATAGGAAACGATCCTGAGGGGGAGATTTTCGAAAGACACGAACCGGAAACCCACGTCTTGCCCAATCTGGTAAGTGCGGCCATGTCAGGCAGCTCGTTTTGTCTTTTTGGAACGAATCACGCCACGCCCGACGGAACGGCCGTGCGCGATTACGTGCACGTGATGGACCTTGGGCAGGCGCACATAAAGGCAATCACTGAACTCTCCGCCCGGGATCGGCTGGTTTCCAACGTGGGGACTGGAGCGGGAACATCGGTCCGCGAGCTGCTTGCGATAGTCGAAAAGGAACTGGCGCTTCGGGTCAATGTCGAAGAAAAGCCTATCAGACCCGGAGATCCGCCTCGCCTTGTAGCCGATGACGGATACCTGCGCACCTGGTTTGACCACAACTTCAAATCAGTGAGCCAGGCCGTGCGCGAGATAGCGGCTACGAGTCGCGGCCGAGGCGGCGAGGAACTGGCGTCCGGTGGATTGAATGGTCAGGCGGATTAACTTTCCCCCCAATCGTCCCGCTCTTTGAAAACCGCTTTCGCACGCGAGGCCGTGGCGCCGCCACGTCGCCACGTTGAAAAGCGCCGTGCTCCGTTTTGCGTCATCAAATATACGGCGCCGCCGTGTCGGCCTGGACGTTCTGGTTATGCCTTTGACTGGCCAATTGAGAAAAGCACAACCGCTGCGATGGCCATAGCAATGGCGAGCTTGTGATAAACATTGACCGGTTCTTTCAACCAAAAAATACCGACAATTATTGTTGTCGTGATGATGGACAGCACTGCATAGAGTATGTAATGAGAAGCACCGTACCTTGTATACAGAAGGTTGAAGCCAAGATATGTAAGGAAAAGCCCAAGCCCACTTAAAAGGACAGCTTTCCAATTCTCCTTTAGCGTGTTTCCTACATCGAATGCGCCAACCAGTGGTGCGGAGAAAAGCGCGAAGAGAGCCGCAACTACAGCGGAAATGCCAACGAGTAACAACCCATTTTTGGCGCCGGCAGACTTCTTTTGTCCGAGGGCAAATATGGCGTTGCCTATTGCTGCGATGGCGGCGAAAATTATTGGAAGCAAGCTCTTCATATTATCTCCTGAGGGTCCTGACAAAATATCATACGGACGGTCACAGGTCCTTTAAGTGTTGCTCGCATGGCGTGTCGTTGATTATCAGCTCTCTTTTAGGATCTCAATATACTTCTTTATGGTTGGCAGATTGCGGTGGAACCGATGCGATGAGAGCGCTTCAGACAACGGTCTGGTATCGTAAGGGATACGCAACATCGTAATCGTTTGCCGTTCCGAGTCATAGAGGACCGAATTAGCGACGGGCGTTCCGTCCCGGTAAGGGCCTCCGACACTTCCCGCCTTGATCCAGTAGCGCGAATGCTCATTCAGACACAGCGTCAGGTCTTCCTTAGGCCCCGGCCTGTGCTCTATAACCTCGCCGCCCTCCGGCAATTCATAAATGGCAGGGATATGGTCGTGACCGCTGAAGATCAGCCGTTTGGGATGGTTGCGCCATAAAGGGATAGCATGCCTCAGGGCCTCAGGGTCCAGGTAACCGAAGCATTCGATGGTCGGGGCTGAACCGCTCGCGGGAAGGTCGAAAGGGGAATGATGCACGATGGTGAAATCTTCCCTCTCGATCAAGAGCGGGAGGCCGAGGATATATTCGATGGCCCCTTGTTCGGCAAACAGCAGCCCGGCGTTGTAGGCCGTCGCCTGCATCCGGTCGAGCTGGTCGGCAAAATCGGTAATCGCCCCTGCTATCAACAGGTCGTGATTTCCGGCCACTGTGGGAAAACCCATCGAACGCAGCCTCACAAAAGTCCGGTCCCCGAATGGAAGCCAGCCCGCAAGGTCCCCAAGGCAATAGACTTCATCGGCATCCTGCCCATCCAGGCATCTAAGGCAAACATCCAGCGCATCGACATTACCGTGAAGGTCCCCGAAAAAATAAGTCCGCATAGCTGTCCCTGTCCGCTTCTGAGGTTATTGTCCACTTCCGCCCGTCTGATGCGGCGTGCACGGCGCCGTTAGCATCCGTCCTGTACATCGGTATATTCCGCGTGGCGCAACGCCCGATCACCGCAGGGGCCGGAAAGCCGAACTGATTGTCGTAGCCGCAGCTAAAAACAATAGCCGCAGGATGGAGCGCGTCAAGAAATTCTTCGCTGCTCGAGTATCGGCTGCCGTGGTGACCTGCGATCAGAAGGGTTCGCATCCGGCCCTCGAGTGCGGGGATAATCAAATCTTCGACTCTTCGGCCGGCATCGCCCGGCAGGATCACCCTGGTTTGACCAAAAGATATCTCCAGCACGAGCGAAACTTCGTTCAGGTCCTTTTGGGACTCGTGTTCAAGAGAATCCCGAGTAGGATGGAGCAGCCGTATTCGGGTCTGACCGATTTGCACATCTTTGAACAGATCGGGAAATGTCCGAATCTTAATTCCTCGCTTCAACGCGATCTCATCGAAGCAGCGATGAATTTCCGCGGCCGCAGGGTCATCCCCGGTGATTCCACTGGTCCAAAAGGACCCCACGTCGAAATTGCGAAGGATGAAGCGGAGCCCGAGCGCATGGTCGGGGTGATAGTGCGAGAGGGCCACATAGTGCAGCCTGCGAATTCCCTCGCGCCACAGAAACGGAGCGAGGACCCCGCGTCCGATATCGTATGAATCATCGGGAATCCCTCCGCCGTCCACGAGCATAGTCTCACCTGTGGGGAACCTGACAAGGGCCGATGACCCCTGCCCCACGTCGATAACGTCCACCCTCAATACGCCTGTACCATTGGACCCGGCATGGTTGCTCAGCGCCAGGCCGCCGCAGGCGAGCACGACTATGGCGCCAAGACCGGCAATTTTGAGTTTTCGGGGAAAAGGGGCAAGCAAAAGGCCTATGGATGCGTAAACCACAAAGAGCCATACGGGCGAAATGCTGCCGGTCCAGAAATAGCTCCAGGAAAAACCGGCAAACCATTCTATCAGCCGCAGACAGCCCCAAAGAAGGTAGTTTTCGATATAGATAACCGGATAGGCCATGGTTTGGCTGAACGCGAACAGGAGCACGCTCAAGAGCCCCAGGGGCAGAACCACGAACCCCATATAGGGTATCAGCAGGACATTGGCGAAAAATCCCGCCAGGGCAAACCCATCGAAATAGAAAATTATCAGCGGAATCAGCAGGATATTGATTGCTATCGAAACCCAGAAAGCGTCTTCGAACTGAGATATTATCCTGCCCGGGACACTGTAGGCCTTGAGGGCCGGAAATATCCTGTGGAGCCTGATTCCACTAAATCGCGGATAGATGACAATGATTGCAAAAACACATGCAAACGTCAGTTGGAAGGGGATCTGCCAGAGGTTTTTGGGGTCCAGGACCAGTATGACCAGGGCGGCAAAAGCCAGGAGGGTCAAAGAATCGGCCTTACGATACCAGAAGCCGGCCCCGAAAAACACGGCCAGGGTCAGAATGGATCTCCAGATAGTGGGCGCCCCAAATCCGGCAAGGAACGCGTAGAAGACAGCGGTGGCAAGAGCGGGCCAAAGGGCTATGTGCTTGTCGCTGACTCTGTTAAGAATCGATGGGAAGAAAGAACGAACCGCAAGGCGAACGAGCCAGAAGACGAACATGGCGACCATTCCGATGTGGAGACCCGAAACCGAGAGCAGGTGGTTCAGGCCCGTTTGATGGATATGGTCCTGCCAGTTCCTGTCCAACAACAATTTGTACCCGAGTATCATCGCCGCGTAAAAGGCCGCCGGCGCCGGGTCCATCGATCTTTGTGCCCACAGAAGCGTCTTTTGCCGGAAGAGCTCGATTCGGCCTCTTATCGCATTTACAATCGAACCAAATGAGATTCCCGATCCGGGCGCGATCTTTATCAGGAGCCGTTCGTCCTTCAAAAAGCACTGGGCATAGAGACCTTTTTCGGCCTCATAATGCACGTAATCGAAGCCACCGGGATTTCTGAAGCTGCGGAAGCGTTTGAGAGCGGTCCGAAAAAGCACGCAGTCGCCAGGGAGAAAGAAGGCTTGGGAACCGGGACCGCCCGCCAGGTTCGCCGCTGCCTGCGGCGGCGGCAAGAAAAAGGCGCCGGGATTTGTGGGGTTCTTTCTAGGAAGGCTCAGCAGCACTCCCCCGTCCAGAGGCGTTTGCCTGTCGCCGGTTATTCCCCGGAGCAGGCGGAGAGGGGTTCGAATCTTGTCCGGATAATATTCAGGTGGGGCCGAGACTTCGGCGATATAAGATGCGGTCTGACCGTTTAGAAATGCCTGGAGACCCCGGGGAAATTGCGGGGTGGCGGCTTTTGATGCCCAGATGCCGAAGATGACGAACAAGAGCGCGGGAACGGCGAAACTGCGGAGGACTGAGAGCCTGCCCCGGAAGTGTATTTGATCCGGGGACTGAGGCCGGAGAGCCTGCCCCGGAAGTGTATTTGATCCGGGGACTGAGGACGGAAGACGGAACCAGTTCGCGAGGCGATTGCGAGGCCACAAGGATATAACCATGGCCGCTATAAGGATGATGGCGGCCAGGGCGAACCAGTGCGTTTGGACGGGCGGTCTCTCCCCAATCAGGCGATCCGCCGAAATTCCAAGCATGAAGAAGACTGTGAGCCAAAAAAGCGGGCGTGCGGGCATTTTGGTGAGCGCCCCTCAGTTCCCGCACATTATTGGCACGGATTCGGAAGAATGGCAATGGAGAGTTATTGCCTTTACTCAGTCCTCAGTCCTCAGTCCCCGGATCAAATACACTTCCGGGGCAGGCTCTCAGTCCTCCGTTTTTCCGACCGGCGGTCTCTCCCCAATCAGGCGATCCGCCGAAATTCCAAGCGTGAAGAAGACTGTGAGCCAAAAAAGCGGGCGTGCGGGCATTGAAGGGCAGTTTTTAGTTGTTAGTTGTTAGTTTTTAGTTTTTAGTTAACTGAGAACAAAAACTCAAGAGTTGATGGTGGTTGGTTTTGAGTTAACTAAAAACTAAAAACTCAAAACTCACAACTTGGTATTATTGACATAAAAGCATAAGGAAGGTAACGATACTCTCTGGGCCGATCAGATTCAAAGGGGGGCTATTTACTCGAAGCACAAGTCATCCTGACGTTTTTTTGAAAGAAACATTTTGGCGGAAGAAAAGCGTTCCAAAAGAAAATAGAAGCTCTTATTTTGTAAGGATTCAAACAAATTCAAATCATTGGCCTGGTCCGGGCATGTGGGCTGTATTTGAGTTGCGAGCGTGCCACGCTTCAGGCAGCTCCTGCCTTAGAATGGGAAGAATGGCCCCAAAAATGAAATACTGATCCTGTAATTTCAACTACTTACCGTTATAAGCAATGGAACTATCTCAGTAATATCGAGCAATTGTCTTGGCCCGACCCTGTGGGGTTCGGGGCTCTGGGCTGGGCTTTTCGCTGGTATCGAGGCTGCAAAAAGCCTGCGGGACCAAACGCCGTCGCTGGCATGGATTGCGCCCACTTGCCTGCGATAAAACCACTCTGGTCCTTCCAGAATCGCAACCCCTTTGGAAGTGTTTCGGCTCACACAAGGGATCGCGAGGACTGGGTCCGATTGGTGTTGAGCTTTGCTGCATCTTCGATCTAATCAGCCGCACACCCCTGAGATTTGTCTACGGCAAGGTATGCACCTCGGAACACAGACTCCTTCCAAAACTTATCGGCCGCCTCAAGAAGGGGGATCTGCTTTTGTTGGATGCGGGCTTTTATTTCTGCAGGAACTTAAGAAAGATCATGGTCAGGTCTGCCCACTTTATCATTCCTGCCAACGAGAACCTGCATCCCAGGGTGCTGCGCAAATTGGCAGAAAGTGACTATCTCTGCGAAATAATGGACTATAGCGACAAAACAACAGTAACAGTGCGGGTTCTTTTTGCTCGTCGCAACGGTTTTCGACGCCGTCGCCTGGTAACCTCTCTTCTGGACCCTATCGAGTTCCCCGCCTCGGAACTTGCAAGACTCTATCACATGCGTTGGGATATCGAGACCTTCTATCGCGACTTTCGACTTTAAGTGTAGCCTCCGTGCAACCTGCTGGCATTGCAAAACACCCGAGTCTTTTGACCGGGAACTCTTAATGCACATGATCGTCTGCTGTTTGATACGCATAGCTATGCTCGAAGCCTGTCAACCTGTCAAGCTTTCCGTTAGGCAGCTCAGTTTTGCACGTGCCCTGACCGAAACGCGATTGTTNNGCACAACACCGCGTTCGATATAAACCAGATCGTCGATTCACCCGGGATAGGCAGGGAATTCGAAGGAAAAGTCGCGGCTTGGAAAATCGTCGTAAAAACAACAAACGTAAGTACCGGGAGGCATCACCACTGCCTCAACCCGAAACACGTAAGGGAGCGAAAGGACAGCTTTTTCTGTTAAGTTAGCGGCATTGGGTCAGACCGGGTGAGGGCCAATGCCGACACGGGATATGTCAAGAGTGTAGGTGTGACCCCTCGTGCCCGCAGAGCAAACGGTCCGCTGTTATTTGGAATGGTTTGTGCTAAACTGAGTAAGTTGGTCGTGTCATTACATGGTTTTGGGGGAACAACCGTTTTCACTTGGAGGATCTAAATGAAATCTTGCATCGGTATTGATCTTGGCGGAACGAAAATCTCCGGTATCCTGGTAAGCCCTGAGCTTGAAGTTATCGCCGAAATTAAGACCAGTACGGAAATCGGAGGTCAGAACGGAGCAATTGACTGCGTCAAATCTGTGATTGATCAGTTGTGCAGAGAGAATGCGGTTACTCCCAACCACATCCTCGGTATTGGGATAGGTGTTGCCGGGCATGTTGACAGCGAGGAGGGAAGAGTTGTCTATTGCCCCAACATCCCGATTGAGAACTTTGATCTCGGCCCCCTCCTCCAAAAGGAATACGGTTTTGAGGTATTCATCGAGAATGATGCCAATGCAGCGGCAGTTGGCGAGAAGCACTTTGGCCTTGCCGGACAGAACAGGAATTTCGTGTGTGTTACTTTGGGAACTGGTATCGGCGCCGGCATTTTCATTGATGGCAAAATTTATCGGGGTTCAACTGGGGGAGCAGGAGAATTGGGGCACATGATCCTCGACTTCAGCACAGACGCACCTGTATGCGGTTGTGGGAATCGGGGCTGCTTTGAGGCGTTGGCCTCGGGAATAGCGATAGCGCGTAGTGCTAAAAAGGTCTTCTCCCGAGAGGAAATTACGGCATTTGATGTTGCCAAAATGGCGCAAGAGGGAAATGAGGCTGCGCTTAGGATACTTGCAGCAGCTGGAAACATAATTGGGATTGGATTTGCTAACATTGTGAATCTTTTCAACCCGGAGAAAATCATCGTGACCGGTTCGTTGGTTGAAAACGAGGATCTAATATTGAAGCCTGCTTCTGAGACAATGGTGCAGCGTGCATTTTCCACCAATGCGAAAGCAGTGGAGGTTATCAAGTCGAATTTGGGCAACCGGGCTGGGGTGCTCGGCGCAGCAGCCCTTGTCATTCAAGAGCGTGCACATTTGCCTTGTGTTTAGGGAAATCAAGTCCGAACACGCATTCTCAAGATCATCGGACTATGGCTTTGAAATTGGCTGGAGTCGTACTTGGGATCTTTTAATTGACGCCGGATCTGCTAGAGGGGACCCTGAAAAGCTGAACTGTAAATCCAGGGGCCATCGCAATGAATGTTTTTGATCTCTTTATATCCCATTCCAGCAGGCGTGACCCTGATGATCATGAACTCATTGATGCGCTTGCAAAAGCGCTCCAGAGGAGAAACCTCAGGATTTTCGTGGACAGGCTTCAACTCAAGAAAGGACAAGAGCTCCTCTCTTCGTTGGATGAGGCAATGAGTTCAAGCCTCCTCGGACTTGTGGTGCTGACTCGAAAGGCTGTGGCAAGTGGCTGGGTTGACTATGAGCTCGATGTCATGCGAAGGCAGTGTGCCATCAAAAGGATGCGCATTCTGGTTCTTCGCCTGGACAGCGGCTGCACCGTACCGCGCGGGATCAGAATTGATGACGTTATAGACATTACGGATCGTCATGATATTACTGGTTTGGCCGACAAAATTGTGAGCGTGATCCGAGACATCTCTCAGCTGCGTGAGGGCATGTAAAGAAGCAATCCGTGATCAGGGAATTACCTCGCTTTCCGCTAGCCCTGTATGCCTGTTTTGTTCCCTCATTCCCCTTACCCCCGTCACACGCATTCGGAATGACACGCGTGACGCCAAGTAACCGGCAGGAAGTTGTTCCTCTACGGGCACTACGGAGCAGTGTGATCTACGTTCTCCGGCCACAGTTCATAGACGGAATAGAGGGTCGGTCTCCCGGGCAGACGTATCGTTCGGGAATGGTGTACGGTGCCCGCTGGGTCTCCTGGCCGCTCTTTCAGAACATGTTTGGACCACGTGTATGCTGACTGGCTGAGAAGAATTGGGGCTGTCCTACCTGATTGCTGGTTACCGGACGGAATATATTGCATAACAGGACAAAAGCGCATCCTCGGGCTATCCGTGACAAAGGCGTCGTGATTCTCCCGCCCTGCCAAACTCGCAAGGTTCTTTACAAAACTTACCCGTTCTCCGACTGCCATATACACGCGTTTCTTGTGGCTTCCGACATAATCAAAAACGACTTTGCCGTAATCGATCCCTATAGCTGGAGCGAGGGTGATCTGTTCATTGTTGCCTTTACAGAACTGATCGAAATCGAAGTCATCGTCCAGCCAAGACTGCATGACTTGACGCAGCTTCATTTCAAGCTCCGCTGCTGCGAATACCGCGCGGGCGCATACAGGCTTCGGATTGGGATCGGGAGTATCGAGATATTCCCCAAATACCACGAGAACGCAATTGCCCAAGATCTGATCGACTCGACCACGATAGTGGGGTTGCTCTACCACCTGGGCCACCGTTTCCGAGAATCGGTTTACGAGCTTGCGAAGACACTCCGCCGCGGCCTCATCGTCCAGATGGCGACATACGCGGAGTATCTCGGATATTCTGTCGAATTCGGCTATTTCAGGGCACAGAAGCGCTACCGGCTTCTCGCCGATCCGGTAGTATGAGGGCAAGTAAGTGTGGGGCTCCATGTGGTAGAAATTCCGGAAGATCCTGACGATCAACTGTTCTGTACCCTTGCGAAAGGCAATAAGGTTTTCGTATCTTTTCGAGTCATCTAGACACTTCATCAGGTTTTTGGATGGCGCCCACATGACGATGCATCCCAAACGCTGATAGGCTCCCATACCCAGCGGGATCAGAAGGACCGTGTCGTCCCGGCTTATGGAGTGTCCGGCAAACTCAT
This sequence comes from Syntrophobacteraceae bacterium, assembly GCA_003165235.1. GTDB lineage: Bacteria > Desulfobacterota > Syntrophobacteria > Syntrophobacterales > Syntrophobacteraceae > SbD1. The sequence goes on from PLSV01000224.1 coordinate 36,259, forward strand.
CAGGGAAAAGCTTCCGAAGCTCCCGGAATATCCAGAGCATATCGTCGGAGATGGCCTCGGTACGCACTTCCTTGGAAGGACTCATCATCTCGGCAAGACTGTCGCCAATTGTCTTCCCAGTTTCTTCGGCCGGTAACACTATCCGTTTATAGCCAGGGAGCACGGGATCAGCTATGCCTGCATCCTTTTCGGGAGCGTGACGACGTTCCAGTTCCCTGAGCAGTAACTCGCGGTTGCCTGGACTGGAGCCAATCACCAAGGCGTGAATTTCTCCAATCTCCAGGTTTACGAAAGCATGCATCGCGAGTTCAGCGCCACAGTAATCCTGGATCTTCGACAGAGCGGGGCATATCACCGCACGCAGATTCTCGTCAAGCGGAGCATTCGGGCTCAGGGATAGAAGAAGTTTTAGCTGAAATGTTTGAAAATCTGAGCACATAATCAGTTCCCTACCGATTGAGATTAGCCAGTTGATCACCGATCCTCTTCTTCAGCAATTCCATCTCGATCGGTTTCTGAAGCCAACAATACCGGTCAGGTTGCAATAACGCCTTCTTTAATTCTTCCTGACACCCGCTTTCGTCTTCCCCGAGTACAGATATAAATATCACTGGCACCTTTGGAGAAATAATCTGTTTCTTAACAAGATCTGCAGCAGCATTTATTCCATCCTGACCTTTGACCGGCTCACGGTCTTTTAACGGTAGTCTAACGTCTACGATAATTACGTCCGCCTCGTGCGCGTGCTCCTTTAATCCCTCGACGTGCTTGACCAAGGTAACATGAAAATCAAAGTCCTCGAGGTAATCTCTGATCGTAAATCCAAAGACGTCATTATCCTCTGCGATAAGAACTCTGCATTTCCCTGTCATGATGCCGCTCTCCAGCTCTTTGGAATGTCTATAATGAAGGTAGCCCCCTGGCCTTGCTCGCTCGTCACTCTGCAATTCCAGCCCAGTTCTCTTACTAAATCGTGAGTATCGCGAAGTCCACGCCCGGCCCCTTCCGGCCAGCCATCCACTCTGACCTGATAGCTCCCCTTCCAGATATCCTTGAGGTATTCCTTCGGAATGCCAGGTCCTTCATCGATCACGCTTATCATGATGCTCTCTTCAGTTTTGCAACAGTTCACCTTCACAATCCCATCTTGAGGCGAGTACTTGATGGCGTTATGGAGAAGATTACAGATGATGAGTTCCATCCGCTTGCGCTCTACAGGCGTCATAGAAAGGATGTACCCCGTACACTGATCCTTCTGATGCAGTTCAATCAGTTTGTCATAGTGTCTGAATACCTTGCACTGATCTTCCAGGAGATTGATTAGGTCTACAGTCCGGCACTTCTGGGACTCAGCCTCCTTGGGTGATTCCACGGACGATTTACGGCAGTGCATCTCGATTTCAAGAGCCGTGCGTTTCCATAACTCCGTATACTCCTTCAATCGGGTCGGATTCGGATTGGTCTTTCCAAGTTCACGTTCTGTCGCACGTAGCAATGTTATTGCCTGAGCCGTTGGAGATCTCAGAATGTGCGTTACGCGGGGCAACAGTTTCTCTCTGAAGAGTTCGTCCTGAAGATTTCTGTTTCTGATTGCGATAGCTGCTGCGTCCGCCAGAGCTTTGAGCATCACCAACGCCTTCTCGTCGATCTCTGGCTTACGCGTGATATCGTAGCCAGCCTCTATAGTGCCGATCTCCTCCTCGGGATTTTGGGCAATAATGGGTATAAAAGCCCGGATAAGCTTATCGTGGCCGTACTTGTAATAGATTTCCGGATCGAAGTGCGGATCCCACCCTTTTACAGTGTACTCTTTCCGGTATTCCCTTAGCAGCCACACATGGATGTCTCTCGGTTTCCCGTCGGGCGGGTCGAGCAGATGCTCAGTCCCAACCCATGCCATTGGGTCAATGGCATCAGGTATGTTTTTATTCTTCATACCCATCTTGCTGATGATAGTGTTGTTATGTCGTTGTACAAGCTGGATAGTAGCAAACTCGAACCCAAGAGTATCTGTAACGGCTTCGAGAATGCTGGAGAGGATTTTCTCGGAGTTTTCAGAAGCAAAAGAAGAGTTGATCTGCACATTTATTCTGCTGAGGGTTGTCAAGTTCTGTTCTACAATTTTCTCCCTCTCCAGGACGGAAGATAGTCTATTGCTGATGGACTCGGTCAATGCCAGATCCTCTTCGGTAAAGATCCCACCTGGGAAACACCTGGGTATTCGCATGACACCGTAAATGTTTCCTTGCCTATCTTTCAGGGGGACGGCCAGGAAAGATCTGGAAAAGCCTGTGATTCCCTCCTCGCACCGTTTTTTCTCCTCGTTGCAGCGCAATCCTACTTCCAGGCTGTCATCGCTGCTTGAATAAATGGTACTTTTGAGGAAATTATCAAACTCATCCTTATCCAGATTTGAAAAATGTGCGTCTCTTTTGATTCGGATCAACCGCGCCAACCCCACCTCGGCACCGTTACAGTCCCGGAGCAGGCCCACCAAATTCGTGTCCTGGTATTTTGCATACACGTTGTAATCTTTCATAAGCCTTTGATGGTCCAAGTTGCCCGCACCATAGTGGTTTATAATCAGACTCCTCCCGGTTTTCGCAACAAGTCCGGTCTTCCCGACACCGGGCTTGTAACGAATATCCAGAACCTCTCTTGTATTTCTATCAATCATGTTGGAACTGCTTGTATATTTGAGTTGAAAGAAGCTGCCGTCATCTGACCTGCGAAAAATCGAACAGCCCTTGGCCAGCACAAGCTGAGGCATTTGTTCCACGACATACTGAAAGAGCCTGTCTCCATACTCTTGTCCTATTCGAATCAACGTATTGTTGAGCTCTTGCCGCTTAATGTTCGACCAAATGAGGGAAACGTTGCCAGCAAAATCCTGCAGCAGCCTGAGATCTCGAGCCGTGAACGCTCTATTAGAGGATTCCGAAAGTGCGGTGAGGACTCCAATCGTCTTACCCCCGGGTGACAGCAGAGGAACTCCAAGAAAATACCGAAATCTCGACGGGTTCAGCCGCACCTCTTCACCTACCGCTTGAATGGTACGATCATCTTCGTTGATTACATACGAGTCAGAATACCTGCATAGTTCTTGATCGTCTAGTCGCTGTGGGCTGTTGAATAGTGATGTCTCATCGATAAGAAGAGGTTTGCCGGTTTTAAATATCCAGCCAGTAAGTCCCTCTCCTCGCTCATAAGCACGGGAAAAGCCTTTTTGTCGCTTCTTTTCCAGACCTGGATCGGTGCTGGCGATGGACTGCACTCTCTCGCCATCGCTGTCGAGCATATAAAGATCACAGTCAGAAGCGCGCAAAAGCTTTTGTGCTTCCTTTACAATGGTCTCCTTTGCAATTGGCGCGAAGGCTCTAGGCTTGTTACTACGAATTGAGCCTATCTTGATAAGATTCTCTATTGTTTTTTGCTGTTCGTGAATCAAAGTATCGATTTCGATGCGGCGGGAGATTACGCCCCCGAACGACATGAAAGCTTCCTTGGCCCACTCTGCAAAGGGCCGCCCGTCCCGAGAATTGGCTGCCCGTATTACACCGACAGAGTTGCTCCCAGCCATGAGCGGCACTGCAAGGAAAGGCTTTTGTGATGAACCATCCGTCGTATCGTAGGAGTACTTGGCGCCAGAGTACTTATTCTTCCAATGCAGTCCTCGGTATTTTTGTAATTCGCTCCTATTGTTCAGGTTTTCTATCATCAAGGGTTTTCGATGCTTAAACACCCAGCCAGTCAATCCTTCACCTGCCAAATAGAAATATCTACCAATCTTGTCGGAAAGATCCCGTAGATGATTTGGAGCTGCCAAGACGATAAAATCACGTTTTGCTTGCTTCCCAGTAACCGTTCACCACGCTTGAGCACTGATTCTGCTTCCCATCCACTAGCTCCCCTTGGCCGTCCTCAAGAATCCCATTGTGTTCCTCATATTCCTTTACCAACCGTGGGACAAGGTAAATACTGCAGCTTATACAGTTGATAAGATCCACAGCGGACAATACGATCTCTCTAAGAATCTCTTCCAGGTTTTCGATGGCCAGCTGTTCAACGACAATAATTTATCCC
>PLSV01000241.1 GCA_003165235.1 Syntrophobacteraceae bacterium
GTGCGTCCTCACATATGATCGGACGCCGAACTTGAAGCATCCGACACTGGTTGGAATGTTCAACGCGAACCCGATCATAGTGAGGGTTCGGGGGGCAAATGTCCCCCATCCCCCACGCTCTTGAAAAACATCACTCGATACCTTTTTGAACGCAACCTGGTACGAGATGAACGCCCGCGTCTTCAATGCGAGGCTTGCTTTTGGAGACCGTCTCGATCTTTCCGGCGCCGCTCATTGCACATCCTCCCTGAATGGAAGCTCGCTTTAGTACTGCCGGCCTGTTACGAAACTTCTGTTCTTTAAGACCCGCTCACGGCCATGTCCAGCCCAGGGAGGTCAATCTGAGCGCGCCCTTTGCGCGTGTCTCCACCCCAGATGCGACTGCGGACGCCATGGCCCTCCTTTCTGCGTTCAAAGTCAAAATAGAACTCGGTCCAACCCTCCAAACCATTCCCGATCTCCTCCGCCAAACCCTCGAAGAGGTGCAGGTCACGATTGCCCGAAGCCACAGCGGCCCTCATCTACACAACTATTTCGAGTACATGTTCGCCTTGGCCGGATAATTGAGAGACAGGCATCAACTCAATTTTTTGTCACTATTTAAAAGAGTGCGGGCGCCAAGCAGCGCAAAATAAAGAATACTGTTTGACATCTATAAACGACACAAGTAGTCTTTAACCGCTATGCTCGTCCTACCATAACGCCGGGTATGTTTGACCTTGCTCCGAGTGTCGAGGACCTTATGAAAGGGCGCACTCTCCGGGCGAACGCCATGAGATTTCAGCGCTTCGGTTTTGTTAATCGGCCTTATGGCGTAAGGCTTTACAAGCTGTTTGAGCCTGCGCTTTTCTCCAGAAAACCGCGGGGGGAATCGAGAAGAATGAAGAGGACTCCGAAGCGCCTTGGCCTCTTAAAAAGGGGATGACGCGGGTCATCATGAGGCGCTCGGGGCGCTTTGCCGGCAACATTAAATTTATTCGGACCGGTCAGCACTGGTGATAAGCCGAGTGAGCTTGATCAGGGCTTTTGGTTTGGCCCCGCGGCCCGGATATGAAGGGGAGGTGATAGAGAGACACGATGGTTAATGAGGGATTGGAGATTAGCGAGCATTGTTTAGGATTGGAGCAGTGCAATTCACGATTTCACGACGAGCATGCGAGGAAGAGATGAAGAAATTCCGGCTCGGCTCATTGCGACACACTTAAATCCAGGAGGAGAAGAACCTTGAAAAAGAATTTCGGCTTCATCATGGCAATTACAGCATTGGTTGTGCTCCCTTTATCGAGCGGCTCGGCCTTCGCTTCTAAGGCCCCGGTCTCCACTTATACGGTGGAGGGAGATTTGAGCACCCCCGGCGCCTACACCTCAAGCACGACCGGAGACCTGTGGACCCTGCTGGAAGGCACCGTTCCCGGTGGCGGCATCGGTGGCGGCATCTATTCCGATAATGTAGAGAACTCGGTCGAAGGGGATTTCGTGCTGGTCACCGGCAGGAACGGTTCCAGCGCGCTTTATGCCGTGGGCGAATTGGACACGAAGTTCGCCCCGGCCAATGCGGTTACTATCACGTTGGACAAACGCGGTGGGTATGACCTGGCAGGCGAGGGCAGAACGATCGACGGCGTGTCCGACATCCATGTCGTCCACGCCGTCCCTGTCATAAAAAACGGGACGTACTTCTTCTCGAGCCGACTCGTCGTTTCCGGTACGGGGATCGCCCCACAGACCTATAACCTCGCCGGCCTGCAGGCGATGGAGCCGGAGACCTACACCAACACTTCAGGCGCGACTTGGACGGGACCCACATTGCTGAGCCTGCTCAAGGCATCAGGCGTAGACACGAAAGTCATGAACAGCTACGTCGTCGTTTCGGCGACAGACGGCTACGCAACAGTTCTTTCCATGTATGAGGTTACACATAAGACCGGCGCTCAGTATGACTTGATAGCGATCAGCGCGTCCGACGGCGAGCTCAACGAGGGCCCATGGACGAGTCCAACAAAAGGTCTGAATCAAAACGACAACGGCTTTGCCCGCCTCGTCATCCCCGGCGACAAAGGGGCGGGCCGATGGGTCTCTAACGTTGACCAGATAGTGGTCCTCAGGGTACCGTACAACTGGGTCTGGGAGGCCCAAGCGCCAGAAAAGTAGCAGCGTCGACGGTGGGCAGGGCCTGAAAAAGGATCCTGCCCTTTTCTCCGTTGGCCCCCGGTCGTTCGGCACCGAACTGCCGAACGGGATCGGGCCAACACAACAGTTCGCCATGTAAACGTTAATTTTCCAGAAACAGGCGCTTTTCGAGCATAGAAGGCCATTATTGACCTCAAAATCATTACTGTAAGAAGTTTAGAATTCGCGGAGACCGGACTCGTCATCTGTCCGCAATGCGTGCGTAGCGCGAGTCGGTCAACATTCCTCATTGCTCATCAGGAAATGCCTCCTGCACTCTTCCGATCCGACCGTCTTCGAGCCGCACCTTGATCCCGCGGGAGTGGAAGGAGGAAGAGGTGAGGATATCTTAAGCTATTTGAGCTGCTGCTCGCCAGTTGATTTTTACTCTTTGTTTCGGATACTTATAATAAACTGAGTCGCGTGGGGTGGACACAGATTTATCGGGCCCACCGTTGTATTGCATCATCATTCCATGATCGCAGAATTTAGACAACGGGGCCGAAAAATGATCCGGCTTCAGCCCTTGCGCGATCTCGGAACCGAAGAGCAATCTCTTGGACGTCCTGGCCGGAGGAATTGAGCAACTCGTCCAGATCTCGTTGCTGTCTCCGAAGCTCTGCTTGCACAATTGGATGAGATATCAGCCTTTGCTCGCCTCCAGGTTTGTTGGTGTCTATGTCTTCCCTAATGATGACGAAATTGTCCAATGCTGCGTATGCAACTCGGGCCGCCCAAGCCGCTTCCTGTGGTTCGCCCGTAAGACGGGCACGCAAAGCATAGGCCAGCGACGTGCCGCTGTCCTGCGCATAGATGGCTTGCTCTGACCAGGATGCTCCTATTTCGTCATCCTGTGGAATCAAACCCATGATCTTTTCCAGTTGCTGCTCATATACCTCTTCGTGGACTTCTGGCAGGACAGGGTTGGCCCACAGATCCTCGAGCGCTCGGCTCATTGCAACCGGATCTCCACCCCCGATCTCCGTGTGGAAGAGCCGATACGCCGGCATCAGCCGTTCTGCACATGAGGTTGCGAAGATCACCCTAAATGCAACGGGCAACTGACTTAACAGAGTTGAATGGATCTTCCTGGCGCGTGTCGCCAATGCTGCGACTCGTGCCTCAGCCTCAAGTGGAGCGAGGGTCGCTCCACTTTTTGGAGCATCCATCGAAACTTCCGGGAAGTCAAGCTCACCTTTGGGAGGCCCTTCGAGCATCTCCTTTTTCAACTCTTGGGCAAAAGGCGTTTTCTCATTCTTTACCGCCGAATCGACAAGTTCTCTCACCTGGATCTCGGAAGGCGTGATTCCCTTTCGCTTCAGAAACGCTGCTCGGAACGGGAATACAGCGGCGAAAGATTCCACGGGATGATTTACCCACGCATCCTTAAAATTCTCCCAACTCCAAGCCTGTTTTTCGGTATCGATGCCCAGACGTTTGCCTATGAAGGCCGTCGCCCCCTTAACAGTCGCTTCCGCCGTGTCTTGCAACCCGGCCCAAGCGCCTATGGCGCCCAAAGTTTCAAGGCTTTGCCCGGTTGGGTCTTCTCTTGCAAGCTGCCCGTATTCCGGGTGTTCCCTCAGAAAGTTTTCAATTGCCGCCTGAGACCCACTGCCAAATGTCTGCGCGAGGTCAAAAGGCGTCTTTGCCAAACCAACGCCCAATTGAGCCGCCGATTTTGGGACCGTGCTTATCAGCCAATCCCAGGCCCCTTTCGTGTCGGTCAAGCTTTCGACGTATTCTCTTACTTTAGGAGCGTAAGGTTTCAGGGTGTCGCTGGATTCCAATGCCTGCCAGCACCAGGAATCGGGTTTTTCCTTTTGCTCTGCCGCCTGGGTCCCGTCATAGTCGCGGACTTCACGGTGGTCAAGGCTGGTAGGTCCAGCTTCAACGGATGCCTGTTGTTGTCCCGGTAGACCGTTTGGGAATAGAATTCCCTTTGCGATTTCCCTTTTCTGCATGTCGGTTGGGATTTTGCCGGAGTTGTTTTGCTGCCAATCGTCCAGCGCCTGAGCGAATCTGCTGACAAATACATTCCATTTCTGCTGTTCGGGTGGGACGGGGGTCGTTAGGTCGAATTTATAGAATGGAGATACGGTTGAAAAAGCGGCTGAGGACGTTTGCATCCGCAAATTGCTTATATGCTGCTGGAATTCGGGAAAGCGAGCCTCCACATCCTTGCCTTCGAGCTTCATATACTCTTGGTAGACATCGCAACCGGCCGGCGAGAACTGGTTAGTGTAAACGTCGTCCAAGTTTGTCTCATTTGCAAGCTGCTGTCTTTGAATCGCTTGCTGCTCCAGCATGTTCCCGGTCTGTTCGACCTGGCCGCCGAGGGAATCATCCGTTGTATGATTGATAGTGTTGTAGACCATTTGGCCCTGTGTGTGCGCATAATCGGGCACTATCGGCATGACGTTCCCCCTAACGCCTTTGCAGATAAAATTGCTTCGTTCCATCTCATTCGGTCTCTGACAAGCGCGATGAAGAGTTCCTTTCGCATTGTTATTCTCCTCCTTTGTCTTTTTGTCTGGTTACGTCCGGGCCAAGATTCAGATGATAGCAAAGAGGTCTTCGCCCCTGCCAAACGGCAACCGACTCTGCAGTGAATAGTGAGCAGTGAACAGTGAGCAGTGAGCGGTGAGAAGCCGAGAAACCGAACCCCAAAACTTGTCAACTTCTCCTATCCATCCCATCAGGTGAAATCGTATCATGAAGGTAATTTGGCCTGCCAAACGGCAATCAGAAGCGGCAAAATGCAGAAAAAGACAAAAATTTAGGTGAGTCCAAAAGGGGCGGGTTGAATGTGACAAGAGCGGGCCGGCACGAGCGATGCGGGTTCCTCGTGCACTCTGCTATAATGAGTCTTGCGATGAATGGAATATGAAGGCCGAAAGCCTATGAGAAGATACTTTCGATAGTGTACAACCCGGGAGGGAAAACCGGTCGAACTTTCCTTACTGTTCATCCGCAAGCACCTCCTGTACCCGCCCGATCTGCCCGTCTTCGAGCCGCACCTTGATCCCGCGGGAGTGGAAGGAGGAAGAGGTGAGGATATCCTTCACAGTCCCAACTGTCCGTTTACCGGTTCGCTGGTCTTTTTTCAGGATAATTTCGACCCGCATGCCAGGTCGAATATCACTACGTTGTTGTCCGTTAATCATAGTCTTCCCCTGAGTAGTCAGTTTCCGTCCGGACAAGGTTCTTTTCCGAATCGGAAACCGCCAGTCTCTTATCCAAAGTTTCCGGATGGAGTCCAGCTAACCACCAACACGCTTTACAGTCCAACCACGTTTTTGCAACTCTTCCATCAACAGGTCCCGGTGATCGCCCTGAATTTCGATCACACCGTCTCTTATGGCGCCTCCAGCGCCACACTTTGCTTTGAGCTGTTTCCCGAGTTCCTCGAGCCCCGTTTTATCAAGTGGAACACCGGTAATTACTGTCACGCCTTTCCCCTTGCGCCCCTTCGTTTCTCTTCCAAGTCTGACTATGCCATCGCTTTGAGGAATTTCTTTCTTTTGATGACAGAGGCACTTCGCCACCGGTTTGCTGCAGACGGGGCACATCCTACCCTGCCCGGTCGAGTAGACAATTCCATTCCCCATTTCTTTCTCCCCTGAATGGAAACTCGATATTCCAACCCCCTCATAACAGGATACGGGGACATGCCCGGGACGGGCGCATAGCCCTGTGACACTTTGCTGCTTAAATTGTAAGTAGTTTCCGTTTGGAAAAGGTCCTTTTCCGCCCTGGCGGTGTCAATCTTCGGGCTTTCTTGTGCAGCGTACCCAGGTACGCCTCCGCGCAAGCCCTCGCTTTCCTTGCCAGAACGAAAAATGCCTCCTTTCCGAATCGGAAACTGCAAGTGTCTCATCCGGGTTTCTGGATCGACACCAGGTAATGGAAAGAATCACCATATGAATATAAGAGCAAAAGCCTTTTTATGGCAAGCAATCACATTTCTGATCACGGCCATGACCTTGTTCGTTTCCGCCGGCACATGCGCCTGGACTGCCGGATGGGTCTACCTGGGGCTTTTCGCCCTCTTCAGCATCGCCATCACTCTATGGCTGCTCAAGCACGACCCCGGTTTGCTCGAAGAGCGCATGAGCTTCAAACCCAATCAAGCCTGGGATAAGATTTTTATCGCAGCCTTGTGCATCGTTTTTCTTGTCTGGCTGGTCCTGATGCCGCTTGACGCCGCTCGATTTCACTGGTCCCGGATGCCTGTATGGCTTCAAGCAGTGGGCGTTATAGTCCTGCTCCTCTCGTTCTCTATCTTTTATCTTACTTACCGTGAAAACCCCTACCTGTCGGCGTCCGTACGCATCCAGGAAGATCGAGGGCAAACGGTGGTTACGACCGGGCCATATAGCCATGTGCGCCATCCAATGTACGCTGGAAGTTTCCTTTACTTTCTGGGGACGGCCCTTGTGCTGGGTTCCTGGTGCGGGGTGCTTTTCGAACCGATATTCGTGGGCATGATTGCCGTAAGAGCGGTGCTGGAGGAACGCCTGCTTCGGGAACGGCTCAAAGGCTACGACGCTTACATGGCTCAGGTGAGGCGACGTTTCATCCCGCATGTCTGGTAATAGAACGAGTCGAGGGATTGAAGGCATCCCGCGCACGCCCAAAGCGGGCGATAGACACGTCGAGCGGTCGCCTTCCGCGCTACGCGAAGAACATAGCTAAGGGATGTCCGCGAGAGCGTTTCACCGAATGATTGTTTAGTGTTGTTCACAAGTCTGTCATACGAGATCTAATTCCCGAATCCATAAGCCGCCGATTTTGCAGTTTTATGCCCTATAGGCTATGATAAAGAGCCTGCGGAACTGAAACAGGATTCGGCCATCGTTTTGTGGAGGATAGGCCCGCGTGTATCTTTCCAGCAGCAACTCTTCAAATCTCATCTTTTGCTCTTCATTTTCGAGCGCCGCCAGAAACGGACGCAGACCGGTCCCTCGAAACCATTCAATAATGGACTGAGGGCTGTCAACTACGTGATAGTACTCGGTCCGCCAGATCTCCAGGCGCGCCGCCAGCGGCTGAAGCAGATTATAGTAGAAGGACGGGGGTTTTTTGGTGAGCGCGTTCAGCGCCTGCCCCATGAGGTGACGCCAGGAAGGGTTGCCGGCTGTTTCGAGAATCTCCCGGTGCAGGGTTGAGTCGAAGTGCGCGGGCATCTGGACAGCCAGGGCGCCGCCAGGGGCTACCTGAGCGAAAAGGTGAGGAAAAAGAACCTCATGGCTCGGCGTCCACTGCAAGGCGGCGTTCGAAAAAACCAGGTCGAAGGGAATTCGAGCGCTCCAAGCCGAAATATCTCCAAGGATCCATTCATGATGCGGGTAAGACCTGGACGCAGCGGCGATCATGTCCGATGAGCCGTCCAGGCCCGTGATCTCGGCTTTGGGCCAGCGCTGCCGAAGAACGGCCGTGCTGTTTCCAGGCCCGCAGCCCAGGTCGATTATGCGCCCGGGATCAGGAATTGCTATGCGCGCAGTCAAATCCACAGAGGGCTGGGTCCGCTCGCGGGAAAACTTCAAATAGAGCTCGGCATCCCAGTTGGGCATTTCTTATAGAAAGGTCCTTTCCACAAATAATCTCCGCCTTGCACCAGCCCACCAAGGTGGGCGGAGCTCCGCTTTTGGCCACCCTACGGATTATACGAAATACATAATGTTACAGGGCGCTAACCTTCCTCCCTGAACAGCAGCAAAGGCGGATCGTAGATTTCGGGCGGCTTCAGGCCGAGCAGTTGCAAGATAGTAGCGGCCACGTTTGTCAGGCCGGGTTCTTTGATTTCCTGGTCGAACACGATGCAATCGTCTCCTGTCGGATCGTAGACGATGAACCACACTGGATTCAACGTATGAGCGGTTTTTGCCTTGATCCTGCCGTCCGGATAGAGTTTTGGCGTTTTGCTTTTTTCATCGATTTCGAACATTTCCTCGGCGTTGCCGTGGTCCGCCGTGACTATCAGGACCCCCCCAGCCTTCCGGGCGGCTTCCATCAGCCTACCCAGACACAGATCGACCGTTTCGACCGCTATCTCGGCCGCCTGATAGACCCCCGTATGCCCGACCATATCTCCGTTGGGGTAGTTGAGCCTGATTAGATCGTAGCGTCCCGAAAGGATTGCCTCCACCGTTTTGTCCGTAATTTCCGCCGCTTTCATCCAGGGCCGCTCTTCGAAAGGCGTCATGTCCGAAGGAATCTCGAAATAGTCTTCGAGTCTTTCGTCTATTTTTCCGGACCTGTTCCCATTCCAGAAATATGTTACATGCCCGTACTTCTGAGTCTCACTGATCGCCATTTGCCGCTTGTGATGAATGGAGAGGCATTCGCCCACGGTGTGGTCGATGTGTGGCGGTTCAACCAGGTAATTGTGCGGAATGTGCAGTTCGGTGTCGTATTCCATCATCCCGGCATAGGCCACCTTGGGACATGGCGTCCGCTCGAAATAAGGAAAATGCTCGTCTTCGAAAGCGCGGCTTATCTCTATGGCCCTGTCTCCGCGAAAGTTGAAGAGCGCAACTGCGTCCCCATCATGGATTGGACCCGCTGCAACCCCGGATTCGTCCGCAATTACAAACGGCGGAAGGTCCTGGTCTATTATGCCTGGTTTCTCTTGCCGGTAAGTCTTGATGGCAGCCTCAGCGGAAGGGAACTTCCTTCCCTCCCCGGCGACATGGGTCTTCCATCCCAACGCCACCATGCCCCAATCGGCCTCGTAGCGATCCATGGTGATCTTCATCCGTCCGCCGCCGCTTGCGATGCGGTAGTCGACGTGAGCCTGCTCCTGGAGCTTTTGCAGCAGGGTCTCCAATCTGTTGACGTATTCGAGTGCGGAGGTCTCGCTCACATCCCGTCCATCGAGCAGAATATGCACGCGCGCCCTCGGCAGTTTATCGTTTAAGGCGAGGTGATTGAGCATTGCCTCCAGGTGCTTGATATGGCTGTGAATATCTCCGTCCGAGAGCAGGCCTATGAAATGCATCGTCCCCTTGTGTTCAAAGCAGTACCGGCCAAGACGCCGCCAGGCGCGCCCTTCGAAAAGCCTGCCTGATTGGATAGCTTCATTGACCAGTCTTGCTCCCTGGTGGTAGACGCGGCCGGCGCCCAGAGCATTATGCCCAACCTCGGAGTTACCCATGTCATCATCGGAAGGAAGGCCGACCGCCTTTCCATGCGCACGGAGCAGCCGGTAAGGGCAGTTGGCGAGAAGCCAGTCCAGATTGGGAGTGCATGCGTTCGCCACCGCGTTGCCCAGCGTGTCTTCGCGATAGCCGATGCCGTCCATGATCGCCACAGTAACCGGGCGCGGACTTCGATGCGTAAGCAAACTTACCATGCCCTTCATACCTGTTCTCTCCATTCTGCCACCCTGTATATTTGAGGCTCTCCACCTTCAAGTTTACATGGGTGAATATCAGGTCGAAATGTGAATCCACATGCACGACGAAGGATCAACCTTCTATTTTTGCGTTTAACCCAAGCGAGGTTCAGGGCTGCCGCACTCTGCCCCCACGGGGTTTCTCACCCAGGGTTACGGTTACGGTTTCAGATGAACCATCCCAGCGGACAATCCCCACCGGGATCTTATCGCCCGGATGCAGTTTTCGAATTTCACGGATCGCGGTATCCGCATCCGGCGCCTGGATTTCGTTGACACTGACGATCACATCTCCACCCACTGCCACAATGTTGTTCCCGATCTGCACTTTACGGTTTCCGCCCCTTACGCCCGCTTTTTCGGCAGGCCCGCCCGGGGTGGTTTCGATCACCATTGCGCCCGCCTTGACAGGGAGTCTCAGCGCCTCGGCAATATCCGGAAACAGGTTCATCAGAGTTGCGCCCAAAAATGGATAGCTGTAATACCCCTTCTCGATTAAATCATTCACTATCCTCTTGGCCGTGTTGACCGGAATGGCGAAGCCGATCCCGACGCTTGCCCCGGTCGGGCTGAAAATGGCCGTGGTGATGCCGATCAGTTTGCCGGAGGAATCGATCAACGGTCCTCCGGAGTTGCCAGGATTGATGGAGGCGTCTGTCTGGATGATGTCCTCGACCAGGGTGCCGTTGTCCGCCCTCATCGTCCGCCCCACAGAACTGACCACCCCCGTCGTAAGGGTCTGGCCCAACCCAAAGGGATTCCCGATGGCCATGGCTTTCTGACCGACTTTAAGGCCGGTCGAATCACCCATCGGGATTACGGTCAGACTTTCTACGGGGGCTTCTATCTTGAGAACCGCCAGATCGGTGTCCGGATCGGAGCCCGTAAGCCCGGCCGCGCATTTTTTGCCGTCGGCAAGAGTGACTTCCAGCTTTCCGTCCCCGATCACATGATTGTTTGTCAGGATGTATCCACGGGGATCGATAATCGAGCCCGACCCGGTCCCCTTGCGGGGAATCACGTTCAAAAAGAAATCGTGCTCCATAACCGTGCTGGTTATGTTCACTACTCCCGGCGCAAGACGCTCGTAGAGGTCGATATTGTTTTTTTCTTCCTCGGTCAGAGCGACCGCCAGGGACGCATAAGCAAGGAAAAACACCAAAAGCGCCGGGCTGAGTATTCTTGTGGAACGCATGCTTTCTCCATCGCTGCCATGGATCAGTGAATAAAACAGATTACTCCATATAGTACTGCCGGCTCTGGTTTCTGTATATCCGTCTGAGAAACCAGGCCGCCAGCAATATCGCAAGAACCCAGCCGACAGCCTTGCGCCAGGGATGCATAAGCGCCGGGGCTACGACTTTGATGCGCTTCACGGGCAGGGCGAATCCGATACGTATACTCGAGCCGGTGGGACTGAGAATCGCTGTGCAAAGCCCCACCAGTTCCCCATCCAAGTTTATGAGCGCCCCTCCAGAATTGCCAGGATTTATTGGCGCATCCGTCTGAATCAGGTTCTTGAGGACTGTCCCCTGATCCCTGATGGTCCGGCCGGTCATGCTGACAATGCCCGAGCTAAGGGTCTGCCCCAAACCGAAAGGATTCCCCACGGCCAGGACCCTTTGGCCGACTCTAAGAGCATCCGAATCTCCGAGAGCGATTGCTTTAAGGGGCTTGTCCCCAACATCCACTTTTATCATTGCCAGGTCATCGATCTGGTCGGAAGCGGTGACTTTGGCTTCGAGCCGTCTGCCGTCGGAGATGACGACCCGGATATCATGCGCTCCGGAGACAACGTGGCCGTTGGTGATGATCAGTCCGTCCTCCCTGAACACGACTCCCGAACCGGAACCTTTTATTGAGGGAGTCGCACAGAAGAAAAACTCGGCCTCGCACACCTGGGTCGTGATGTTCACAACGGATGGCGCGACCTTTTCGTAGGCGACAATGGTAGTGATTTCCTCAGCGGTAAGGGCCGAGGCGCTCGAATATAACGCCGAGATAATAACAAGCACAATTGCGATCTTTACCGAGGGACCTTTTGGGTCAAATGATAAATTCAAGTCATCTCATCCCGGTTTATACACAGCGACATCAATAATTGCTTAAATTTCTTTATCCGACGCCCGGAACAGCCTGCTCAAAGATAAGGGTAAACGAGAATGCCGCAACGCGGCGGACAGGCGTTTCGTTTCCTACGCCCATAACCTCCCTGAATAATGAGAGAATTTGAACGTCTGGATTTAACCGACAAAAATGTTCTTCAAAATACTGGCATGCAGACCCAGGGATTCTATTATGCCAACAAATATGTTACCAACGATATTGTTGAAAGGGCGACGACGGACAAAATGCTGTAGATCGACCATGGGATATTGTTAGAAAAGTAGGGGAACGTGATTGAATCGGAGATTCGATGGCGGAGGTTTTTGAAGTTTACGTAAAAAGCCACTTTTCAGCGGCTCACAGCCTGAGGGGATATCCCGGCGACTGCGCGAGGCTCCACGGGCACAACTGGATGGTCGAAGTATTCGTCAGATGCGCCGAACTGGACGAACTGGGAATAGGCATCGATTTTCGCGACATCAACGCGGCCGTAAAAGACGTGCTGGTTGGGCTCGACCATTGCGATTTAAACAGTCTGCCCCTGTTCACGGAGCAAAATCCGACATCTGAAAACATTGCTCGATTCCTTTACAAAGAATTCTCCCGCAAGCTCAACACCCGGGGAATTCACATTTCCAGGGTCAAGGTGAGCGAAACCCCCGGCGCCGGAGCTTTTTACTGGGAAGAATAAATGGCCCTCGAGGTAAGCGAAATCTTCCACAGCATCCAGGGAGAGTCATCCTGGTCCGGACAGCCGTGCGTTTTTATAAGGCTCATGGGCTGCAATTTAAGGTGCGCTTACTGTGATACAACCTATGCGTACGGACAGGGCCGGTTCATGGAAATTCCGGAAATTATGGAGCGGGTTCGGCGGCTGCGCTGCGATCTGGTGGAAGTGACCGGAGGCGAACCCCTCATCCAGGCAGAGACCCCGTCGCTTATCGCCGGATTGCTCGATGCAGGCCATACGGTCCTGCTCGAAACAAATGGCAGCATCGACATAGGCGTGGTGGACCCGAGGTGCGTCACGATCATGGACATAAAGTGTCCGTCCAGCGGGATGACCGGGCAAAATGATTTGCGCAACCTGGAGAAACTGGGGGCGCGGGACGAATTGAAATTCGTCATCGCAAGCCGCGAAGATTACGAATTCGCAAGGGACCTTCTGTCAACGCCGCCGGCTGCCCGGTGCAAGATCAACTTTTCTCCGGTATTCGGCTCACTTGATCCCCGGTCTCTCGCCGAATGGATTCTCGAAGACCACCTTGCCGTTCGGCTGAACCTCCAGCTTCACAAGATCATCTGGGGACCCGAGGCCAGGGGGGTGTGACGAATTAATCCCTCAATCCCTCAATCCCTAAATCCTCAATCCCTCACAGTATATACCTGCTCAAATCCTCATCCTTTATGATTTCACTCAGGACATTGCGCACGTAATCGCGGTTTATGTGGACGGTTTGTCCCTTGAGGTCCGGGGCGTTGAAGGAGACGTCCGAGAGCAGCTTTTCCATGACGGTGTGCAGCCTCCTGGCGCCGATGTTCTCGGTTCGCGAATTTACCTGGTATGCGATTTCCGCCAGTTCGTCGATCGCCTCCGGATCGAAGATGAGCTCGACCTCTTCGGTTTCGAGCAAGGCCTTGTACTGGGCTATCAGAGCGTTTTCAGGCTCCTTCAGGATGCGCACGAAATCATCTTTGGAAAGCGAAGTAAGCTCCACCCGGATGGGGAAGCGCCCCTGAAGTTCCGGAATAAGATCGGAGGGTTTTGCGATGTGAAAGGCGCCCGAGGCGATGAAGAGTATGTGGTCGGTCTTCACCATCCCGTACTTGGTGGTGACGGTTGAGCCTTCGACTATTGGCAGCAGGTCGCGTTGAACGCCTTCGCGCGATACGTCCGGGCCTCTGCCTCCACCTTCCCTTCCGGCAATCTTGTCGATTTCGTCCAAAAAGATGATCCCTGAGTGTTCGACACGCTCGATTGCCGACTTTATCACGCGGTCCATGTCGATCAGGCGCTGGGATTCCTCGGTGATCAGGATTTCACGCGCTTCGGGTATCTTGACCTTCCTTCGCTTGGTGCGTCTGGGAAGCATGCCCCCAAGCATTTCCCTGAGGTTGAAGTCCATTTCCTCCATGCCGGCGCCTGCAAAGATTTCGACCATGGGAAAGTTGCGGTCCGGCACGTCCAACTCTACGTAGCGGTCGTCGAGCGCCCCTTTGCGGAGCAGTTTCCTGAGCTTCTCCCTGGTCGAATCGGCCTGTTCGGCCTCCTCCTTTGCGACGACCAACGCATCGGCCTCGTCAGGGAAAGGGTGCTCGCGCACCTCCGGGGACGTTTTCTTGGGAGGCAGCAAAATGTCGAGCAGTTTTTCCTCCGCAATTTCTTCAGCCCTTATTTTCACCTCTTCCATCTCTTCGTTGCGGACCATGCTGACCGCCAGTTCGGTCAGGTCGCGGACCATGGATTCCACGTCGCGGCCAACGTAGCCGACCTCGGTAAACTTGCTGGCTTCAATCTTGAGGAAGGGTGACTGGGCTAAACGGGCGAGACGCCGCGCGATCTCGGTTTTACCCACGCCTGTAGGTCCGATCATTATAATATTTTTCGGCGCTATTTCATCGCGCAGATTCTCCGGCACCTGCTGCCTTCTCCACCTGTTGCGCAGAGCTATGGCGACCATGCGCTTGGCGTCCTTCTGCCCGATTATATATTTGTCCAGCTCGCCCACGATTTCAGCCGGCGTAAGGGTTTGTTGCATCAATCACAACTCCTCGATCATAAATTCCCTGTTCGTATAGACGCAGATCGACGCGGCGATATTCATGGCCTCCTCGGCGATTTGACGCGCCGAGAGGTCCGTATGTCGGTCCAGGGCACGGGCGGCCGCAAGCGCATAGGGCGCTCCGGAGCCAACCGCCGCAAACCCGTCGTCCGGTTCGATAACATCTCCGGTTCCGCTCAGGATGAAAGAATCCTTCGCATCGGCCGCAAGAAGCAGCGCTTCCAGCCTGCGCAACGCCCGGTCCATTCGCCAATCCTTCGCAAGTTCAACCGAGGCGCGCTTAAGATTGCCGTTGTACTGCTCGAGCTTGGCCTCCAGCCTCTCGAACAGCGTAAACGCATCGGCGGTCGATCCCGCAAAACCGGTAAGGATCTTGTCACGGTAAAGCCTGCGGATCTTCCTGGCCTGATGCTTTACGATGGTGTCACCCATCGTGACCTGTCCGTCTCCAGCCATTACGACCTGGTCGCCCTTCCGTATGACGATTACAGTTGTGCCACGCACGATAGGATTAGGCATAGGCTTTATCTTTTCTCCGTTACACTTAATATAATCACATCGCCAAGCCTTATTTTTTTCTGCTCCTCGGATGTGATGCGTCGTAGACCTTCATAAGCTGGTCCATATTTACATGGGTATATCTCTGGGTCGTCGACAGACTTTCGTGCCCGAGCATCTCCTGAATGGCCCTAAGGTCGGCACCCGCATTCAAAAGATGAGTGGCGAAAGTGTGTCTTAGCCCATGCGGACTCAAGGGTTGCCACAACCCGCATGCAATCAGCTCAGCCTTGAGTATTCTGTCGACGGATCGCGCCGTTAGTCTCCCACCCCTCGAATTGAGCAAAAGGGCCTGCGAAGACGCCCTCGCCGTGGGGAACTGAACCTTCAGGGCGGCAAGGTAATACTGCAGGGCGTCAAGCGCTTTGGTTCCGACCGGGATTATACGCTCCTTGCGGCCTTTGCCGCTCACGCGGACAAGGGCGTCGGCAAAAGCCACTCCGTCAAGATTCAGCTTTATCAGTTCGCTCACACGGATACCCGCCGAGTAGAGCAATTCGAACATGGCCCAGTTGCGGGCCTTTCTCCAGGAGCTGCCTTGCCGGCGCGCGGCGCGAGACAGAGTATCAAGAAAGTGAAAGACGGCATCGACCTGGAGGAAGGAAGGCATTTTTTGCTTTATCCTGGGATGGGCAACCAAATCGGCAGGATTCTCAGTGAAGATGCCGGCGCTGTTCAGATAACTGTAGAACGAGCGCAAGGCGGACAGTTTACGGGCGCGGCTTGTTTTTTCAAGAGACTTGTAAACTGAGGCCAGGTATCCCCGGATGATTTCCGGGCCAATCAACGACAATTCCACAGCAGAGGACCCGACAATGGTGGCGGCATATCCGGCGAACTGGCGCAGATCGCTTCCGTAAGCCCTGAGCGTCTCTTCGCTAAGATTTCGCTCGTGGCGCAGGTATTGGAGGAAAAGCGTCTGGGCGCGGTCCCAGGTGATGCAGTCCATCCGGGATTTTCCTTTTAAAATTAAGGAGGATTGAGCAATTTGGGCGCTTGAGGGATTAATCTCTCAATTACTGAATCCCGATGAGCTTATCCCTGCAAAGAATCGCTCAAGTAAGGGCTCAGTTAGCACAGACTGCGAAAAAATCATAGAGGATTCGAGAACCGTCTTACTGATTGTTCCCCTCAGCGTATTGACTTTGCAGTACAATTGAAATAATTAGAAACATTTTAGACTCTGTTCTTACGGCTCTCCCGTTTTCACCCCGGAAGGGATCCTGTTACGATTTATTTTACAGACGCCCCAAGTGATTCAGCGATGCGGTTAATCCCTGGGAAAACCGTCCGTTCCCCGGGTTCAATTTAAGCAGAAAGGATGCAACATGAAAGAGGACGTCGCAAATGTTCGTACTTTTGCAATAATCTCTCACGGTGGAGCCGGCAAGACCTCCCTGGCTGAAGCCATGCTTTTAGATGCGGGCGCCACGACCCGGCTGGGCAAAGTGGACGAGAACAGTTCTATTCTGGACTTTGAGCCCGAAGAGGTCAAACGCAAGACTACCATCAGCAGCTCGATTTATTCTTTCACCTGGAAAAAGCAACCATTCACACTGATTGATACGCCGGGCGACTTCAACTTCATTGCAGATACGAAGACTTCGATGCAGGGCGGCGACTCCGTTGTAGTGCTTGCCGACGCAGTTGACGGCGTACGTGTTCAGACCGAGAAAGTGTGGGAATTTGCCGGTGAATTCGGCCGGCCAAGGATGATCTTCATCAGCAAGATGGACCGCGAGCGGGCCGATTTCGCCAAAACGGTTCAGGACATTCAAAACAATTTCGGCAAAGCCTGTGTCCCACTTCAGATTCCGATCGGCGCGGCTGAGAGCTTCAAAGGGGTTGTCGATATCCTTAGCGGCAAAGCATATGTATACGGACATGGCGACAGCGGGAAATTCGACACAAAAGAAATGCCGGCCGAGTTGGCCGAACTGGCCGACCAATACAGGGAAGCCATTGTCGAGCATGTGGCCGAATCAAGTGATGAACTTCTGGAAAAATACCTCGACACCGGCGAGCTTTCTTCGGAAGAGATAAAAGGCGCCCTGCGGGCTTCCGTGATAGGCGGCAACCTCATTCCGATCACCTGCGGCTCCGGAACGGCCAATATTGGCGTTCAGCCTTTGCTTGAGCTGATCGCTGAGTGCCTGCCCTCTCCACTGGATTCAGGCCCGATCAAAGGCCGCTCGGTGAAGGGAGATGCGGAGTTGACAAGAGATCCGGATACCGGCGCCCCGTTTAGCTCGCTTGTAATCAAGACTGTGAGCGACCCGTATGCCGGCAGGCTTTCCATTTTGCGCATATTTTCCGGGACTCTTTCACCGGATTCGACGGTTCTCAACGCCAACAAAGGCGTCAAGGAGCGCTTCGGCCAGCTTCTCAGGCTCAAGGGGAAAAACCAGGAACCGATTCAGACGGCCGGGCCAGGAGACATCGTTGCAGTCGCAAAACTCAAAGAGACCGTGACACAGGATACACTCTGCTCAGAACGCGACCCGATCGTCTTTCCATCCGTAGAGCTTCCTCCCGCCATCTACTCGCTGGCGGTCGAACCCAAGAGCAAAGGGGACGAGGAAAAGATTTTCTCCTCGCTTTCCCGCCTCATGGAAGAAGATCTGACGCTAAAGCTCGACAGGAACGACGAAACCCGCGAGATGATCCTTTCAGGAATGGGCGAAATCCATATAGAGGCCGTCGTTGACAAGCTTAGACGCAAGTTCGGAGTTGAAGTGAACCTCAAGCTGCCTAAGGTTGCATACAAAGAGACGATCAAAAACAAGGTCCGCGTCCAGCACAGATACAAGAAGCAATCCGGCGGGCGCGGCCAGTACGGCGACTGCACGATCGAAATGGAACCGCTGCCAAAAGGCGAGGGGTTCCAGTTCTTTGACAAGATCGTCGGCGGGGTGATCCCGAGGCAGTACATTCCAGCGGTGGAAAAGGGAATCGCTGAAGCCCTCCACGAAGGCACTCTCGCCGGATATCCGGTCGTGGACTTCAAGGTTGACCTGGTTGACGGCTCATACCATACGGTGGATTCATCGGAAATGGCCTTCAAGATTGCCGGGTCGATGGCTTTCAAAAAGGCCATGGCGGACGCCAAACCCACCCTGCTCGAACCCATTATGGAACTGGAAATCACAGTTCCCGACGATGCGATGGGCGATATCATCGGCGACCTCAATTCGAGGCGGGGCCGGGTGCTCGGGATGGCAAGCAAGGGAAACAAGCAGAGCGTAAAGGCCCATACGCCCCTTGCCGAGGTGCTCAAATACGCGCCCGATCTGCGCTCGATGACAGCGGGCCGAGGTATGTTCACCATGAGATTCTCCCACTATGAAGAAGTCCCGGGACCGCTTCAGGAGAAAATAATCGAGCTTGCCAAAAAGGGAAAAAAGGAAAAAGAGGAAAAATAAGCTTTCTCGGGGGCGGGCATAAAGCCCGCTCCTACGAAGCACGAAGCTGGGAGCGAGAAGTGGGCATGGTTACTTCGCTTCCTGCTTCCTGCTCAAACCTGTTTGCCGCCTTCCTTTGACAATCCTTTGCTCAACATGCCCAGCTTCGCGGGCCGGATGAAATCCGTTTGATAGCATCCAATTTCGCGCGAAATCATCATACAAATAATCTAATCAAACCATCAAATAACTGATAAAATCAGCCACCTTCGACTCGATAGCAGTTCCCGAGAGGAGCTTTCATGACATCCGGAAATCAAATCAAAGGATTCTCAGGGATACTTGATCGCGTCCGGTTGATCGACCTTATTCAGGTCGCCTCCGTTGGGGAGAAGAGCGCCGACCTTGAAATTCATTCGGCAATGGGCTACGGTCTGATCAACATCAGATCCGGGCAGATCGCTCATAGCGAAACCGGCCCCATTTGCGGTGAGGAAGCTTTGCGCCGGATTGTCTCCTGGCCGGGCGGGCATTTTGAGTTCAAGCCTGAAGATGGCGAAATCCCGCAAAGCATTAAAAAGACATGGGAACAACTCCTGATCGAATCGATCGTCAACCGCCTCGAAGCGGACCCGGATTCAACGGTCGCCGAAAACAGTTTTTCCGGCCAAATCCAGGGAATGGACCTTTTGGAACTCGTTGCGCTTGCCTGTCTCTCAAAGGCGGACAGGGTTTTGAGGGTAAAATCGGAAGGGTGTGGTGGCGCGCTATTTTTAAATGAAAGAGGAATCCGCCATGCGGAATACGGGGCAAACAGAGGTGAAAGCGCATTCAGCGAAATGGCGCTGGCGGAAACAGGAATATTTGAGTCCATCCTTCCTGAGGGAGATGAGCCTGTCACGATCGAACGCCCATGGGATGACCTCCTGGTAGAGGCCAGGCGCCACAGGGATGAGAATCCGGCCGGCGCGCAAGAGGGCGGCGTTACGAACTTTCCTCAGCAAGTCCAGAGGATGAAGGTCGCCGGGAAAATACGCCTGGCGCTCACGGGAAACAAAGAGGCAAGAATGATGCTTGCCCGGGACAGCAACAGGATAGTTCAACTCGCCGTTATGAACAACCCAAAGCTAAGCGAATTCGAGGTTACACTTATCGTCTCATCCATGTCTACAGACGAGGAAGTGTTGCGAAGGATTGCCGTCAGCAGGGAATGGATGCGGCTCCGTCAGGTTAGGGCGGCGCTCGTCAACAATCCGAAATGCCCGATTCGGATAGCCAACAAACTGATAGAAACCCTAGGCCATCAAGACTGGAAGCGAATAGCTGCGAACAGGTCCGTTGCATCCGCGATCCGCGCAAACGCAAAACGGCTTTTGAGCAAAAAAACTTGACCGCTGGTTTGGAAAGAAGGTTATGTTTTCCAGAAAAACTGCAATTGTGACTATCAGCGACCGGGGAGCGCGGGGGGAGCGTGAGGACCGATCCGGGCGACTCCTGGTGGACAGGCTTGCCGCCGAGGGATTTGACGTATGTTTTAAGACCGTTGTTCCAGACGAATACGAAGAGATCCGAAAGGTGCTTACCGATCTATCGGACGTCGAAAAAGCGGCCCTTATTATTACAACCGGCGGCACCGGGGTTGCGCCGCGCGACGTTACTCCCGAGGCTACTTTTTCGGTTATCGAAAAGGCGGTTCCCGGATTCGCCGAGGCCATGCGGGCCGCCAGCCTGCGAAAGACCCCTCATGCGATGATCTCCAGGGCGATAGCAGGCATCCGCGGCAAAACTCTCATCGTCAATCTTCCGGGAAGCCCGAAAGGCGCTATCGAAAACCTGGAAACGATCCTCCCGGCCCTGCCTCATGCGCTGGATAAAATACAGGGAGACCTGTCTGACTGCGCACAGGTCATAAAATAACCCTTCTTTTGGCCGAACCTTCCGTAATAGCTTCTTTTTTGCTGCGGTATTCCTTCTCAATGGCCTTGATGCGGTCGTGGACGGCGAATACACGCGATTCGGCTTCTTCGACGATTTTCAGTTGCTGGAGGACAACGAGCGATTTGAGAAATTCCGTTTCGCCTTGCCTGTGGAGCGAATAGAATTCGGCGCCAAGTCGCGATCTTCTCTGATGGAGGTTTCTTTGGGCTTTGCGCAGCCTGAATTTTTGAATCATGATTTTCACAAGTTTCAGCACCCATGCCCAGGCGAGCATTACCCATGTCAGAATTAGGCGGGATACTTTCTCCACGATGTCACTCGCCTCCATTTTACCCCCCTTCGCGCAGGTCCCAACCTGTTACGGACTCCAGCTCGTCAAACATTTTTTGCCTGTGGCTTCCAGGCCAGTACACTCTTGAGCATTCCGGACACATGCGGAAATCCGAAGCTGTCTCGAGAACATAATCCGGAACAGCCCCAAAGGCCGCCTCCCTCGGTATCTGAAACAACCCGGCATTGCAGAGACTGCATCTTGAAAACGGCCGCAACTCGTCAATACCGATGCTCAGCGAGGATATCAATTCTTTTAACTGATCGAGCTGGTGATCGTTGCGAATGAAGAGGACGCCCTCAATATCCCGGAAAATCTCTCTGCGGGTAACTGGAATGATCCCTTCGCAAAGCAGGGCGTCAATCCGGACACGGTCATCAAGCGGCATC
Source organism: Syntrophobacteraceae bacterium (assembly GCA_003165235.1). Lineage (GTDB taxonomy): Bacteria > Desulfobacterota > Syntrophobacteria > Syntrophobacterales > Syntrophobacteraceae > SbD1. The sequence continues at coordinate 21,072 of PLSV01000241.1, forward strand.
GAAGGAGCGTCAAATCCAAGCACCCGGAGCCATTTTGCCAGCTTGCCCAGCATTATATCCACAGCGAAGCACTTTCCCGGATATGCCGCTGTGCTCATTTTATCTTGTCCAGGTCCACCTTTGGCGCATCGGGCAGGTTGGGCATGTAAAATACCGAAGGCTGGAATTGTGGAGCGGACTTTAGCTCTTCCAGAACAATTTCCATATCCCATTCACTTGAGGAAATTCGAATTTTGCCGGGCGCGGCTTCTTTTGTTAGCCCAACGGGTGGATCATAGGAAACGCGGCCCTCGAACTCGGCGCTGCGAACGAATATGTTTTCAAGAGCGAGAGAGCCGGCAGCGATGCGCCATTCAAAATAATTCCCCTCGCTGTTTGAAATCAGGCGCCACCCACCGGCCTCGGAGCGGATTTCGATGTGTTCCAATTGTTCGATAGGGACTGAAGCGGTAAGTGCGTAGCGAAAGAGATCGGCCGGCAGGCTGACCCCCAGGAACTCGCGAATAAGGGTTTCTGGACGCTGCGCGGTGAAGATCACTTTTTCAGAAGGAATCAGAAGAGCCGGCCCTGTTTCGTTGAAAATATAAAGGGCGGCCGTCTGGCCGAGTGGAGTGAACGTTTCGAACCTGACAAAATTTCGCCCTTTTACGAAAACAAGCGCGCGCGAGCTGAATTTCGAGGTTTTGCTGTCAACCCTGAGCCGGAATTTGCATTGGTAATCGCGCCAGAAATCCGATCTTTCTTTCAGTTTAGCGATATCGAAAGATGGAGCGGCAGGTTTTCCCGATATGGCGGGAAGTTTTTCCAGCGTGCGAGCGCAACCCGATGAAATCACCAGAAGGAATAGAAGGCAAAGGAGCACGAAAGATGGGTGCGCATTGACGAAAAGCCGCCCTGCCAATCCCCATAGACACGACTCTGCAGAGCTGAATCCGGAGGCTTGCCGCACCGGTGAAGGTCTAGGATAAGTTTCCATAGAATTGAACTCAGATTGGAAGCGATGGCTGTCGTGAACCCGGATGTTTGTTACTGTTAAGCCGATACAGGACAAAATCTCAACGCTCTGCGAAGTGTGCTCAAACTGAGAGCTTACGGCAATTTTATGGCGTCGAGCTTTGCCTTAATTTTTCCGGGTTCCGAGTGATTGTACTGAATCGCTTTCTGGTAGGCTTCGCTGGCCTTCGCCTTCCTGCCAAGCTCCAGGTAGACGTCTCCCAGATGCTCTAGGATGACAGGATCATCCGGCACCCGCTTTATCGCCTCGAGCAGCGTGTCCAGGGCCTTCTTGTGCTTACCCATCTTGAAATAGACCCAGCCGAGGCTGTCCATGATATAGCCATCATCAGGCGAAATATCGAGGGCTTGAATTATCATTTCCCTGGCGGTGACAAGGTTTGTTCCCATCTCAGCATAGCAGTAGCCGATGTAGTTAAGAGCATTGGAGTTCTTCGGATCGATTGCCAGAATTTTGCGCATTATCTCGACAGCGTCTTCCTTCTTGCCCATTTTATCCAGAAGGACGCCTTTGCGGAAAAGCAATTCCGTATCGCTGGGCAGCTTTTCCAGGCCGCGATCCAGGGCTTTCATGGACTCTTCGTACTGGTCGGCCTCTTCGTATATGATTGCCAGATACAGATAGAGGTCGCTCACATCGGGGCTCTTGGCGATCGCATCGTTGAGAACCTTAGCGCCGCTGGCAATATCTTTGAGCTTCGCGAAAACCATGGCCAGGCGTGACTGGGCTGCATTCCACATGGGGCTTGCCTGGGAAATCAGGCGAAAGTTCCGTATTGCCTGTTCATAATCAAGCTTTTCTTCGTATGTGGTCGCCAGATAATAGAGGGCTTGATCGTATCGGGGGTCTTCCTTTAGCAGGCCCGTAAACTGGCTTATGGCGTCTTCGTAGTTTTTTTGCTGGAGGTGGATGATGCCGATTTTAAGCTGGCTCTCCAGGTCTTTGCGGTTGATCTTGAGCAACTGGTTAAACTGCCGAATTGCGTCGTCGGCCCTGCCCTCCCGCATGTAAAGGTTACCGAGTCTGGTCCGGGCTTGTACGCTTGCAGGATTAGCTGCAAGAATCCTGAGATAGGTCTTTTCGGCATCACGCGGACGCTCGGTTACTTCGAAAATATAGGCCAGGTCGAGCAGCCCGTTCTCAAAACGAGGCTCTGCGGCTAGAAGTTCCTTGAAGATCTGCTCCGCCTGTCCGTAGTATTTCATATCCAGGAATATCCGCGCCTTGTAATAGAGGGAGATGGGGTTGTCGGGAACCACCTCTTTGAGCTGATCGAAGATCTCAATGGCCTCATCGACACGTTTTTCCTGGGCATACAGGGCGCCCAGCAGCAGATAGGCATCCTCCTCCGAGGGGTTGATCTCGATGACCCGCCTGTATGCCTCAATAGCCGGCCCGATCTGCCCTTTGCTCGCGTAGAGCTGACCCAGCAGCAAATATGAAGGCGCGTAATCAGGGGCAGACTGGATGGACTGTTCGGCAAGTTTGAGCGCGGAATCTATGTTGCCCTGACGCAGGTAGATCAGGGCAAGTTCAGTCAGTAGTATGGGCGACTGAGGATCAACCTGCAAAGCCTTCTCGTAGGCTTCTATCGCCTTGTCGAACTGCTTTTCGTTAACATATCTCTGTGCGGCCATGTACTCATAATAGACCTGGGCCTGCGCGCCTGGAGCAATCGGTGGGGCGGAGCCGAGCGGACTTGGCCGCGTTAGCGATTGAGTGCATCCTGAAATGACAAACAGGAGACAAAAGAGCAAACGCATAGCAATCATTTAAAAGATTAACCCTCCTATTGAAGCGGGCCGAAAAAAACAGTAAGAAAACTCTGTACAATTTTTGAGAATTAACATGATTATCCTTTTTCAGTCAATGAATTCCCCTCCGTAACCGGGGAAAGAGAACAAAGAGTTAAAACACGGCCCTCAGGAATTTTCAAGCATGACACAAGATGAATATCCCAAACTTCGTAACGGACTCGAAGCGCATCCAATCGAACATTCCGGGCAAAGAATGTTCTTGCTTCGAGACCGGATCGGCTATGCGCCGGAAAGCCTGGCCTTTCCTCCCCCCGTTGTCTCAATTTTAGCCAACATGAACGGCAGCAATTCTCTCAGGGATTTGCAGGCTGATTTCATGAGGCACACGGGCCAGTTGCTCTATCTGGAGGATTTGCAAAATCTGGTGAAAACTCTCGATGAACACCTCTTCCTGGATAATGACCGCTTCCGAAGCTTTGCGGCAAAAGAGATCTCCGAATTTCTCGGCAGCCCTGTGCGAAAGATGCGCCACGCCGGGGTAAGCTACCCGACAAACCCCGAAGAGCTGCGAGAAAGACTCTATTCCTATTTCAGTCCCGAAAACGGCGGCCCGTGTTTTCCAGATGCCGCAGGCGCACACGCCGGGAAGATCGTTGGCCTTGTGGCGCCGCATATCGATCTCAACGCGGGTGGACCCTGTTTCGCCCACGCCTACAAGTCGGCTGCCGAAGCGCTGGCGCCCGAAACCTGGATAGTGTTGGGAACGGGACACGATTTTGTAGAAAACTGCTTCGCACTGACTATAAAGGATTTCGAAACGCCACTCGGTGATGTTTCATGCGATACCGAGATCTGCGATGAGCTGCTGCGCCGCACGCCCTTTGACATCCGCGCGAGTGAATATAATCATCGGACGGAGCATACGATAGAATTTCAGGCAGTATTTCTTTCTTACCTGCAACCACAAGCGCGCATAGTTCCGATTTTGTGCTCCTTTGGACACGAGGAATGGGGATCGTGCAAAGATCTCGTCGATGATTTCGCCCGAAATCTTGCGGAGCTTGTTTTCGGAGAGAAGTATTCGGTCGGGCTTATTGCAAGCGTCGATCTGGCTCACGTCGGCCCCCGCTATGGCGACCGGCGCAAGCCGCATAAGGCGACGATCGAAAACAATCTTTCATCTGACGCTGCTCTTTTGAAACTGCTCGAGCAATGCCGCGCGGACGATTTCATCAATGAGATCAACCGGGACGCAAACAGCAGAAAGATATGCGGGGTCGCGCCTCTTTATACGATGGCGAAGGCTCTCGAAGGGCGCGTCCATGGAAGCACCCTGCACCAATCACATGCGATTGTGGATGAGCAAGGCTCGTTTGTGACCTTCGCGAGCATGGCTTTTTACAAGGACTAAGACAAAGAGATCCAATGCAAAACAGGAATTGCGGTCTAACCATCGCCATCGAAACACTGGGCTGCAAGGTAAACCAGTATGAAACCTCATATTTTCTTGAAGTCTTGAAGCAGGCTGGTTACAGGACCGTGCCTTTTGGAGAGCGCGCGGACATTTATATCATCCACAGTTGTGCGGTGACAGCCAAAGCGGGGTCGCAGACACGGCAGTTGCTCAGAAGGGCGCGGCGCGCCAATCCGGACGCCATGGTCGTGGCAGCGGGATGCTATGCTCAACTGGAGGGCGATCGCATAGCGGACGAGAGGCTGGCGACGCACATTCTGGGAAATCCCTTGAAATTCGACATCGTGGAGTGGTTGAACCGGCCCGGCAGCTTTGAACAGCCATGCCTTGCGCTCGATCGGGCGCCCCGTTCCTGCTCCGAATTTGAAATTCTTCCGATATCGCGTATGCATACCGGCCGAACGAGGGCTATGCTGAAGATTCAGGACGGGTGCGATTCCTTTTGCTCTTACTGTGTGGTGCCGCAAGTTCGCGGGAGGAGCCGCAGCCTTCCCGCCGGCCTGGTCCAGGCCCAACTGGAGGAACTGATCGGTGCGGGATACCAGGAAATCGTGCTTACCGGCATACATCTGGGAAAGTGGGGCAAAGACCTCGAACCGGAACTCAGCTTGTCGCAGTTGCTCGAAAAGACGAACACGAACCACCATCCGGCGCGCCTTCGTCTTAGTTCGCTGGAGCCTGAGGAATTCGATTCCGGACTGCTCAGCATGATTTCGTCAGCTCCCTGGATTTGCCGCCACTTTCATATTCCCCTGCAAAGTGGAGATCCTGAAATCCTGGCCCGAATGCGCCGTCCGTATAATCCTCAATATTACGCCGAACTTGTCGACCAAATCCATGCCGAATTCCCCGATGCGGCGATTGGGACCGATGTGCTGACGGGATTTCCGGGGGAGAGCGAAAAACAGTTTGAAAACACGCTCAAGTTTATTGAGGGCCTGCCTTTGAGCTACCTTCATGTATTTCCGTTTTCGCCACGTCCAGGCGCTCCCGCCGCCAGGTATCCCGGCCGCATACAAGGAAAGGAGCTAAAGCGGCGCGCTGCCGTTCTGCAGGCCCTTAGCAGGCGAAAAAAGCGCGCTTTCCGTGAGAAATTCATCGGGCGACGCCTGGAGGTCCTCATCGAAACCGAGATTCAACCCGGTTTGTGGGATGGGCTTTCAAACAACTATATAAGAGTGCTTTTCCCTCCGAGCGAAGGCAGTCGCCCTGGGAAATTGACCTGGGTGAAGGCGACCGGGTTCAGGAGCGAAAATCTCGAAGGGGCGACGATTTGTTCATTCACTGAACATGAAGAATTTCACCAGATGCATCTCAGGCGGGTTTTGCCCTGAGAACGGGCGCATTTCAAAATCATAGTCCCGCAAAATGGGAGTGAGGTAAGCCTGCGCAAGAGATTTTCTTTCCCTGTCGGGCACAGACCGGTGAACCCACTCCATGACCGCCCTGTCGATGGCGTGAGGCTGAAGAAGAGGGAATACTTCCGGCCAGGCCGCACGGGAAAGAGGCTCGGCCCTCCATTTCCTGGAAATCAAGTAGTTCGCCGCCGCCGTCAGCACCATCACACCCAGGGTGATATCCTCCGGGGTCTGCACCTGCCCATCAGTCCACAGTCTTTGCCCCGGCGCCCTTGTGTGAGCGCTCAGCAACTGATAGAGGTCCCCGGCGCAGGTGATCACGTCCACTATATGACTGCCTCTGGCGAGATCCTGAGGGGTCCTGAAGAAATCGTATGCAGGCAAGATGCCCGAAACGCCCGCGCCAGGTCTGCTTTTCAGTATCCTGGGGGTCCTTGCTAAAAGCTCCTCCGCAGCATCGAACCACTCCCCGTCGATACACTTTATGCCTGCGGGGCATTGGCTCAGCCAGCCACTCTGAGCTATCGACTGAAGGCGTCCCCTGATCTTGGCGACTTCGGCCTGTGCGTGTCTGAAAAGATGCTCCAGGAAGTTGTCGCAAAGGATTTCCGCTGCCTTTTCGATATTGGCTCCGGACCGCGACTCGAGCCCCAGATTGACGTAGGCCAGCGCCTTTTCAACCGCCATCCGGAGGGCTTCGGCATTATCCGGAGAAAGCTGATCGGCTACGATCACCTTGTTTGCAAGGGCGGCCATCTCGAACTGGAGGGTTTCAAGCAGACCCGGATCTTCAATCATGCTTATGACCCTGGCAAACAGGTCGCCCTTGGAAAGAAGGGCCAGAGCAAAAGAAGGAATGGGCTGATCCTGATCTGCTTTTCGCGATACCTTTTTCAGTGCGAATTCATAAGGCCCAATTGACCTGTAGATTTCCAGCGCATCGTAAAAATCGGGAATGGCATGATCCTCCAGCCTCGCGCGATGAAAATGGTAGGCGCTTTCATCCACTTCCGGGGTGGACGTATAAATGACGCTGTTCATCAGCTCCCTGAAAAAACCGTAGTTTGTTTCGAAAATCGTGGTGAGCAGATGGGTTATCAGGTCATCGTACTGTGGATATCTCGATTCCCAAAAATGCTGGTCATCAAGAGTCCTCGGCGGCAGTGCTTCGGCCGCCTCGACAAGATCTATATCCTCAGGAGCAATATCGACTGTGATCCATCGTTTAAAAAGAGATACCAGCAGCTCGTAATCCGCACTCGAGAGCCATTCGAGCAGTTTGGACCCGCCGGCTCTCCGGAGCCGCTCGAGCCAGGTCAGGGCATTTGCGGCTTCCACGGTATCCTTGCGCCACCACTCGATATCGAAGAGATGATTCATTTGTTCGAGGCTAGCCAGGGCAAGAAGCGACAAAGAATCGTCGGCGCCGATTTCCTGCACGGTGTAGAAAAAGTCGTTTACATCCAGTGCGGCAACCACCGATTGAGCATCGGGTCTTTCAACAATCAGCTTCAACCGTTTCTTTGCGGGAAGTCCCATCAGTTCCCGCGCAAGCTGAGCAGGCTTTAACTTCCTGAGCCTTCTTTCCCTGAGTTCAACAATATCCGCCGGCATTCGTTCCCCCTGAAGAAGAAAGGATATCAGAAGCCTGACAAGCTTCAAATCCCCTGCTTCCGACTTCCAACCTCCGCCCTGTACAACTCTAAGCTTATATTGGCAACCCTGCAAGTGTACTTGCTTTCCGATCTCATCAGTCATAATATGAGAGCTGCGTAGCGCGCCTGTTTTGTTAACCTGACCGACAGTGAGGCGCCGGGGTGTTGATTTGACATATGGCACGAAGTGTGCTTTCGCACAACGTGATTTGATCGGAACTCTCGCTGATTTGTCTGCGGCTTTTAAAGGGCACGGATGTGCAGTGCGAAAAATCGTAAATTAATAACCATAATTTTACCCGAAGGAGACCGGCATGAAAAGAATTATCCTGATCCTGACCATAACCCTGCTTTCCATGACGGCATTACCCGTGCTGGCCCAGGAACCTCTGCCGCCCGACCCAACCCGGACAGGACGCTTTACCGCTGAACCCGCAGGAGAATTTATTATTTTCGACGCATTGATTCTGAGACCGATGGGACTCGCCGCAATGGCGGTCGGCGCTGGAGGCGCCGCCATTTCCTATCCGTGGACCAAATCTTCACGCTCCGAAGACCGGGTGCATAGAGAGCTAGTGCAGAAGCCCTACTGGTACACATTCTGCCGGCCGCTCGGGGACATTGATTTCTAAGGTCCCGCTTGACGCGCATTATGCCTCATGCATAAGAGAATAGCACTAACGGGGGGCATTGCCACGGGGAAAACAACCGTGGCGAATAGATTCAGGGAACTCAGCGCAATAATCCTGGATGCGGACGAATACTCGCGACAAGCCGCAGAGCCTGGGACTGCCTCTTATACCGCCCTGCGGGATCTTATCGGCCCGCTGTTCTTTAATCGGGACGGGCGCCTCAGAAGACGAGAGCTGCGCCGGGGAATAATTCGAGAACCGGCCCTGCGTGAAAAAATTAACGCTATTCTTCATCCGTACATAATGGGAGCGATGGGGGCTGAGTGGGAAAGACAAAAAAAACTTCATCCCCGAGCAGTGATCGTATTTGACATTCCTCTGCTGTTCGAGGGAGGATTTGACAAAGATTTCGATATCGTAATCCTGGTTTACGCCACCCCGGAGGTCCAGGTCCAAAGACTTATAGGACGGGACAAATTGTCCCCCTCCGAGGCCGAACGCAACCTGTCCATGCAGTTTCCAATAGATTCCAAAAGGGCTCGATCCGATTACGTAATTGAAAACAGCGGAGAGATCGAACGTACTCTGCGCCAGGTAGATGACATCTGGGACAGAATCTTGCAGCAGGCGGACGACAAAGTTTGATCTCATTGATGTGACAAGCCTTTCTCAAGGCCCACCTGGGATGAACCACGCCCTGCCATCATCGTCAAGATACCGACACTTTAGTCCGGCTTCAGCGAAAAATTGCTGATAAAGCCCAGTAAGCAAGAGCGCCCGGCCAAAATCCTGCCGTTCCATCCGACCCATTCCAGCAGGTCTGTCTTTGTATATTCGCCGGACCTCAGACTGTTGAGTTTTTTCATCTTTCTGAAGTATTATTATAAGTTCCGATGCAATAAACCGACACTTTAAATGGGGAGTCAAATCTTAATGGAAGAAACGATCAGAACGCTTGGCATCCTCCAGGCAAGGCATTTCAGCGCCAGGCTCGATGCCGTGAGACTCCGGACAGGCAAGGTAACGGAGCGAATCAAGATAGACCATCCGGCAGCCGCAGCAATTCTGGCGTTTCCGGACAGGGACCACATTCTTATGGTCCGTCAATGGCGCTATGCGATAGGCGGTGAAACTCTCGAGATACCCGCAGGCAAGGTGGACCCCGGCGAAACAGAGGAAGTGTGCGCCCACCGGGAACTCATGGAGGAGACCGGGCAAAGGGCATCGCGGCTGCTCGAAATCTTCAGCTATTATCCTGCCATCGGTTACGCCAACGAAATTATTCGGATTTTTATGGCTGCTGGCCTGGAGAGGATTTCAGACCAGGAGGACAAAGACGAAATATCAGGGGTGGAAATGGTAAAACTGGACCAGGTTCATGATATGATTATGTCCGGCAGGATCCGTGACGGCAAAACGGTCATCGGCGTATCTCTTTTCCGGGCCAAAATGGAGCGAGGAGAAATCCCGGATAATTTTTTTGTGTGATCTGTGATGAAGCACAAGGTCCCTATAACACGAAACGGCCATCGAAGGCTGATAAGAGAGCTTTCCCACCTCAGGAGAAACGTGCGTCCGGAGGTGCTGGATGAATTGCGCGAGGCCAGGGGTTATGGCGTAAAAGTTGAGAACCAGCAGTATCTGCTGGCGCGAGAACGCCATGCCGTTCTCCAAAAAAAGATAAACGATCTGGAAGACAAGCTTGCCGGTTGTGAAATAGTCGTTGGCCGCAAGTTCTTTTTCAAACAGGTGGGTTTCGGTACCGTAATAACCATCAAAAACCTTCACTCCGGTGAGGTCAACCGGTTCGAGATAGTTGGGCCGTGGGAGTCTGACGTATCCGGTGGCAAGCTTTCCATAGATTCACCGGTCGGCCAGGGCGTAATGGGGCATCGCGAGGGCGACGAGGTTCTGGTTTACACGCCTTTAGGAACACGCTCTTACCGTATTCTTTCAATCGAAATCTGAAACCCGCTGCCGGACTCGCCCCATGTCGATCTCAGTTCAAATGCCTGGATTTCTTTGAGTGTGGCATCTTGCGCAGTGTGAAAGAACCTATGCGGCTTCTGGTTGTGGAAGATGAAAAGAAGGTGTCCAGCTTCATCAAGAAGGGCCTGGAGGAAGAAGGCTACGCGGTCGATGTGGCCTTCGACGGGAAAACCGGCCTTCAAATGGCCATGGATCGTGTTCACGATCTGATCGTGCTCGATATTCATCTGCCGGGCCTTGATGGCCTGAGCGTTCTGCACGAGCTGCGCATGGGAAAAGTGTCAACCCCGGTGCTGCTGCTGACTGTAAGAGCAAATATTGAAGACAAGGTCCTGGGTCTGGATGCAGGCGCTGACGACTATCTCACCAAACCGTTCGCATTCCAGGAGCTTGTCGCCAGGATTCGGGCGCTGCTCAGACGGCAAACAGAGGCAAAACTGCCGGTGCTCCGGTTTGCCGATCTCACTCTCGACCCTGCTCGCCGCACGGTCTTCCGAGGCGCCAGGAAAATTGACCTGACCGCAAAGGAGTATGGCCTCCTTGATTATTTCATCCGAAATCCCGGGCGAGTACTCACCAGGACTATGATCGCCGACCACGTGTGGGACTACAACTTCGACTCGATGACCAACATCATCGACGTATACGTGAACTACCTTCGCAGGAAGATCGACTCAGATCGCGAGCATAAACTCATTCACACGGTTCGTGGAGTCGGCTATGTGCTAAAACAGGAGTAATCCTTGTTTGTCAAGTCTATCCGGACACGTCTCACAATCTGGTACACGTGCCTTTTGACCGTTACTCTGCTCATTGTGGGAGGGGCGGCATTCGCACTTTTATCGTATAGCCTCTCCCACGAGATGGACAGCGCACTCGACAGTGTCGCCAAAACATTGGTCGAACGGGATCAAAGCAGAGCCACGACTTTTCTTCCCTCCGAAATCGATCAGGCTTTCCGCCGTTTTTTCGGCTTTTCGCCATGGGATCATTATTTTCAGATGCGCGATCCATCCGGCAACCGTGATGAACACCGATCTTTACCTTCTACCGGGAAGTTGCCCCTGAGCAGCAAAGCTCTCAATAATGCAATGCGAGGTCTATCTTCTTTTGAGACAGTGGAAGGTCTCGGAGAGTATCCCGTGCGGATACTGACCATGCCCGTAATGGAATCTAACCGTGTGATCAACATGATCCAGGTTGGAATGTCCCTAAAGAGTATCGATGAAACTCATCTTCGGTTCCTTTTGATCATGGCGGGGGTGCTCCCTCTCGGCCTGGTGCTGGCGGCATCCGGCGGATGGCTTCTGGCTGACCGGGCGTTGAAACCCGTGGACCGGATGACGGCCGCTGCCCGCCGAATAAGCGCAGAACACCTTAGCCAACGTGTGGATGAGACAGGAACAGGCGACGAACTGGACAATCTGGCCAAAACCTTGAACCAGATGCTCACCCGTCTGGATGCTGCATTCAGCCAGATACGCCGGTTCAGCGCCGATGCCTCCCATGAACTTCAGACTCCCCTCACCATTTTGAAAGGTGAACTTGAGGTCGCCCTGCGTTCGACAAGAACACCGGAGGAATACCGTGCAACCATGGAGAGCGCCCTGGAAGAGGTCGACAGGATCGCTCACCTGGTGGAAGGACTCCTGCTTTTGGCTCGCGCCGAAGCGGGAGTGCTGAGAATGGACCGTCAGGAGGTAGACCTGGGACAGGTACTCGAAGAGGTTTACCTCCGATTAAAGCCGCTGGCGGACTCCCATAGGATAGAACTTCGGCTCGGGACAATAGAACCGCTCCGCATTCAAGGAGATCCCGAACGCCTGCAGCGCATGACATCCAACCTCTTGGACAACGCCATAAAATACTCCGGGGCAGGAGGCCGTGTCACCCTCGGGCTGCAGCACGACAGCAACTGGGCGTTCATTATCGTTTCAGATACTGGAACCGGGATTCCCATTGAAGAGCAGAAGCATATTTTCCAAGCCTTTTACCGCACTTCGGAAGCCCGCTCCATGGCGGAATGGGGAACCGGTCTCGGGCTATCTATCGCCCAATCGATTGCTGCCGCTCACGGGGGAAATATCGAGGTGGAGAGCATCCATGGCCAGGGGAGCACTTTCAGAGTTTCGATCCCGATCGTCTCTTAGAACGCGAGTCCAAACGCGAGGTGGAGAGCTGTCCGGTACGTTTTTGGGAAAACATCCGATGTGTCGCAGTGAATCACATCACCTCCGCCCGTCGGTTTATCTCTGTCGGCCTGAACATTTCACTTACACTTATTGCGATATGGGGAGAGGATAGCGTTTTAACGTATTGGCAAGCCGTGCTTGATTTTCTGCTCGCAGTACATCCGTGCAACCTTAAACTGAGATGAGCCGGTCGACGATTTGTGACTGAGGATATCGCAATTGGACTTAGAAGGCTCGATTCACAATTTGTAATCGGAAGCAAGACGGAAAAGCGTCCCCTCCATCGGCCTTCAAGCCGATGAAGGGGCAATTGAAGATGTGACTTAATTCTGTTTCCTTCTCCAGATTCCTGCCAAACTGGCAAGGCCCGAGCCCAACAGCAAGGCGGCAGCAGACCGGGAACCGCGTTTACACTAGCCCGTGCGGCCGAGATCTTCGTCGTCCGGGCGCCGTTTCGCGTTGTGAACCTGAACCGGCATGGGCAGGCTGAAGTCTGAGAACCCCGGCGGTTGTTCGAAGGTGCTTAAACCGCTCTGATCGACAGACTGACCGGCATATTGGTTCACATAAGTATCGTAAGTGGTGAAATGGATGTAACCGTCGTCCATGTCGAATTGCATAAAGCGGCACCACCCGTCGCCGCCTCCGCTGCCTAAGGTGGTGTTCCCCTGATAGTCGCTCAGGACTTGGTAGACATTGTGGCCGGCATTATTTTTATCGATGCGGATGTTCCTCCCCCTTGGAAACACCGCCTTCAGTGGAAGTCCACGAATGCCCACAGAGGACCATGAAGATCTGGTCGTTAGGTGCGATTAGTTTGTTCCATACTGCCGTGGCATCGTTCCAACCGCCAGGTGAATTGACCAGGAAGCTGGCGGCATTGCGCGCGGCTGGCTCCACCAAGGGCAAATTGTCGTCGCCCCAGGGAGGGGGACTCTCGTATGAGTGGGTAGTTAGGATGGTCGCATGGCCACGGTGGGAATCGATCACCCCCTGCGCCCACGCTATGGCGTTATCGCCGGCTTCCATCTCCAGAGAGATGTGCAAAAACCTCTTGCCGCCGGCCGAGAAAAACTGGTAGCTGGATAGACCATAGTTACACGGCGTACCCGCGGGAGGCCACATACCCGCCACGCTCCCTCCCGCACCGGTGCTAATATACCCCACGTTGTCCGAGGCGCCGCCGTACCATGGCTTGTGCCGAAAATACTTCGAGCCCGAACCAAAAAAAGTTTTCCACCCGGGCGCCGTGCTCACCAACGGAGGATAGTTGCCAAGGGCGAGATGGAACATGTTATCGTAGTCGTGGTTGCCGATGCTCATGCTGAAGGGCGCCCCGGTAGCATCCAGGATGTCAATCGCCTTCTTGGCGCTAACCCATTCGGCGCCGGCGCCGTAGGAATCGTCGCCCGGTGTGCCATTGGTTCCGTCCCCATGCTGGACCACATCGCCGACGTGGCTAACGAACACCAGGTTCAGGTCATACTTGTGCTCCGCCAGATACTTAGTCTGAGATATAAAAATGCTCTCGTTGAACGGTTGCGCATGGGTGACGTCGACATAGTTCTGAGTATCCGAGATGACGGCTATGGTGAAAAAATTGGACCCGGGTCGTGCGAGCGCCAATCGCCGCCCGAGCGTCGGAAAATTCAGCACAGTGGCGAGTCCTGCCGTACCGGCAGCGCCGAACTTCAGAAAATTCCTCCTCGTAAAGTCTTTCACTTTTTTCTCCTTTTTTACTTGGATCTACTTATCAGCATGTCGAACTGTAGCTGCCTCAAATTCCAGGTCCTTTTCTCGACCACCTAATTGCTTATGGGTAGTCCATCTCACGCACAACAACACCATGGAAAAACCTTCGACCAGGCCTTCCATGTTGCTGCAAAATCGCGTGGCGATGTTTGACCGGAAAAACGCCGGCTCAATACCTCCTTTCCAGCATTGCGCAACCGCATGCATGTTATTTCGCCCAGTAATCGAATACTTGAATCCAGCCGGGCGCCAGGGATCCCTCGTTGACTCCTGCAAAAAGTTGGGAAAGCTTTCGCCCTTCCTGGAGAAAGGGACTATCAGACATCGCGCTGTTCCGAGCAGGCGGGGTTTTTCCTCAACCCCGAGAGGACCAGGGAAGCCGTGCCTAATTTCGACCAGTTGTTTACTTAGTTGCATATCTTTGTTGCTTGATTATTACGAAAATATGAAATTTTGGGACATGCCGTATGAAGGAAGATGTCATCGAGGGCAGGCGTTTATCGCTTTTGGGGAGCAGCCCATATCATTTTTGATAGTAGAGGTGAAAAGCATGGTTGAAGGGTCTGAGGTAAACATGGCGTACTTAGTTTAGGGAGCTGGGGCAGTCTGAACTTGGATGTTGTTAATCCTTATATATTTCGTTGTGCGCGAGGGGCTCAGCCAAAGTTAACACAGCTCTCCTCGGCCTTGAGAAATGTGGCGCCAAAATATTCGTCGTTTTCGAATCATTTCTTTACCGAATCGCCCCAAACCGGACTCTTGCGAAATTGGCAAGCTGTTAAGATTGCCCTGTGCCGCTTCCGGCTTCTTTTCTTACCCTGGCCAGAAATCTGGACTATTGCGTACGCTCTCAGGGAAAGAAGGGCAATTCTTCAGAGTGTATTGTAGGGGATCTCGATCCGGGTGGTGGACTAAGGACATAAAGTACCGGATTCTGGTCAGATACCTCCGGCCAAGCCGGAGGCCTGGAAAATCATGGACCGCTCAAAGCGGTTGTAAACCAATGGCCACCTAAAAGGTGGCGACCTTAGAACATTTGAAGTTGGTCAAGGCGTTTGTCTTCGGCCTCTTGTTTC
>PLSV01000317.1 GCA_003165235.1 Syntrophobacteraceae bacterium
TCGTTTCCAGCGCGAGGTCATACACTCGCGGAAGCCCGGCCGACGGGCCGTCAAGCAAGCGCGGTAGCTCTCGGCTGTAGCCCTTTGGCAAGTGTCGCTTAGCTGTGCGTATCTGTTCTTCAATTAAATAGAAGTTGTCGAGCAGCCACTCCCCGGCCGGAGTAATCCGGCGGTCCGCTTTGACGGCCTCGGTCAGCAGGCTGTGGACTGCAAGCAAGACAGCTTCATTTTCGGCCAACCGCGTCAGAAGCCGGTCCCGCGGACGTCCCGGGCTCAACCTGTGCCAGCCCGCGAGGGTCTTGCCGTGCTGCTCCATCTGATCGGCGCTGAACAACTCCGATCTCAGCGGTGGCTCGCCGTCGGCGTACTTCCGTGCCGTGCCGTTTCCGCCCAGGCGCGCTCTCAAACGGAGTAAGGTCTGGCGAATGGTCTCGATGCCCAATTCCATTTACTTCAGCCTCTTGACCTTTTTAACCATATTCTTTCTTCGCAACTCTCGCGCGCCAGGTTCGGTCTTCGGCTTTATATGTCCTTCATCGCCGCCTTTAGCATTGCCTTTGTTGTATCTATCTTTATTGCTCAGCATTATTTGCAATTCCCTTTTTTGAAATGGTGACGATCCCCTTTCACCTCGAAGCTGCCCACCTTCGTATTATCCCGACGACCTTCTCAAACGAATACTCCTTTGCCAGGCGCCAAAAATCAGCATAGGCGTCCCTGTACTCCAATGAGTCCGTCATTCCAACCATAAAAGAAACAGTTTTCCCGCCAGTATCGAGATATAGATCGCCTTGCACACAACCCCGGGCCTGTGCAATGGCTTTGCGAATTGACGATTTTGAAATCA
Organism: Syntrophobacteraceae bacterium; assembly: GCA_003165235.1. Taxonomy (GTDB): domain Bacteria; phylum Desulfobacterota; class Syntrophobacteria; order Syntrophobacterales; family Syntrophobacteraceae; genus SbD1. The sequence goes on from PLSV01000317.1 coordinate 848, forward strand.
TGGCTTTTTCCTTTAGAACTGCCGGCATAGCCGGTTTTAAGCACCCGTCCTCCGCATAATAATCTGGTCAATCCGCTTACCTGCTTTAGCCGGAAGCCCTGCGGCAGCCGCTTATGGAAAAGACGACGGCGGCGTATTTGACCGAGTGGAGAGAATGATCGAAGCAGTGAGAAAGTGGGTTGGACCAAGCTGCGTTCAAGGAGGTAGCATGTCCTTTCCATTCGTGCTGAGGTATCGAAGCGTGGACGGACCAGAGCATCCGCCCTTCGATCCCTCATGGCGAACGGTCTTGAGCGCAACTTGCGTTAGACGCCCTGCCTCAAAAGAAGCTTACTGTTGATATACGTTCACCAGGTGAGAGTGAAATTAATCCAGGCCCATAGCATAATGCCGAAACAGGCAGTTTACTACAGGGCGTCTGGCTTTCCCTGCCTTTACTCCGTTACAAAAAGCCGGAGCTTTTAATGGCTCCGGCTAACGTTCTTTCTTAATGTCTTTTGTACAGCTTCAATTAAAGCTTTGTTACGTTTGTGGCGCTTGGTCCTTTGCTGCCTGCTTCTTCCGAAAAACTAACCCGCTCACCCTCGCTCAAAGTCTTGAAGCCTTCGCCTCCTATGGCTGAGTGATGAACGAACACATCGTGTCCACTGTCCGCTTCAATAAAGCCATAGCCCTTGCTGTCATTAAACCATTTTACGCGACCTTCCACCATTTCTTAATCCTTCCTTAAACTTTGTGTTTTTTTCACTGCTCTTTTGGCGCGGCACTCGGAGTTACCCCGAAACCGCACCATTACACCATTAATACCGGCGGAAGATCGATTTCCTGCATAACTCAAAATTACCTACTCCATTGGCACGTCATAATTATATACGCTAATCTCAGAAATACAACCTGTTTGTATAAACGATTGGCTTAATATATATATCGCTAATGCGAGAAGCAAGGAGCAAGGAGCTTTTGCTCCCTGCTCCCTGCTCTTGTTCAGTTTTTCGAGCTGTGATGTGAGTGAAACGTTCATGGCGCCCGCGCCTCAATCAAGGCTTCTCACCAGCCGCAGATGTCCGAACTCTCACTTCCTCCGCGAATTGTTTCACCTCGTCGCCATCGATGGTTTCCTTCTCAAGCAGGGTCTTGGCCAGCTTTTCGAGGGAGTCTCTATAATTTTTCAACTTGAGCAGGACCTTCTGGTGGGCCTCATCCATAATCCTGCTTTTTTCCTCATCGATATCCTGCGCCGTGCGCTCGCTGTATTCCCTCTCGTTTGAACCCAATCCAAGATCCAGGTATCTTGACTGCGGCGAGTGGGTGTAGGTCAAAAGCCCGAGGCGTTCACTCATCCCATACTCCATCACCATGGTGCGGGCGATATCGCTGGCCCGCTGGAGATCGTTCTGCGCCCCTGTGGAAATATCTCCAAAGATCACCTCCTCGGCCACTCGCCCGCCCAGGAGCACCTGCAAGCGATCCAGGAGCTCATCCCGGGTCATGAGATAGCGATCCTCGGTAGGAAGCTGCTGTGTGTAACCCAGCGCCCCAATACCTCTGGGGATGATCGAGATTTTACTGACCGGATCGGTTCCCGGCAGAAGCATCGCCACAAGCGCATGGCCCGATTCGTGGTAGGCCACGATTTCTTTTTCTTTCTGACTCATGATGCGGTTCCTCTTCTCCAGGCCTCCCATGATTCGGTCAGCCGCCTCCTGGAAATGGGCCATGCTCACTTCGTCCGCGCCGCGCCTGGCTGCAGTCAGTGCGGCTTCATTGATCAGATTAGCCAGGTCCGCCCCCGCAAAGCCCGGGGTCATGGCCGCTATTTTCTTGAGGTCCACATCAGAGCTTAGCGTAACGTCCTTTGCGTGAATTTTGAGGATGGCCTCCCGCCCACGAATATCCGGCTTGTCGATCGCCACATGGCGGTCGAACCTCCCCGGGCGCAACAGAGCGGGGTCCAGTATGTCCGGGCGGTTTGTAGCGGCCAGGATGATCACCCCCGCTCTAGTATCAAAACCGTCCATCTCGACAAGAAGCTGGTTTAATGTCTGCTCTCTTTCGTCATGGCCGCCCATGGGATTCAGGCCGCGGGCCTTTCCGAGCGCATCCATTTCGTCGAGGAAGATAATGCATGGAGCATGCTCCCTGGCCTGTTTAAAGAGGTCCCTGATACGGGCCGCTCCAACTCCCACGATCATTTCCACGAATTCCGACCCGCTCATGCTGAAAAACATCACCCCGGCTTCGCCCGCAACCGCCCTTGCAAGCAGGGTCTTGCCGGTCCCGGGCGCCCCCACCAGAAGCACCCCCTTGGGAATGCGTCCTCCGAGGCGCTGAGATTTCTCCGGGTCTTTCAGGAACTCAACGACTTCCTCGAGCTCTCCCTTGGCTTCATCGATTCCGGCCACGTCCGCAAAGGTTACCTTTACATCCTTCTCACCATAGATTTTCACTCGTGCTTTACTCAGGGAGAGTACACCCTGCGCGCCTCCGCTGATTCGTTTCATCAGAAAAAACCAGACGAAAACGAAAAGTCCCAGAGGCAGCAGCCAGGAAACCATCGTCCCGAGCCACTTGTTCTCAACATAGCCGCTGAACTCGATCCCTTTTTGCTCAAGCTGCCCGACCAGTTCCGGGTCCTCAATCCGAACGGTAACGAATGTTCTTGCCGGTTTGCCATCTTCTGCTTTCAATTTGCCGGTTATATGCTCCGGGCCAACGACAAGACTTTCCACCTTTCCCTCCCGAGCCCACTGCTTGAACTCCGAATAGGAGATCTTTTCGGTCTGCTGAACTCCCGTGTAGCTCTGAAACCAGAAAAACATGAACAAGGCTGCGACGAAGTACCATATGGAAAAGCGCATCCTTTTTTGAGCCGGGTCGACCTGGTTCGGACTATCCTTTCCCGAACCCTTTATACGATTAACGATCTTATCCATCAGACTGGAATCTTCATTTCTTTTTGCCGCCATTAGATTGCTCCCTGTTCCGATGCTTTCAAGACAACTCCGTAGCCCCCTTTTTAAGGGCCCGGAGATCTTCCATTAACTGCGTCAGGATTCCAATCTGGTCCCGTTGCACCGCGAGCAGCTCACTCCACTGCTCTTGTCTCAGCACGTCCAACTTTTGATGTAGCGACATGATCTCCAACTCCGCTTTCAGGTTCACCTCGTAGTCAAGTGCGGCGTCAATCCTGTCTTTTTCCGAATGTCGGTTCTGGGACATCATGATAACAGGGGCTTGTATGGCCGCAAGCATTGACAGCACCAGATTCAGCAGGATGTAAGGATAGGGATCGAATGTGTGGTTCCATTCGGCTAAAATCAATGTATTTATTATAATCCAGGCGGCCAAAACTACCAGGAACAGGATGATGAACGGCCATGATCCGCCAAAAGACGCCACGCGGTCCGCCAGCCTCTGTCCCGGAGTCAGTCTTTGCTGATGTTCCTCGACAACGTTTCGGCTTATGTGCAAACCATCGGCAATGCGGTTAATTACGACCCGCTCAGAGGGGCTGAGCCGGTCGAAGTCTTCGTGGAGTAGTTGTTCCGCCAGCTTATGAACATCCGGCCTCACACTCTTTGCGTCCCCTTGAAATGAAATAGATTATGCCTGTTCATCGTCTCAGGCGCACTTCCATCGAGAGATGGCATTTTAGCCGGCAAGTCTATTGTGTAACCTTTTAAGCATACCACAGCATCCGAACGAACCCAATCCGAGAAAGACGAGAGTAGTGGGTCATGTGGACAAAACCAAACACATCCTTACTTTGAAGGCGTTGCCGGGCGCCGGCCTCTCTCCTTGAAACTGGCGCTTTCCCACTCTTTGCGACTTTTATTGTGACTCAAGAGCCTTGGACATGGCGCCGGTGAGAGATACGGACAAACCGGACGCTACTCGCCAGGGCGCATTTTCCTATGGCCCCACCCACACCGGACCCTATGGGCGCGCCTGGTGATTGATTTTATTGACAGCCCTGCCATCGGGGATACGCAGGCTGAGTCGCCCGATGCAGCAGGGATACCGGCAGCAGCATATCATGGATTTTGGAAAAGAGCCGCTCCGGCCTGAGTGGGGTCGGCGCACAATCCCGAACCGGTTAACATGCAGAGGAGATGAAAGGATAAAGCGCGTTTTGTTATTTTTGCTGTTTTCGGCCCTGGTTGCAGCATTCAATGCGCCCGTGACATACGCAGACGGGATGCAGGATGACGTCGACCGGGCAGTGGCGATTATCCAGGCATTCCGGAATATCCCCGAGAGATCCATCCCCCTGGAGGTGCTAAGGAACGCCAGGGGAGTGGCTATAATGACGGTCATCAAGGCGGGCTTCATAGTCAGCGGGCGCGGCGGCTCCGGTGTAGTCGTAGCGCGAACCGGCAAAGGCTGGAGCGGGCCCTCAGCAATCGGGACTGGTGGAGCTGGATTCGGCTTTCAGATCGGAGCAGAGGAAACCGACTTCATCTTCGTTCTCAATACTCGTGAGGCCGTGGAGGCATTCTCTCATGGAGGAAACTTGCAATTCGGAGGCAATATGAGCATAGCTGCCGGGCCACTGGGGCGAACTGCCGAGGCGGATGTAACTCCTGTCGCCGCAGTCTATGCCTATAGCCGCAGCCAGGGACTTTTCGCCGGCATGTCCCTTGAGGGCGCCGTCATTGTGACGAGAAACGAGATGAACGCAGAGTATTACGGTGGGCCGGTCACACCGGGGCAGATTCTCTCCGGGAAGGTCAAGGCGCCGGCGGGGGCCAGGAAGCTTCAAAAGGCTCTGGCGAGGTACTAATGAATTTGGCCACGGTAAATCTATTCTCCCATTCCGATGGCGGCGCCGCCATCGGAATGCGAGGAACGCCGCCGTGGCAGGCGGTTTCGTAAAGCGTTTGACCAGAGATAAATGTAAGCCGGTGATTTAATTTCCGGGTAGTGTCGGAACAGGTTCACCGTACGAAGAGTGCTTCGCTATATGAACTCTGAAATGATTTTGTTATAAGATAAAAGGTTTTGGAAATCAAAAGAGTTCTTACCGGCGGTCGGGCTTGAACGGTCCATCCGGTGAATGCCTCCGGGCAGGCAGGAAACATGGATATAAGCTTCAGTCTGGACACAGATAATACTCTCGTTGTGCGGCTTGGTGGAGACTGGAATATCGAACATGGGCCGCCATCGGCAGAAGAGCTTCAGAAAAAGATTGCATCGACTCCGCACCTCGAAAAGGTTGAATTCGACGGGCGCGAACTTGGAGAATGGGACAGCAGTCTGCTGGCATTCCTGATCAAGTTGAAGAATTTCTGCGCTCAGAGATCGATCATCCTTACCTGTGAATGTTTTCCAAAAGGGGTGGAAAGGCTGCTCCATTTGGCTTCGGCAGTCCCGGAGAAAGAAGATGCGCACAAAAAGGGCGGCCGGGCGCCATTTTTGCTCAGAGTGGGAGAGGCGACCCTGGAGACTGTTAAGTCGACGGGTGAAATGCTGGCTTTCATCGGCGAGGCTTTTCTCGCCCTGCTCAAACTCCTGGGGGGCAAAGCCCGGTTTCGGCGCTGCGATTTGACTTTGCTGATCCAGGAATGCGGCGCCCAGGCGCTGCCGATAATATCGCTTGTCAGCGTCCTGGTGGGACTGATCCTTGCTTTTGTGGGGGCCGTGCAGTTGAGGCTCTTCGGAGCGCAGATATATGTGGCGGACCTCGTCGGTATAGGGATGGCGCGCGAGATGGGCGGTATGATGACGGCGATTGTTATGGCCGGGCGCACCGGCGCCGCTTTTGCCGCGCAACTGGGAACAATGGAGGTAAATGAGGAAATTGACGCATTAAAGACCCTGGGCATTTCACCCATGGAGTTTCTCGTTTTACCCCGGATGCTGGCGCTGGTCCTCATGTTGCCCCTGCTGTGCCTGTATGCCGACCTGATGGGAATCCTGGGCGGCGGGATAATCGGTGTCGGAATGCTCAATATTTCGCCGGCTGAGTACCTCAATGAAACCGTGTCGGCTCTGAACCTGACGCAGTTTGCAGGGGGTCTGATCAAAGCCGGGGTCTTTGGCGTCCTGGTCGCACTCTCGGGATGCTTTCGCGGAATGCAATGCGGGCGGAGCGCCGCTGCGGTTGGTGAGGCGGCAACCTCGTCGGTTGTGACCGCAATTGTCGCCATTATAGTCTCGGATGCCCTGCTGACCGTCCTATATGACATAATCGGCATCTAGGTCATTTATGGAAAATCATGCGAATCAGGCGACTGCCCACATCGAGGTGCGCGACCTCACCATGGCCTACGACAGCTTTGTGATTCAGCGCGATATCAGTTTCACTGTGAAAAGGGCTGATATCTTCGTCATCATGGGTGGGAGCGGATGTGGCAAGAGCACACTTCTCAGGGGCCTCGTCGGGCTCAAAGAACCTGCTAAAGGCCAGGTATTGTACGATGGAGTGAGCTTATGGGATTGCGAACCCACTGCGAAACAGGCCATAATGAGACGTTTTGGGGTCCTCTACCAGGGCGGTGCGCTGTGGAGTTCCATGACATTGGCTGAAAACGTGGGCCTGCCCCTGGTGGAATACTCGAATTTGAACCCGGCGCAGATAACGGAGTTGGTTTCGCTCAAACTCTCTCTGGTCGGCCTGGCGGGATTCGAAGAATTCTACCCCTCCGAGATCAGCGGCGGGATGCGCAAGCGCGCCGGCCTCGCTCGAGCGATGGCCCTCGATCCGGACATCCTCTTTTTCGACGAACCCTCGGCGGGATTGGACCCGCTCAGCGCACGGCGCCTGGATGAACTCATCCTCGAGCTTCGCGACAGCCTGGGGACAACCGTGGTGGTAGTGAGCCATGAATTGGCAAGCATTTTCGCCATCGCAAACAACTCTGTTTTCCTCGATGGGGAAACCAGGACAATGATTGCGGTTGGGAATCCCAACAAACTCCTGGCGGAAAGCAATGACCCTAAAATTCGGAGCTTCCTGACCAGGGGCGAGGCATAAAGCACATCGATTCCGTGCGGCGGCGGCCGCCTTGCAGCGCATTGCGGCAGGCAGTAATCCCGGACCTTCCGCAACAGGCTCGGAGAATAATGAGTAAACAGGCGAACACAAAGCTAATTGGCGCGTTTGTTATCGGCGCAGTCGGTCTGGTCATATTAGGAACACTGCTTTTCGGGTCCGGTAGGCTCTTCAGCCATCAGAGAAAATTTGTTCTTTTTTTTGAAGATTCCGTTAAAGGGCTCATCATCGGGTCGCCGGTGGATTTCAGAGGAGTCAATATTGGGAAGGTGACCGACATCAGGATCGTTCTGCAAAAGGAGGATCTTTCCCTGCTGATCCCGGTCCTTATAGTAATCGAGCCGAATCGGATCGCCTTCGACATCACGGAGAGCGAGCGAAGAAAACTTGTTGAAACAAAAGGAACCGAAGCGTTTGTTCAACTAATGATCGACAGGGGATTGAGAGCGCAACTTTCGACGCAGAGCTTTGTCACCGGCCAGCTTGGCATCCACCTCGATTTCTTCCCGGACAGACCTCTAAAGCTTGCCGGCGCAGAACCATCTTATACGGAAATTCCAACGACTGAGTCGAGCCTTTCGGCGCTTTCCAAGACCCTGGGGAATATCCCTCTCGCAGAAATTGCCGACAAGCTTGAAAAAACTCTGGACGGAATCGAGAAGCTGGTTAATTCCCCCGACTTTAAAGCGACATTGGACTCTCTTCATCAGACAGTCGATCAGGCTCATGCATTTCTGCAAGATTTGGATAGCCAGGTAAAGCCATTGGCGACAAGCACGCAACTAACCCTCAGCGGAGCAAAGAAGCTATTCGAAAATGCCGCACAATTAGCCCGCAACCTGGACTCGCGTATTCCACCGCTTATAGCCAGTCTGGAAGATACATCCAAGGCGGCCGGCGCAACCATGAAGGGGGTAAACAAGGAGATCGAAGGGTTTACCGGAGCCAACTCTCCGGTACGCTCCGAACTGATAAAGACCCTGAACGAGATCTCCACTGCGGCTCGTTCCTTCCGCGTTTTGGCTGAATACCTGGAAAATCACCCCGAAGCTCTCATCAAGGGCAAAGGCAAATAATAGAGAGGAAGGCGACCGATTGCTCCGGGCAGGCGAGAAAGGGAAAGACATGACTAAAGTTCTAAATTCCGGGAATGGAGCAATCTTGCTGTTTTCTTTACTGTTGCTTTGCGGGTGCGCTTCGAAGGGGACCAATTACTACGTCCTGCATTCGCTTCAAAACGAGGCCCCGGATGTAAAGACTACGAGAGCACAGAACGATCTGACCATAGGGGTGGGTCCCATAACAATTCCCGAATATCTCGACCGGCCGCAAATGGCTGCCAGGTCAACCCCATACAGCCTCCAATTCGCCGAGTTCGACAAATGGGCTGAACCTCTGGAGAAGAACCTGGCCCGTGTCCTCGCCGATAACCTTTCCATATTGCTCTCGACAGACAGGGTCGTCGTTTTTCCATGGGTAGGGTCCGTGCACGTTCTGTATCAGGTAACCGTGGACGTTGCACAGATGGAATATACGCCGGATGGCAAAGCTTTGCTCGCCGCCGGCTGGAGCGTTTTCGGCAATGACAGCGCAAAACTGCTCGCAATCAAGCGGTCAAGAATCATCGTGCCCGTTGAGTCCACCGGGTTTGAGGCGATAGCCTCCGCGCAGAGTCGAGCGGTCGGGGAGATGAGCCGTGAAATTGCCACCTGCATTGAGTCTCTGCCTCGGGAGCAGGAGGCGCCATAATTTTCAAAGACGCTGCTTGTCTTCGAGTCATATTGATCATATTTTCTATTGGCTCCAGTACTCTTCCCGGGATAGTCCAACAAGCCGAAAGGCATAGACACGCTTTCTGGAAATCTATGGTTGACAAATCCGGCATGCTTTGAGAAACCTATACTTTGGTGATGGTTTCTCAATTCTGTGCAATTCACGATTTCACATTGACCATTGAGAGACTAAGGGGTCCCTTTGATAACCACGGGATTCTTCGACCAAAAAAGGAAGAGATGAGCAAGGGCATGAAAGAGGATTTAAGCCATGGTAATCAGTGCAGGTCGGGCTCAACGATCTGCGCGCAAGGGCCGGCGAACCTGATCCACATAATGCGCCGGAGGGTTCAGGAGCATAGAGAGAAAACCGTCTACACCTATCTCAAGGATGGAGAATCACAAGAAGCCAGACTGACATATTGTGAACTGGAACGGAGGGCGCTCGCCATTGCGGCGTATCTCCAATCTCAGCTCTCTCCTGGAGAAAGAGTCCTTTTGCTCTACCCTTCGGGCGTCGAGTTCCCCACAGCATTCTTCGGGTGCCTGTGTGCGGGCATGGTCGCCGTGCCGACCTATCCCCCACATTCCAACCAGTTCCTGGCGAGCCTGGTGGCGACGGTATCCGACGCAGGGCCGACAGTCGCGCTCTCCACGACTTCCATGCTGGAAGAGTACAGGCGCCAAATAGATCAGACTCCCGTGCTGACAGATCTCAAATGGATAGCAACCGACACCATTCCCGACGACCTGGCAAATTCCTGGCAAGAGCCACCCATTGGCGCTGATTCCCTCGCTGTGCTCCAATACACATCCGGTTCCACAGGAAGTCCCAAGGGCGTAATGGTCAGCCATGGAAACCTGCTCCATAATTCATCCGTCATCCGTGCAGTCTTTGGGAATTCACCGAGTAGCCGCGGCGTAATCTGGCTTCCCCCGTACCACGACATGGGGTTGATCGGAGGAATCATTCAGCCCGTTTACGCAGGTGCGGATGCGATCCTGATATCGCCTGTTCACTTCATCCAAAAACCGCTCCGCTGGCTTATGGCCATCTCACGCTATAAGGCCACTACAAGCGGCGGGCCGAATTTTGCCTACGATCTTTGTGTTCGAAAGATCACCTCGGAGCAGAAGTCAGGACTTGATCTGAGCAGTTGGGAGGTCGCTTTCAACGGCGCGGAGCCTGTCAGGGGGGAGACGCTCCACCGCTTCGCCGCGGCTTTCGAATCCTGCGGCTTTCGGCAAAAAGCATATCTGCCCTGTTATGGTCTCGCGGAAACAACCCTTATCGCCTCCGGATGCAACAAGGGATCCGAACCGACATTCCTGCAGGCGGACGCGCAGGTGTTGAAAGCCGGCCGCGTTGCCCTGGGGGCGGAAGACAGGAAGCACGACTTCAAGCTGGTAGGAAATGGGGGAGCGCCGCCGGACCATGAGATTGTTATCGTCGACCCGGAAAAGCAAACTCCCTGCAAGAGCGATAAGGTCGGAGAAATATGGATCGCAGGGCCAAGCGTTGCACAAGGATATTGGAATCGGCCCGAAGATTCGGAGCAGACCTTCCGGGCAAGGCTTGCCGATAAGGGCGAGGGTCCATTTCTGCGCACGGGAGACCTCGGGTTTATCCATGCCGGCCAGCTCTTTGTCACCGGCCGCCTGAAGGATCTCATCATCATACGGGGCCGCAATCACTATCCTCAAGACATCGAGCGGACCGTGGAGAGAAGCCATGAGGCCCTGCGGGCAGGCTGCGGGGCGGCGTTTGCCGTTGAAGNNCAGTCTTCCCAAGACGACAAGCGGAAAGGTCCAACGCCACCTTTGCCGGGAACATTTTATCCAGGGCAGCCTGAAGGTTGTTGCCGAGTGCGTGGGGTATTCCCAGGAAGTTGAGCCGGAGACACCCCTCCAGGAATGCGAACAATGTCGGCCGGGCCACACGAGGGCGGCTGCCTCGGCAGCAAGCCGTCTGAAGGCCTGCACGCTCAAAGCCGGCGAGTTGGAACCCGGCGGCATGGGGACTGAAGACACCTTGGAGCTCATCCGTGTCGTTGAGACTGACATTGCAAAAAAGGTGGCGGATCTTCTGAATATCTCGGTCGCCAGGGTGGATGTGCACTGTCCCTTGAATACGCTGGGCATGGATTCTTTGATGGCAGTGGAACTGAAGACGGCTATTGAAGAAGACATGGGAATCGAGTTTCCAGTCGAGGCGTTGTTTCTGGGGGCCGGCATTTCCGATCTGGCGGCGCATGTTCTCTGGCAAAGGACGTCGGGAAGAGGGCTTGAAGCCGAAGACGGACCTTTGGGAAAGGTGCTGTCATCGGGCCGTCAGTCCGGAGAGCCTACGGAAAGGGTCTTCGCCCATAGAAATCACCCTGAGATACAACCGGAGTGCCTGCCGTTTGAGGACTACCCCGAATACCGAAACCTTCAGCAGATCATGCTGGGAATGAAAGCGCGAGGTATCGACAACCCTTACTTCAGGGTGCTCGAAGGGGCCGACTCCAATGGCGCCATTAGAGAAGGTCGAGAGTACATCACCTTCTCCAGGTACAATTACCTGGGTATGTCCGGAGATCCGGTCGTATCTCAAGCCGCCAAAGACGCGATCGACCGCTACGGTACGTCAGTTTCGGCAAGCCGTCTTGCTTCAGGCGAAAGACCGCTGCATCGTGAGATTGAGAAAGAAATTGCCGACTTCGTTGGAACAGAGGACAGCCTTATTTTTGTAAGCGGGCATGCCACCAACGTGACCACTATCGGCCATCTCTTCGGCAAGCCCGACCTCATCGTTCATGACGCCCTGATTCACAACAGTATTCTCCAGGGATGCCAACTCTCCCAGGCAACGCACCTTTCTTTTCCCCACAACAACTGGCAAGCGCTGGACATGATTCTCAGGGAGTCGCGACCCCGTTTCCGACGAGCCCTCATCGTTATCGAAGGCGTTTACAGTATGGATGGCGATATCCCGGAACTGCCTGAATTCATTAAGATCAAGAAGCGGCACGGCGCCTTTCTGATGGTGGACGAGGCTCATTCCATCGGCGTATTGGGGAAAAGGGGCGGGGGTATTGGCGAGCACTTTGGAATCAATCCTGCCGATGTGGAACTTTGGATGGGCACCTTGAGCAAATCCTTTGCCAGTTGCGGAGGCTACATCGCCGGGTCCGGGGCACTCATCGAATACCTGAAATACACTGCGCCGGGCTTTGTCTACAGCGTGGGAATGTCTCCGCCGAATGTCGCGGCAGCGTTGGCCGCCATCCGATTGCTCAGGAAGGACCCCCAACGAGTGACGCGCCTCCATGAGCTCTCCGGGCTTTTTCGTATGCTCGCTCGGGAAAGGGGCCTGAATACCGGCGCCAGCAACAGCGGTTCCCCTGTCATTCCAGTGATAGTAGGAGATTCACTGAAGGCGATAAGACTCTCTCAAGCCCTGCTCCGGCAAGGGATCGACGCACTGCCCATGGTCTATCCGGCAGTTCCTGACAACTCCGCCCGTCTGCGCTTTTTTGTCAATTGCATCCATACGCCCGAGCAGATTCGCTTTGCCCTGGACGTCGTAGCCCCGGAACTGGAAGCCCTGCAAAAGGTGGATGACGAGAAACAGCGCGCCGCTTCTTCACTTTGGGCTCTTCTGCAAGGGTCCGCTCCCCCCTGATACCGGCTTGCGTTCAAATCGGGCGCTACGGGAGGGCATAAAGCCCTCCCCTACGGAATAGCCGCGCGACAATGCCGTAGTCTTGAACGCAACCTGGCATGATATGCAAGATGGCTGTGATGTAATTAAAAACCATCATTCGCCTGCTTCCCATCTGGTGATCATTATGCCCAAGATGAAGACCATGGC
>PLSV01000045.1 GCA_003165235.1 Syntrophobacteraceae bacterium
GACGCCGCCTACATCGCTCATGCGCTGGGCGTCGTCGCGCGCGCCAAGGGGAGGGCCCAGATTGCCGGTCAAACAGGATTGTCCCGCGAGCAGCTCTATCGCTCTTTCAGCGAAAAGGGCAATCCAACGCTGAAGACAACGCTGGCGGTGATGAAGGCGCTGGGAGTCGAACTCACCGCAAAGATTCCTTCCGCGGCGTGACGGGTACGCGCATACCCGGCGACCCTCAGGGGTTAGAATCCCGCTGCCGGAAGGCCGGCGGATTGTCGGGGTTAAAGCCCGGCTTACCGCTCCCGGCCCGCACGCTTCCCTGCATCCGGCGGGTCTGGGTTCGAGGATTCCCAGGTCTGAAAATCCAGACCTGGGCCACACAACTTTTTGGTTTGTCAGACATGGGCTACCCGCCAAAGGGCGTCTGAGTGTATTCTTGGATGTTGGTCCATTTCTCGATGTAAGATTGCGTTTGGGCTGAAGATATCAGCTCCACGCATGCTAGGAGGCTAAATGGAATTCGCGGAGGCACTTAAACTGGCAAGGTCTGGCCGGGCGGTACTTTTCGTTGGGGCCGGTTTCTCTCATGGAACCAAGAATATCCGAGGCAGAGAAATGAAGACCGGCCAAGGATTTTCTGACTATTTGGCGCAAGCTGTAGGACTCCTTCCAGGTACCGGGTTGATGGATACGGCTGAGGCCTTTCTTGAACAGTTTGGTCCAATTATGCTCGTGGAGGAGCTCCAAAATGAGTTTGAGGCGAGTGAGTTACTTCCGCATCAATTGGCCTTGTCGAGGATCCCATGGAAGCAGATTTATTCGACTAACTATGATGATATAGTTGAGAATAGCTTTAAGTCACTGGGCGTCGAATTGGTCTCAGTAAATCCGGATACCACGATCGCCAGCATTCCTAAAGGTTGCCCCGTTTGCATCCATTTGAACGGGTCCATTATTGGCATCACGCCTGATAAACTAGCCAGCCAGATTAAGTTGACTGACACTAGTTACCTAACCTCATCTATCGCTGATTCTGAATGGGCGGTGCGGTTACGTCAAGACATTGATGCTGCGCAAGCGGTGTTTTACATAGGGTATTCCACTTATGATCTGGACATTGCCCGTATCTTATTCTCAAAATCGGGACTCAAAGATAAGAGCTTCTTTGTTGTTGGTTCTACCATCAATTCTCTATTGGCTCGGCGCATTGATAAGTTTGGAACTAACACAGAACTTTCAGTTCTCGAATTCTCAGAAGAAATATGGAAGGATGCATATTTACCGGACTTAACTGCACTTCCTCCAGAATATTGTCTTAGAACCTATTCGCCGAAGTCATCTGTTGAGGGATTAGCTGACGAGGACGTTTTCGAGCTTTTTCGTTTGGGGCGCATGTCGGAAGATCATGTTTTTCAGTCCGTGACCCAGGCCCTCCAGTACACGATTGTTCGAAAGCCGCTGAGCATTGTTATGGGTTTGCTTGATGCTGGCCCTACAGCCGTTGTACTTCACTCTGGGCTGGGTAACGGAAAAACCTTAATTCTAGAAACACTAAAGGCAGAAGCATATACTTCAGGATTCACTGTTATCTCGCTTTTCCGCCAAGGAGATCAGCTCTTTGAAGAGTTAGGGCTTGCGCTCGGGCGTCCAGGTCGTCTTCTTTTTGTCGTGGACAATTACGGTAATTGGCTAGATGCGTTGAAGTTCATCGGGACACATCATAAGAAAAACATCTCTGTAGTATTGGCAGCTCGAAGTACCACGCATGATGTTTTGGCATGGCGGGTTAGTACTCTTCTTGCCCTCGGAGATGTCCATGAGATTACACTTGACCGTATGCCTACCATTGATCTTGAAAAGGTCGCGAAGCTATTAGATACTTATGGACTCTGGGGCGAACGATCTGGATGGTCTCTGGAAAGGAAGGTGAGGTTCCTGTCTGCAAATTGTGCAGGGGCTTGGCATGCCATCCTTCTCAGCCTATTTAAAGCGCCCCAAATTAAAGATCGTCTTGATAAGCTCATCGCCGACATCAAAGGGGAGCTTGTATACAATCGCATACTTGTTACTGTGATGGTTCTTGCAATCATAGACCACCCTACATCAATAGATAATCTGACGGATTTATGTGGAGAGCGGACTCTTACTATTGGGTTTCGGCAGAATAATACAATTCGTGAGCTTATTGATATTGAAAGGGACGAGGTTAAGCTCAAATCCTCCGTCACGGGAGCATTTCTATTAAAGAACGTTGCTGATCCGGAATCGACGCTTGAGAGCCTAATCTCCATCACAAAGGCAGCAGATTATGCAGCGCGTGCATCCTGGGAATACATGGCAATACTTGTCTCTCTCGTTCGGTTTGGAAATGCACAGAACTTTTTCCCTGAAGATGATCGAGGTAAGACAGTATTAAGGTATTACGAGGCTATCAAAGAATTAGAGCACTGCAAACGGAATCCCCTGTTTTGGTTGCAATATGCTATTGCTTGTTTGTTCTTAGAAGATTTTGAAAGGTCGGGTATCTACTTCGAGTCTGCATATTCCTTCGCGGCGGCGAGCAATTTCAGGCCTTTCCAGATTGATAATCACTATGCACGATTCTTATTGTTGAAAAGTATCCGTGATGATAACGCAACATCTGCCATGGTTGCATTCCGCAAGGCACGAAAGATTATCTACGAGCAGATACGCCACGAACGACTGCATTATCCGTACCGTGTAGCGGCGCTTATTGGTGACTGGTTCGACGCCTATTCTCATCGACTTACTACCGCAAACAAGGCCGAGGTGAAGAGGGCTGCGGAATTCCTCTGTGCAACAATCGCCGCCCTGCCTGAGCCCCGCCAAAAACAGAGGTACGTGGCGGAATGCTATAAAAAACTCCAAACGATAATCCAGGATGCATAGATTTAATATCGTAAGGAGCTAATGTACATTTTAGTATAGCCCAGATTTCCGACACTAGCCCTTTCTTGCATTTCTCGATTAGTTATGCTTGCCTTTCCACTCGGCGTAGGGGAATTGGAAGTCTTCTATGCCGTCCGCTTTAAAGTTCCATAGCCTTGTGGCTACTTCGTCT
>PLSV01000005.1 GCA_003165235.1 Syntrophobacteraceae bacterium
GCTCAAGCGTGGTGAACGGTTACGATTCCAGAGCCACTGGTATTCCGAAGTAGCTGCTTAAGTTCATCTGCATCTTGAGCCTCCTGTTCAAGATATCTCGAAAATACATCTCCAAAGGGTGAGCGTTCTCGAATCTTATTAGTGTCGAAGATTCCGGCATTGATTGAGGGGTTCATGAAGCTGGTAACCATTGCCGCAAACGAGACAAAATACTGTTCGAGTGAAATCCGTGTAACTGCAAAGAAATCGGCATCAAAAGGCGGGTAATGCTGTGGGAAGTAGTCCTTGAACAATCTCCAGCCCCGACCTAACGATTGAGTCATCGAAGGGATAGATCTGATTGCTTCAACGCCCATCCTACTTGGCCCTAAAGCTCTCCTCCTGGCCAATTCAATACCTTCGTCAAGAGAAAACTTGTCCTTGAAGATGCGATTTGCCCATACGTCACTTGCTATCAAGGCGGCTTGCACGAACTTCCGTCGGACCTCAGGGTCCTCAAATGTAGTCCCATCTCCCGGATGGTCGGTACAGAAAAGTGCAACCCAACGAAATAGCTCAAGCAGTTGACCTCTAAAGAACACCTTGATCGTTCTTGCACCACCATGGCTTTGGGCGAAATCATTAATCACCTCGATCTCGCTTAATGTAAAGAACTGGTTGAGGCAAAGTTGCTGGGTTTCTATGCTATCAACATCGGTAGTAGCTGAGGTTACAAGGTTCAGACGAGCACACCAGAACAATGTATCTGTCCTGCTCAAGCCAGAAAGAAGAGACTGGAATGTGGCAAAGTCACTCTGAACCTCAGGAAAGACCACTGAAACAGGCAGATAGGATCCAATCTGGTGATCAGTATTCATGCGTTACTCGGTCTGCCTTTCTTGTGTCTCATAGCTTCCATGCGACATGGGCTGCTAACACTGCGTTGACCGGCGCCCAACTAAAAACAGCGGTTTAAGCCCTGGAGAATGGGGGAGTATACCTGAAATATATGCGATTACCTCTCTTAGCCTGACGACACTTTACAAGATTCCATTTGTCGATTTTAAGCTATTTTTTCAAAATCCAACGCGTACTCACCCTTTCTCACTTTGGCGATAAAAACAGTTGCAGATGGAAAATTACGCTGTTTTTCATAAACAAAATCATTTCGCGCCTGCTCTTGTTCAGCAACACGACAACCTAGATATATTGCTGTAATAGCGTTATCTGGCAGATCATGCCTGAGAATTTTGATTTTCGTATTGTCATTCGTCAATGCCAATCGCCACTCGTCCTCACTTTTCCAAATCTCACTTTTGGAGTGAAATCGCTCCAGCATAACAGAAGTCAACTTTGGCCCGTACGACTCCAGATTATCTTCATTTGGCTGTGCATTCATGACAAATTCAAAAATATCTTCACATGTGATTCTCGGTATATCCTTTATATAATCCATTTCCCACCAAATAGGATCACTACCCGATACGTCTTGTTTTTCAAATGATTCGGCCAAAACAGTCGTGTTAAATTCAATAGCAATCCCTCTGTGTCCATTTCCATAATGGCCCCACATATATAAATTATCACGTGGATGGTTCCATTCTGTAACCGCGCATGTAGAGAATACAAACATCGTTGCCAGCATCTCGCGCGCAGATTTCGCCCAGCCCGCCACGATCTCATTCCAATTTTGTTCTGGAAGTGTTTCTTTAAAAAGGGCGAGCTGTGTATAATGATATTGTTCTACATAGGCAAGTAGAGATGCGTAATCGTCATTAAAGTTTGTAGCGCAATCCACAATTGGATCAAAAGGATCATTCAATTTGGCTATGTGTATGAATGTAATTTGCTTTAAGGAAATACATTCTAATGCATAATCGGCATTGCCGTAAAATCGCATTACATATTTTGGTATTTCCTGCATACACTTGCCCCGTCACTTTGTCTACTAGAAGAGTGCCATTTCAATATCGCACGGCCTGAACTTTGATTTTACTAAGTTACCGTTTTCGTCAACATCCTCGAACATAGCACCACATTTATTCAATTGGCGAGCTTCACTTATCAAGAACGGATTATAGCTCTTACTGTATTGCTCCCTGTTTTTATGTGTATCCTTTATATATCCATCGTCCCTAAGATCCAGCCTGGTTATGTTCTTTTCTTGTGTGAATCTTACCACACGACTATCCATTATTCCGTGTTCATCAGGAAACAGAAACCTCAAAAAGGCTGTTCCGGTTGGAATCCGAACACCACCTATCTCGGATAATTTTAGCTCTTTCCTCCGGTAGGCAATTATCAATTTCTTGGCCGTGTCATTTCCCCACTTCGCTCTCAAGTTATCGACTTTCAGATTTGCTCGTCCTCCTTGTGAGGCCATCTTCCAATGCACTATCGCACACACTATCTCCTTCAAATTCATGACATGGTCTGAGGTGATATTACCATGAACTTCGGCATGATTTGCAGCAGCAAATACCGCCTGGACAACCATTTCAAACCGCCTGAGATTCAGACCATGGCTAAAGGCTGCTGGGACTTTCTTCGGAAAAATCCCAGCGTATTGTCCCGAGAACTTACCTTCAAGCCCAGATGTGGCCACGATCCGAAATTGGCAATCTGGATCACGGTAACAGTAGCCTTCCCGCATAGACTTGTATTCCGACTCAGTGAAAAGCAAGCGGTTTCTCCGTACTTCTCTCGCAGCCCAATGTTGGTCACCAACATGCCGACAATAAGGGGAATTGCGTTGGCCTCTCGGGTTCAGCCCGATATACCTCCGCGAGTACCCTGGATACAAGCCTACATCCTCGTCGCGCTTAATTCAATAAAATCAACACAGCTCCTTGCCAGGAGGTTAAGCCTGCGGCTGGCATCGATTTAGTGAGTGTATGATCTGAACGTGGTAGATTTTCGGCACGTTGAGATTGCAAGGTCCCGGAGAGCTATTAGGATTTCCAGCCTACTGAAGATACTCAGGTGAGCAGCTTCTCGCGTATTCGTGGAAAGCTGTTCGCAGCAGGTTGATAATAGCCTCCATACCCGTCCAGTCATATTGTCTTAGAAGACTTGGGTCCATTTCGCATCGCTGCAACTTCTCCATAAATCGAGCCTGGAGTCCCGCTTTATTCATCAGTTCACCTTGGTATTCTCGGAGTGTTTCATCGTACCCGCGCCATTGCACCGGTGTGAGACTACCGTCTTGCTGTTTCAGCACATCTAAGCCAAAATACAGCTCAAGGCATCCTGCCAAGCCATTGACGTTCATGTTTGTTGGCCCCTGTGGCCCCAGAGTCGGATAATCCTCTGCCCATGGCGCATCAGGATAATGAAGAACACGTACATTATCAGGTAACTGAATATCTCGGAGGGCGCGTAAGGCTGATCTGGCAGCTGTATCATTGTCGAATGAGGCGACAATCCGATTAACAATTCCTGCACCGATGAATGCTTTGATCATAGAAACGAGAGCGCCAGCTCCGCCCGGTGCCCTTACTCCTTCAAAGTCCATGAATGAGTAGTAGTCCGTGAGATGTGGATACAGAATGCGTAATGAACCTTGAATTGCCTTTATGTCTGAGCGTCCCTCAGTAAGTACAACAACCTTGTGGTTGAGCACGAACTCTTCAGCAGTTATCCGGCGAGCCCACCCACATAGATCTTCGTCAGCCTCAACGCACTCGTCGTAAACCAGTTCCGTTAAATCATATATTACCTCTGCATCGGTGCCAGTTACCTCTACTGCAGCTCGCATGAAGACCCTGAAATCGAAAACAGGAAACCACATTTGACCTGGTGATTCACCTAAGAGATATTTTACCACCAATGGGAGGTCTGGATGCGACTCTGGTCTGTGCCAACAATCGAAGCTTGGCTGAAGCCTCATCTTCACTATATATGCAAATGAGCTGACCCAATTCTCAAAAGAAAGATCTTGCAGCACCCTTTCCTCTCTATCCAGGGCCTCTCGGAGGTGCTCACTGTGTTCCCAAATCGGGTCGTCTCGGCGACGTGCAATGCTTGCTAAATGGTAACCGTTCACCACGCTTGA
>PLSV01000377.1 GCA_003165235.1 Syntrophobacteraceae bacterium
CTCAGTTATATTGACACAGAGGGACGAGCGCGGAACCAGGCGGTCGGGCTTACAATTGGGCTAACCGTATCAGCTGGTGCGTCGGAATCTTCTCGGCTTTGGTTCTTTTTGCGCTTGTAGCGCATTTGTACATAGCGCTCCCAGTTGCCCTCTTTGGATGTTGGGTTACCACCAGCTTATGCGGACTTCTTTGGCGCCAATTGCGAGAGGCACTAAACTGCACCGACCGGCTCCATCGTGTCGTGTCTGGAATCACCCTCGTTGTTGCCGTCCCTGCAGGATATATCGCATTTTATCTCGTCCCGAATTGGAGTGATTTCGAGTATAATGGACATCCCAGTTTGGTAGCGTTCGCGGGTAGCGTACTTTTGGGTGTGCTCTCATTCATACTCGCCGCTGGCGTAGTCTCCTTTCTCGGCGTAATGTTTTCGGGCCTTTTGATGCGATTCTTGGGCCGGAGTACCCACTCACGCAATGAATGAATAACTTTCGTAAATAAGTATGGTAACAATTTGAAAGCAAATACTCGCTTAATAACACAATCCAGCCGACCGCTTACAGCGTAGACTGAATTGTACGTTGGACTGAAAGCCAGAGAATCATACGCCGATGAAAGATCGAGATGTCATAAAGAGTTTCGTCGCCTATCTTAAGGAGAACGGTCATCCGAGCCTCGAAGTCGAGCGGTGGCCTGAGGACAAGAACAGGGGCTCAAAGGAAATAGACGCAATCGCAGGCGACTTCGCAATTGAGCATACAAGCATTGATACCCTTCCACATCAGCGCCGAAACTCTGATTGGTTCATGAAAGCTGTTGGCGGTCTCGAACGGGAACTTTCTAATTCGCTGCCGTACCGTCTGAGCATTCGCCTGCAATATCAGGCGGTGAGAAAAGGCCAAAATTGGTCTGCTATTAGTAGTGCCCTCAGGAACTGGATCATTACAGGCGCATCACTCTTGGAGGACAGAGATCATGTCCTTGACCGGATTCCTGGAGTTCCCTTCCTCCTCTATGTAGAGAAGGATAGTAGCCGCCGACCTGGCGTTATTTTTGCTCGTTCTGACCCAGGTGACCACACACTTTCCGATCGTATCCGTGAGCAACTGCTCGGGAAGGCGAACAAACTTTTGAAATACCAAATGACTGGTAAAACGATGCTGCTCCTCGTTGAGAGTGAGGATATAGCGCTCATGAATGAATTGAAGATGCTGGCGGCGATTTGGAAGGCTTTCTCCGGGGGACTTCCGCCAGGGGTGGATCAAGTTTGGTATGCTGATACATCGATTCCCAGGGAGATTTGCTTTAAGGACTTTACTCTCGCTCTGAAACGATAGAAACGCCCAATAAAAAATCGAATCGACGCCGCAATCCGTAGGCGTTTGAGAGGACACCGGTGTTGGAATAGAGACCATTCCATCTCGCGGCGCGGCTCAGGCTTGTCGTTTGGCTGGGCGAGTTCAAGAAACAACGGGACAGGCTGCGTTGCTGTCAGCAAATCTGCCTCCGCTGCAGATCCATTTTAAGGAGGTAAAGCTACAAGGTAGGTATTGCGCGCAAGGCAGTCAGACCGCGGTTATCCGCGTGAGCAACTGGGAAGATACTCGGCAGGTTGGGCGGTCTTTGCGACGGTGGCTTTTCAGAGGCCAGGCAAATGCAGAATGGTCGCTGAAGTCATCCCTTGAGCGTGCTTTCGAGAGCAGGGGGATTTCCATCACCAGAACTGACCCTGTCGAAGAGATGATGCTGATAGAATTCAAATCCGCTGCACATCTTTTCTCAAAGAACGTACCCAAGTATGAAGACACCATCGCCTGGCTCACTTTGATCCGTCATCATGGAGGACCAACTAGACTCCTTGATTTCACTGAGTCTTTCTATGTGGCAGCCTACTTCGCACTTGAAGGTGCGACCGAGGATTGTGCAATTTGGGCGTTCAATCGCATAGACCTTATGGCGACGGTGTCGGATGTCATTGATACCTTATGTAAGCAGCTTAAGATTGATGCCAACATCTCGTTGGACCGGAAATGTGATGAAATCTTGAAGAGAGCTATCCTGGGCATGATCAAGAAAAGTCTGGTCATTACCATTGAACTATCACAACAAAATGAACGGCAATTTCTCCAACAGGGATTGGCCATGATACCATTAAACTTGCAAGAAGGTTACATGGGAGCACTTCTCGGTTCTTTTGATCCTCCCTGACACATGCCCAATGATAGCCCTATGCGCGAGGTAACATTCGAAGGGCTTCTACCTGTTCTTCATAAATCAAAGCTAATCAAAATTGTCATGACCAAGGACTCTTTCCTCGATGCGAGGCTAGATTTAAAACAAATGAACATCAACGGTACTACCCTCTTCCGGGGACTGGATGGCCTCGGGAAAAACCTTCACGATGTTCTGAACGCCCTTGAAGACTACCAAAGGAGTTAAGCTGCAGAACCATCGAAGGAACTCGACGAGCAACGACACGGTGATGGTTTTTTGGCGTTTCCCGCAGGTTCCATGGCCGCGTGGTTGCATGCCGCTCAAGCGGCGCGTTAGCCTGCACATCCAGGAAGGGAAAGAGATGTCAGGGAGGGTCGTAGAGAGATATGGACAAAGAGCAGGGTACACGGAAGCAGAAATCGAACGCTTCCATGAAGGAGGCCACAGGATCAGGCATGTGTCGCGTCTATCGCTGGCGGCCGCAAATTATTCAATCCAGGCCTCCCGCGAACGCCCAACGCGCCGGATAGACGTGACGCGCCGTCGGCCTGCCCGCTACGCGCTCCCGCGAGGCAGAGTGGTTATTCTTTTTCGGTAGGGTACACTATAAGTCTATCATACGAGGCGGAGGCGGTTAGCTCGAAGAACTGCAACTCGGGCTACACTGCCGGGCAGACGTTCATTCTCGATGTGGACGGTAATTGCATAACCGAGCTGTGTCCAAACAGAATGTGTGTGTACCTGATATCTCAACTTACGATCCCGGCAGCGCTGATAAGCGAGAGGCTCAGCGAAGGTCTTGAGCCGAACGACTTTCATTTCGTGCGCCAGCTCCGCTGCCTGGACAGTGGCGTTGACTGAACGGATACGGTGAGGTCATGCTCAAAGTCCAAGTTGTTCAGCGAGTCAAGAAGAAAGGTGATTGACACGAGGCGGCCAACCACACAGTCAACCAGGCTCTCGGAGACACGTGGCGGCTTTCTCTGAAGGTCTTGGCCGTGTGCCGGTTACCGCGAATGTTGGAGCATGTCCCCATGGGTAGTTGAAGTACGGGTTAAACGCTTGCCATGCTGTATTCCATAGGATACACTAAATCGCGATTGAAGTCCGCCAGACTGAGGTGTTTTCCAAGTGGTTGCGTGAGTTACGGGATCGTCAGGCGCGGGCGCGAATTCAAACCCGGATCGACCGTTTACAACTTGGCCTGGCCGGTGATGCGAAGCCGGTAGGTGAAGGTGTATCGGAATTGCGGATCGACTACGGACCGGCTTATTCGGGTATATTTCGCCCGCCGCGGGCGCGAGTTGGTAATCCTTCTTGCAGGCGGCGACAAAAGCACACAAGATCGAGATATCGAGACAGCGCTGAAACTGGCGCGTGATTTATAGGGGGTTGCCATGTCAAAGACCAAGACTCGACCTTACGATGCTGCGGAATACCTGGAAACCACAGAGGATATGGCTGTCTACCTTGAAGCAGCTCTGGAGGATGGGGATCCCGCCGTGGTGGTGCAAGCTTTGGGAACCATTGCACGCGCTCGCGGCATGTCCCAGATTGCTCGCGACACGGGTCTGGGGCGCGAGAGCCTCTATAAGGCGCTTTCGCCCGAAGGCAACCCGGAATTCGCCACCGTACTGAAGGTAGTGCGCGCTCTGGGACTAAAGCTTCATGCAGAACCCGTTGACGTCTAAGACCTTGTTTGTCACCGGCGTCAAATCCATTTTATTAATCGAAGCTCGGATCAGGATCGTGTTGACATATCGGAGCTTGAAAAAAATGACGAGGATAGAGAAAGCGGTTAAGCTCGTCAGCGATCTTTACGATTTCTACCGGCAAATTCCCAAAATTCCCAAGCAGGACCCGGTGAGAGAAGAAAAGCACGACGAGGCGCCCCCATCGGAACAAAAAGGAGATCCAATGAATCCAGAGCAACTCTAAGCCGAAATCATGAAACTAAACCTCGATGCGCGGGCCAAGCTGGCGGAGAGAATCATTTTGAGTCTTGATGCGCCGTCTGACGAGGAGAACCTGCGGCTGTGGGTCTTGGAAGCTGAGCGCAGATTGAAAGACCTGAGGGCAGAGAAGGCGAAAGAGGCGCCTGCGGAAGAGGTCTTTCGAAGGGCGCGAGCGGCTATACTATGCGGAGAGTAACAGGCAAGTCGGCGAATTGGCAGAGCAGCAGGATAGGAGGATATTGGTAGTATGAAAGTCAAGACATCTATCACCCTTTCGGATAAGCTGCTGGAAGCCGTTGATAAAAGTGCCAGACAGCACAAGAAGACACGCTCCGACTTCATCGAAGTCGCGGTGTGGGTTTTCATTGGGGCACCGATTAGGAATGAACAGAACGCCCGCGACCTCCAAATCATCAACCGGCGCGCAGATTTCCTTAATCAGGAAGCCAACGATGTGCTCGGATATCAGGCGCCCTTCCGTCAAAGACCGCCCACAAGGG
>PLSV01000334.1 GCA_003165235.1 Syntrophobacteraceae bacterium
CCAAGCGATTTCCACTTGTCCACCGGCATGTCGCCGATGCGATACCGCAGATAATACGACCGTGTTTCCTCAAGCTTTCCACCCCGGCGGAACCGTCGTTTTTCAATGGAGAAGATCATGTTGTTCCTTTCATCATAATTTGCTCAATGTCACTTGACCGAAACCGCACCGCGCCCCGGATTTTAACCGCCGTCAATGTCCCCGACGCCACCAGTCTTTCCACCATTCTTACCGAGCAGGCCAGCAAATTCGCCACTTGTTTCTTGGTCAGCAGTTGCATCCTTGCCGGTTTGCCCACGCTGTTTTCAACTTCACTTTGCATTTTTGTTCCCCCCGTCAACTTTTGCCCTGGCTTTGGCCGCAGCCTCACGCCGGGCTTTGGCCCGCGAAAATGTCGGCAAATCCTCATCCAGCACCTCTTGGAAGACTTCCCGGACAATCTCCTTCAAAGCCTTTCGATTCATTTTTCCCGCCGCCGCGACCTTCTTTGGCTCGTCCAGAAATTCGCCTTCGTGGTCCGGTTTCTCGCCCCCGGCAGCTTCCAGATACGCCTCTTTCCGGTCTGGCCGTGTTTTCAATTCTTCCGCCCAGGCTTTGCACTCGCTCACCGGAATATAAACGTAAGGGCGCTTTTTGAGCTTGTCCTGATACCCGAAGATTGACCGCTTGGCTTCGACAACGTGGAAACAGAACGCCGTCATTTTGCCCTCTTTCAATCTCTTGTACACCCCCGACCGGGAGACCGGCGCATACATCCCGACACCACCAGGGGAAACAAACCCCTCGCCGGGGTAATGCTCGCAAAGGGCATCGAACCACGGCCCGGAGTCCTCATCGCTCCCTTCGCGCCGATAAATTCGCGTGGACGGGTCAGGCTTGCCGACAACCGGTTCAATGCCCGCCGGGATTTTCAAGTACTTAAAATCTTTATTCATTATTCACACCAATACAACTCGCTACACACTTTGTCAACCTTTTTCTTTTGAGAGGTAAAATGGCAACCGGAAGGATTCCCCCGCGGCTCGTTCCCGTGTCGTCATCCGGCTTGCTCAAAGGCAGGGAGGCCAAGCCGGATGCNNGTGTCGTCATTGTCCCCAAGATTGCGCCCCGGCTGCCCTCGCAACACTGTGGACAATGCCGCCACCACCAGGGCAGGGCTTGCGCCGGTTTGTCAGCTTTCTCCCGACCAGCAGGGTCAAATTGCGATTCCACTGCGCGGGTTTGCCGGTTGTTTTTGCCCGTTGCTTTTTCCTTGACCGGTGCCCAACGAAGATGCAGCCTTAAACCATTGGTCAAACGGACAACCTGACAAGTGAAAGGAAATTACAATGAACATTCGTATAGCTTATGCCGCCAAGATAGCCGTCCTGCTTATTCTGCTTGGACTGGGGGTCGCCAAAGGCGCTGAGGTCACAAAAGAGAGCTACACCATTACCATGAAAGACGGCACGGTTCTTGTTGGGGCCGTTCAAATAAACCGAGTGAAATTCAACGCGAGCTACGGATCGGTGGATGTCAGTTTGGGTGAAATTCTCACGTTTAACGATGGATTTTTGACCCTCGCTGATGGCACTAAATTGAAAGGAACTTTTCCGAGCGGCAGCCTCGATCTTGTGACGACGAGAGGTACGTTGAACCTGATGTTTGCGTCAATCGTGTCCATCGGAAAAGCATCAGCAATTGCCAACACGCCAGCCACTACCACCACTGCCGCTTCCGGGCCTCCTGCGGCTTCAACAGTAAGCGCGGCAAACCTTGTTGGGAAAGTGATTGATTGCTTTGGCAAAGCGCTGCCAGGAGCTTCCGTCATGGTGAAAAATACCAGGTTTGTGACCACAACCGATAACCAAGGCAATTACTCTTTGGGCTACGTACCTGGTAAAATACAAGTCTCTTTCACCAAGCAAGGGTATTACGAAACGGGCCTAACATTTGAAATATCCGCACCCGCAGCATACCCGGTTCAGGATTTGTGCATGTTTAAAGTGTTACCTTCGCAAGGCATTTTATTTATTGGTGATACCGATTATATAAAAAGCACCAGCTCTGTTAATGTTAAACAACGCCAAGGGTCCGGTCCGGCCAGTCGCCAAGAGATGGAATATGATTATTATGTGACTGGGCAGCCTGTTGCATTAGCTGGATTGGATGCGGACTTGAGTTTCGTTATAAATGCTCCAAACAGGAGTGCTATAACGGGGATGACAACTACAGACCCAAATCTCGGAGTTGCACTGTTTCGTGTCCAACCAGGAGGTTTCTTTTTTAGGAAAACAGAAGCCGGTTTCGGCGGTGTTCTCGGAAGCCAGTCTTCTGGAGAAAGGTTAAAGGTAGGCACGGTATCAGGAGTTGGTGATATGTTCCGTCTTTGGAGAGCACGCCTTGATCCAGGGCTTTACGCTCTGACAATGGAGGTCGAAGATATGGGTGGCGGTTCGTTCGGAGATCCGTGTTTCTTTTTTCAAGTTACATCTTCTGGTCCAACCTCCCATACAACGACTGAGAGGAATGGTCTTTCCGACCAAGTTGCTGTGCCCAGTACGCTCCTGCGCCAAGTGGATATTGTGGTGCAGAAGCTCAATGCCGCTGGCAGACTGAGTCCTACAAATGGCAATCCACTTTTGCTGGCTGTCCTGGAAATCACGAACAACACAGCGGAGCAGATAGACACATTAGCGATTAGGAAAGCCCTGTGCTCTCGCATTAATGAGGCTTTCACGAACGTAACTGCTGTTTTGGAGGAACCCGAAGCCTCCAAACCAGCAGGTGCTAATGGGGGGATCTCGAGCCCGAAGTATTTTCTATTCGGGCAGGTCCTGAAAGCAGGGGACCAAAGGAACACCTCCGGGCAGTCAGCCTATAATTTAGAGCTCAGGTTAAGCGCCAGAAGGTATTGGCTGCCCATCTGGCAAACGCGTCCAGATTGGTGGCTTTCACGGTAGAGGGATTTCGGAGCTACTGAAAGGGCCGAAAAAAGGTCAATCCTACATCCTGGGAGATTTCATGGCCCACCACGGCCTCCTGTTCCTCGACGATTTTCCTAAATTCAGACGAGGCATTGTGGAGAGCACATGTAATCGTGGCACTCTTGGTTACTGTTCCTTTCACAACATGTCAAGGGGGCAGTGATGACTAATAGTATTCTCCTCCTGAAGCCCGGAATTGCACATCACAACTGAGGCACCCGCAAAAAGGCCGATCAATTTCGGCAGCCGTTCAAGCCAGAACTCGACGTTGC
>PLSV01000001.1 GCA_003165235.1 Syntrophobacteraceae bacterium
TCCTCAGAACGGCCAAAGCCGTACACCGGGGCTGTATCGATGAGGTTGACGCCTTTGTCCAGCGCGGCATGAATGGTATGTATCGCCTGTTCTTCATCAGCGCCGCCCCACATCCAGCCACCCATGGCCCACGTGCCCAAAGCGATGCGGGAAACCTGCAAATCCGTGCCGGAAATCTTTGTAAATTCCATAGGGTCCTCCTGGCGAATCAAATCGGGATAAGGGGATGCACCGGATTTCATTGAGAAAATAAGCAGTATTCCCTCGATTTCAAGTCGATGCTCCAGCCCCGAAAGGCAGGATAAGAGCAGGTCGTATTTTCGCCGGTCATGGTCAGTTTCGCTCAAAGAGGTTTCATGCTTACCTTCTCCGCCGCGACAACCCAACCTCCTCCCATGGCCTTGTAGATATTTATCAATGCCTGGCGGAGCACGCCCTGCGTTTGGGCAAAGCTGAGTTCGGCATCGAACAGGCTCCGCTCGGCGTCGAGCACTTCGATGTAGCTCGTATAGCCGTTATCGTAGCGGAGCCTGGCCACCTTGACGTAATGGCGCAGCGTCTCCACCTGCCGAACCTGCGCCTCGAACTGCTCTGTGGTATGGCGCTGATCGGCCAGCGCATCCTCCATATCGCGAAAAGCGTTCTGGATCACGTTCCGGTACTGGAGAAGGGCCTGGTCACGGACTGCCCCGGCTATCTTGACCTGTCCGGCAATGGCGCCGGCCGTAAAAATTGGTTGAGCGACGGGAACGGTCCAACTCCACATACGGGCCGGCCCAGTGAAGAGGTTTGACAGTTTGGTGCTCTCCCATCCGAACATGCCGGTAAGAGAGATATCCGGGAAGTACATTGCTCGGGCGACACCTATCTGTGCGTTGGCCGATACAAGGTCTTGCTCGGCCTGGCGGATATCGGGACGCCTTTCAAGCAGGGCCGAGGGCAGTCCTTCCGGTATGGCCGGAAGGTTCAACTGTTCTATCGAATTGCCCCGCTTAACGGCGCCCGGATTGCGGCCAAGGAGAACATTAAGAGCGTCTTCCTGCTGGGCGATGGCCTTCTCTATGACGGGAATGGTGGCGAGGGCCTGCTCGTAGAGCGACTTCACCTGATATAGCTCGAGGTCGGAGATGAGCCCACCCTGGAAGCGCAGCACAAAAATCTTATAGGTTTCCTCTCTGCTCTTCGTGGTATTGCGGGCGATCTCCAACTGCCGGTCAAGATCGCGCAGGTTGACATAGGCTGCCGTTACAGAGCTTACCAGGGATAAAATGACGCTTCTTCTTCCCTCTTCGCTACTCAGGAGATTGGCGTGGGCCGCTTCGGTCCCGCGCCGAAGTTTGCCCCAGAGGTCAATTTCCCAACTGGCCGAGAAGGCCGGCTGATACAAACTGGCAGGGTTTTGCGTGTCTAAAAGGGGCGCGGCTGCAAGTTCCGACGCTCGCTCCCTGCCCGGCGCCGCGCCCGCCGCGATCTGGGGGAAAAGGGGAGCACGCGCCACCGTATAGCGTCCCCTGAACTCTTCGACCCGAGCGGCGGCAATCTTAATGTCCCTGTTTTGCCGAATCGCTATATCGATTAACTCGTTTAAGACAGGGTCGTTAAACTGCTCCCACCAGGCGGTGTTGACAAGGTCTTGAGTCTCTTTTTCCTCGAAGCGCCATGACGTAGGGGTCTCCACCGCAGGGCGCCGGTAATCGGGACCCACCATGCAGCCGCCGAGAATCAGGGCAAGGAGCGATGCCGTGATAATTTTGAGCATCTCACTCCCCCTTCCCCGATAAGGTCGCCATCGGAGGCCCCGTTCCGGCTTCGTCTCGCCCCGCTGCGCTTCTCTTCCCGCCTCTGCCGAACTTCTCGACGACATAGTACATCATCGGAATGAGGAATATTGCGATGCCGGTGGCCGCCAGCATGCCGCCGATAACGCCTACGCCCATCACCTGCCGGGCGATGGCGCCGGCGCCGCCGGCCAACGCGAGCGGCAGGCAGCCGAGGATGAAGGCGAAGGAGGTCATCATGATCGGGCGCAGCCGCAGGCGGGCGCCGGAAAGCGCCGCGTCTTTGAGGTCCTTTCCCTTTTCGTATTCGTCCCTGGCGAATTCTACGATCAGGATGGCGTTTTTCGCCGCGAGGCCGATCAGCACGATGAGACCGATCTGGGCATAGATATTAAACTGCATCCCGCTTATCAAAAGCGCCGCAAATGCGCCGAAAACGGCGATAGGGGTGCTGAGCAGCACACTGAACGGCAGCGACCAACTCTCGTAGAGCGCTGCAAGGATGAGGAAGACGAAGAGCAGCGAAAGCGTGAAAATGGCCGCTGGAGAAACCCCCTGCTGCGCCTTTTGCTCCTGGAACGACATGCCGAGATAGTCGAAGCCCATGTCAGAGGGCATGGTCTTTGCGAAGACATCCTCGAGGGCTTTCATAGCCTGCAAAGAACTATAGCCGGGCGCGGCCGTGGCGTTGATCTGCGCCGACCGGAAAAGATTGTAGCGCATGGTGAACTCCGGGCCGGTGCGCCGCTCGACCCGCGTCACCGCTGCAAGCGGCACGGAATCGCCGTTGGAATTGCGCACGTAGAACTGGTCCAGTTGCTTTACGTCCGTCCGGAAGTCACCTTCGGCCTCCACGTATACCTGCCACGTTCTGCCGAAACGGTTGAAAAAGTTTACGAACTGCCCGCCCATGAAGGTCTGGAGCGCGCCATAAACCTGGGCGAGGTCCACCCCCTCGCTCAAGACCTTGTCCCGATCCACGTCCACAAAATACTGCGGCACACTGGACTGCATGGAGGTGCTCACACGCGCCAACTCGGGACGCTTTTGCGCTGCGGCAATGAATTTATTGGCGTTGTCCACCAGGAAATCGACGTCCTTACCGGCGCGGTCTTCGAGAATGAACGTCACGCCTCCGGCAGTCCCAACCCCCTGGATGGCCGGCGGGGAGAAAGCGAACACGTTGCCCTGCGGCAGTTGGCCCAACTCTCGATTGAGACGGGCAATGATCGCCGGGGCTTTCTCCTCGGGACGTTCCCGCTCGGACCATTCCTTGAGCTTGATAAAGAAAAAGGCGCTGTAAGTGTTGCGCACCAAGGCGAGGAGGTTAAAGCCGCATACCGTGGTGCAGTATTCAACGCCGGGGGTGTTCAGGATAATCTGTTCAACCGCGCGGCCGGCCTCCGCGGTGCGCTGGAGGGATGCGGCATTGGGGAGTTGAAGGACCGCGAAGATGTAGCCCTGGTCCTCCTCGGGCAAAAAACCGCCGGGAATGTGCAGACCGAGCAAAGGTATCCCCGCGCTCATCACAGCCAGAATTGCAAATCCGATCACGGCCTTGCGTATAACGGCGCCGGATATGTTGACGTAGCCTTCGGTGGCGCGTCGAAACATACGGTTGAACCCGCGAAAAAACCAGCCCAACGGACCACGCATTTCCTTCTTCGGGCGGAGCAGGATCGAGCAAAGCGCGGGGCTGAGCGTCAAGGCGTTAAAGGCGGACAAAAGCACCGAGATGGCGATGGTTACGGCAAACTGCGTGTAGAGCCGGCCGGTAATTCCGGGAATGAAAACGGTCGGGAGAAACACGGCCGCAAGAACGAGACCGATGGCCATGACCGGGCCTGAGACCTCGTCCATGGCCTTGAGCGATGCATCCTTCGGCGTCATCCCTTCCTCGATGTGGCGTTGGACTGCCTCAACCACTACGATGGCGTCGTCCACGACGAGTCCGATCGCCACGACCATCCCCATGAGGGCGATCGGATTGATGGAGAAGCCGAGGAGGGGAAAGAAGGCGAAAGTACCTATAAGCGAGACCGGGACGGCGATTATAGGGATAAGCGTCGCCACCCATCCCTGCAGGAAGACGAAAACCACGACGATCACCAGGACCATCGCTATGGCGAGGGTCATGACGATCTCGCGAAGCCCTGCGCTGACAGCTAGAGTAGTATCGAGCCCAATCCCGTAATCAAGATCGGAGGGAAAGGATTCCTTGAGCTTGGCCATCACTTTCTTGACGCCTTCGACCGCCTCCAGGGCGTTTGTGCCGGGCAGTTGATAGAGTGAGAGCGCCCCGGCCGGCTTACCGTTGAATCGTCCCTTGATGCTGTAGTCCTGGGCGCCCAGATCGAGGCGCGCCACGTCTTTCAGACGCACCTGGGACCCGTCGGGATTGGCGCGCAGGACGATGCGGCCGAACTCCTCGGGAGTCACGAGCCGCCCCTGGGCTCGAATAGCGTAGGTGAATTCCTGGCCCGGAGGGCTGGGTTCACCGCCCACCTGCCCGGCGGGGTTCACCGTGTTTTGTTTCTGGAGGGCTTCGACGATCTCCGGCACAGTGATATTGAGCTTCGCCAACATATCCGGGCGCACCCAGCAGCGCATGGCGTACTGGCCGGCGCCGAAGACGTTCACGGAGGCGATCCCCCTCACCCGAGTCAACTGATCGACCAGATTTATGTATGCGTAGTTGGCCAGGAAGGTTTCATCGTAGGTCCCATTGGGCGAATAGAGATCAATGATCATAAGGGACGTGGAGGTCGATTTTTGGACAGTCACCCCGAAGTCGCGCACGTCGATCGGCAGTTGCCTTTCGGCCTGGGACTCGCGCAATTGCGCAAGCACATGGTCGGTATTCGGATCTGTCTTCACATCGAAGTTTACCGTCATGCGCATCAAGCCGTTGTTGGGATTCAGGGAAAACATGTAGTTCATATTGTCGACGCCGTTCATCTGCTGCTCGATGGGGGTGGCGACCGACTGTTCGATCGTGAGCGCGTCAGCCCCGACGTATGTGGCCTGAACCAGAATTTCGGGAGGAACGATATTTGGATACTGGGCCACCGGCAGCCCAATGATTGCGATCATGCCGATAATAACCGCGATGATGGCGATGACCATCGCCACTATAGGGCGTCTGATGAAGAATCGGTGCACGGCGGCTACCTCCCCCCGGCAGCGGGCCGGTCCGGGGAGTTCGGGGAGTCTTCAGGAACAGTCTTGGAGGTGAGGACAAAGGGTTTCGGACTTACAGCCATTCCCTGCTTGACCTTCTGTAGCCCTTCCGCCACGACCCGCTCGCTTTGCGCAAGGCCTCCACTGATCACCCAGAGGGCTCCGACCCGCTCCCCCACCTGCACCGGCCGGATCTGCACAATATTGTCAGAGTCCACCACGGCCACCTGGCAGCCGCCCTGGAGTTCCATTACCGCCCGCTGCGGCACGAGCAATGCGCCCTTGTTTGTCCCAGCCAATATACGGACCCTCACGAACTGGCCGGGACGGAGAAAACCGGCGGGGTTGGGAAAGAGCGCCGCCGCCCGAATCGTCCCGGTTCTTACATCCACTTGCCGGTCGATGGCGTAGAATGTTCCTTTGTAGGGATAGCGCGACCCCTCCGCCAAGAGCAGGGTAATCTCCAGATTTTTTCCTTCTTCGAGGCTGGCCGTGCGGGACGGAAACCGTTTCATAAAGCTGATGTAAGCCTGTTCGGTGACGGCGAAGTAAACCTTGATCGGGTCGATCGTCGAAACGGTCGTCAGCTCCCCTGCCTGTTCCGGTCCCACCAGATCTCCGATCTGCGCTTTGGCGATCCCGGGCATGCCGTCTATAGGGGAGATTATTTTAGTGAAGCCGAGATTGAGCCGGGCATTTTCCACCGCAGCCCTGGCGGCGACAACCGCAGCCTGGGTCGAACGCTCGGCTCCTGTGGAGTCGTCGAGATCTTTCTTGCTTACCGCGTTTTGAGCGACAAGGGGCTTGATTCGATCTAAATTCGCCCTGGCGTTCGCATACTGGGCCTCCTGCCGGGCGAGTTCGCCTCTGGCCTGCTCCAGGGTCGCCTGGAAAGAACGCGGATCGATTTCGAAAAGCACCTGTCCCTTTTTTACTAAATCGCCTTCCTTGTAGTTCTGACTGAGGAGGTAGCCCCTAACCTGCGCCCTGATAGTTGCGTTGACAAGTCCGTCGACTGTGCCGACCCACTCGTGCACTATGGGGACATCCTGCTGGATGACCTGCACGACCTCCACTTCCGGCGCCGGCGCCGGCGGAGCTTTTTCCTTCCGGCACCCTACAGACAACAGCCCCGGCAAACAGATGAGAAGAGTAAAAGCAATATGCGCGATCAGGGCGATCCTGAAGCGCAATTCAGACATTGCTGCAAGGGGCATGGGTCTTTCTCCTTTTGGGGCTGGTCATGGCGGCGCCATGCAAATTCTCATAATTTTTCTTTAGAGCGTATCGCGACCCTTGCTTATAGCATAATCCAAACGCGCAAGCGCAACATGATAGCTGCACAACGCCTTGAGATACTCTCCCTGGTTTTTTCCGTAACGGTCTATGGCGTCGAGCATATCTCGGGCGGCGCCGATTCCCAGATCGAAGTTTGAAAAGGCCGTAACGATCCACCGGCGTGAACCGACGACCGCCTCCTCATAGGCTGCATAGGATTCGCAGGCCTCGAGCGCGTCCTGATAATATTTAACGACTTCGACGGGGATGCTTCTTTCGGCGAATTCTTGAGTAGCGCGCATTTTCCGATACTCCGCCCCGGCTTTGTCGAGCTTTCCCTTCCCGATGCCGAAATCCAGATGCCACTGGGCCCCGGCAAACACTCCGGCGTAAGAATGATTGAACTCATCGGGAATGTATGTGTTGTCGAATTTCTGGTGCTCGGGCGCACCGGCAAACGATCCTGCGGCAGCGGCAAAAAAGGAGGGATACAGGTCGGCCCTGGCGGCTTCAGCCAGCTTTCCTCCGGCCTCTACCCCTTTTTTCACCTGTATAATTTCGGGTCTGCGTTCGAGGGCGCGCTGAACATATTCTCCTTCAGGCTCAAGCTTTGCCGGGTTTTTGGGCAACTCGGTCTCCTTAGGTCTGAATTCTTCGTTTTCGGGCAATCCTATCGTTTTTTTCAGCGCAACGCAGGCAGTGCGAGATCCTGAATCGGCCATAGCGGCAAAAGCTTCCATCCGGTAAAGATCGCCGGGATCGGCATTCTTTGCCCGCAGTTCGATTAACCGTTTGATGCGCCTGGTTGCGTCCTTTATGTAGTCATCGGCCTCCGTGGCTGCGCTCTTGCCGTGTAACGCCACAAGGTATGCGTAGTAATGCTCCTTGACGTTCAGAACCACCTTGTTTCGCTGCTCTTCCCTGGCTGCCGTCCGAGCTTCAACCCCTAACGCCGCGGCATCTTTGCGGTTGGATATCTTCCCAAAGGTATAGAGGGGTTGTGTGATAACAAAGTCGAACATTCCGAAAATCCCGACCTTCCATTCTTAATCATGCGAAACGATCACGCCCGTGTTTTTACCCGTCAATACGACCGTGGGGTATCGGGAGTCTTCGGCCGGACCGGTTGCTCCTAAAACATCAAGCTGTGGCGACAGGCCGCCCCGGGCCTGTTTATAGTCGCTTTGAGCCGCCGAAATGTCCTGTTCGGCCATTTTTATCTCCGGGCTGGCGGCCAGGGCCATTTCGATCATTTCTTCAAGAGTTAAAACCCTTTGTTCGGCAGCGCCTGCAGCCCGACAGCCGAGGATGATGAATAAAAAGCAAAGGAGTACTGGCATAAGGAGGGTTTCGAGAGCGGCTTTTCTTCTCACAGCGCAACCTTCACGAAACGGGTTTGACTGAACGGGGTTGGATTTCCGAACTGTCACAGAAACCAGGCGAGGCCCAGGAGAAATTCCGATGCGTCAACGCCGTGGCCGGGACTTTCTATGTATCCTTAAAACCGGACAGTGAAACAGGCGCGGGGGAAATGGGCGTCCAGCCCCCGCCCAATACTGCATAAAGCCGGACCTGATTGGTGAGTTTGGCCAGGCGGATAGTGATCAGTCCCTGCTGCGCGGCATATAGTGAGCGCTGCGCATCGAGCACGTTCAGGTAGATGTCGGTCCCTTTGGCATATCGGGCATTGGAGAGCCGATACGTATCCGCAGTTGCGTCCACCAGTGACTGTTGCGCTTCCATTTGATCCCCGAGGGTCCCTCTTTGCGACAGCGCATCGGCAACATCCCTGAATGCCCCCTGGATCGCCCTCTCGTATTGAGCCACGGCGATCTCTCTTTGCACTTTGGTCACTTTCAGCGCCGACCACGTACGGGCGTCAAAAATCGGCAGAACGATCTGGGGTCCGTAACTCCAAGCGAAGGTTCCGGATTTGAAAAGACCGGACAGATCGCCGCTCTGGGTCCCTATGGCGGTGGTGAGCGAGATTACGGGAAAGAAAGCCGCCCTGGCGGCGCCGATATCTGCGTTAGCTGCCTTGAGCAGGTTTTCCGCCTGGAGGATATCAGGGCGATTCAGGAGCACCTCGGATGACAAGCCTGCGGAAACGTCCCGTGGCGGCGTGACGGCGCCCAGCGCCTCGGGCAGCATGTCCGCAGGAACCGGCGAGCCTACCAGGAGGTTCAGGGCATTTTCATCCTGAGAAGCCAGGTTAGTGAACCTGGCGACATCGACCCGCGCCGCATCCACTCGAGTTTGCACTTGGCGAAGATCCAGTTGGGGCGCGAGTCCGACTTCATGACGCCGCCGAATCAAATTGTAGGAGACCCGCTGGCTCTCAAGGGTTGATTGAGCCAGTAGGAGGTTTTCTCGATCTGCGGCGAGAGTCAGGTAAGCGTTGGCGACTTCCGAGACGAGCAGGATCTGCGCGCTGCGGCGGCCCTGTTCCGTGGCGAAGTATTCCTCAAGCGCCCGCTTTTCCAGGCTACGAATGCGTCCGAAGAAGTCGATCTCCCAGGAAGTGACGCCCAGATTGACGCTGTACTGTTCCACGACACCCGCAACCGGGACGCCGAAGAAGTTTTCGACCGCACGTTCCTTGAGGCCGCTGCCCGTCGCCTCTACCACCGGCAAAAGCTCGGCGCGCCGGATGCGGTAAAGCGCACGCGCCTTTTCGACATTCAGGGCGGCCACCCGCAAGTCACGGTTGTTTTTCAGGGCCGTCGCCACGATCGTTTGAAGGCGTTCATCGGCGAAGAATTCCCGCCATTGCAGGTCGGCGGCGACCGGGGCCCCCTGCGTGGATGGGGTCTCTTTGTATGCCGGCCCATTTGGCCAGACGGCGGGAATCGGGGCCTCGGGCCGCGTGTATTTCGGAATCATTGTGCAGCCGGCGAGAAGAAAAGCCGCTATCGCCAGGAGTGAGAGCTTTTTGCTTATCATGTCACTGCGCCTCCGAAGGACTCGAGGCGTCCGAACCGCGCACTTGCGTCCGGATGCCTTTCTTCCTCCCGAACAGTTGAACCACCCCCACAAAAAAGAGGGGAACAAAGAAGATCGCCAGGAAGGTGGCGGTCGCCATCCCGCCCAGGACGCTGGTTCCGATGGCGGTTTGCGCTCCCGCGCCGGCCCCGGTGGCTACCGCCAGGGGAAGGACGCCGAAGCCGAAGGCCAGCGAGGTCATAATAATGGGACGCAACCTCAGTTTGGCCGCTTCCAGAGTCGCCTCGAACAGCCCCATCCCTTCATCCACTCGCGCCTTGGCAAATTGCACGATCAGGATGGCGTTCTTGGTNNCGAAGCCGAAGGCCAGCGAGGTCATGACGATGGGGCGAAATCTCAATTTCACCCCTTCCAGCGTGGCCTCGACGAGCCCCATTCCCTCTTCCGCTTTGGCCATGGCGAACTGAACGATCAAAATTGCGTTCTTGGTCGTCAGCCCCAGTACGGTGAGAAGCCCGATCTGCAAGTAGACATCGTTGGGGAATCCCCGGAGCGATGTGGCCGCCACTCCGCCGATGACCCCAAGCGGCAACGCCAGCATGATCGAAAGAGGAACGGTCCAGCTCTCGTAGAGGGCCGCCAGGCAGAGAAAAATCACGATCATGGAAAAGGAGTAGAGCAGCGGCGCCTGGGACCTTGCCATCCGCTCCTGGTAGGAGAGTCCGGTCCAGTCAAAACCTATGCCCCTGGGCAGCCTCGATGTGATCTCTTCCATGGCCTGCATCGCCTCCCCTGAACTCCTCCCCGCCTGCGCTTCGCCCCAGATGTTGAGCGACGGGAAGGCGTTGAAGCGTTCCAACCGCGGAGACCCGTAGGCCCAGCGGCCGGAGGCGAAGGAAGTGAACGGAGTCATTGTCTCCGCATTATTGCGAACGTAGAGCCGCTCCAGGTCGCTGGGCAGCATGCGGTGGGAGGCGTCGGCCTGGACGTAGACCCGCTTGACCCGTCCGCCTTGAATGAAGTCGTTCACATAGGCGCTGCCGAACGCCGCCGATATGGTGTCGTGGATGGAGCTGATGGGTAGTCCCAGAGCGCCCGCCTTTTCCCAATCCACGTCGATCCGGTATTCGGGCACATCCTCCAGGCCGTTGGGACGGACACGGATCAGCCTCGGGTCCCGGGCGATCATGCCGAGCATCTGGTTGCGGGCCGCCATCAGCGCTTCGTGGCCCAGTCCACCCCGGTCCTGCAATTCAAAGTCGAACCCGGCGGCCATGCCAAGCTCGACGACGGCCGGCGGCGCGAACGCAAACACCATTGCGTTGCGAATTTTGGAGAAATTTCTCATGGCGCGTCCCACAAGGGCGTTCACTTTTATGTCCGGCCGGTTGCGCAGGTCCCAGTCCTTGAGCTTGACGAAGGACAGACCCACATTCTGCCCGATGCTGGAAAAATCCCTGCCGGCAACCGTGAGGCAGGATTCCACTGATTCCTTTTCTTCCCCCAGAAAATAGCTGCGGACCTCATCCATGACCCGATCGGTCTGCTCCAGGGCAGAGCCCGCCGGCAGTATCGCCATGACGAACATCATGCCCTGGTCCTCATCTGGGAGATAGGCTGTGGGTAATCGCTGGAACAGGAATCCCAGGGCCGCCACAATCAGAAGGTAGATAAACAGGCAGCGGAGCTTCCTGCCGAGAATCCGGCCGACCATGGCCTGGTAAGTGTCCCTTGTCCAAAAAAATACCCGGTCGAACCATCGGAAAAAAGGCCGAAAGAGAAAAAAGCCGGTCTCCGCTGCCTCATGCCCCTTTGCCACAGGCTTGAGGAGCGAGGCGCAGAGGACCGGGGTCAGGATCAGGGCCACCAGGACCGAGAGCAGCATGGCGGCGATGACGGTCACGGAAAACTGTCGGTAGATGACGCCGGTTGAGCCGCCGAGAAACGCCATGGGGCCGAACACCGCCGAGAGCACCAGCCCGATTCCGATCAAAGCGCTGGTGATTTCTCCCATGGATTTGCGGGTTGCTTCCTTTGGCGGAAGCCCCTCCTCGCTCATGACCCGCTCCACGTTTTCCACCACCACG
>PLSV01000156.1:0-121 GCA_003165235.1 Syntrophobacteraceae bacterium
CTATCACCGCGAAGCGGTGGCAAACCTGCGAAATGATAAACCAGTCCTCGTGGATTTGCCGAAAGGATGGAAGAGTCCCAACTCTCAATCGATATGGTTCATCGGGAGCAGCCCGACCCGC
>PLSV01000156.1:257-3780 GCA_003165235.1 Syntrophobacteraceae bacterium
ACCGTGGTGCTGCTCTTTGCCTGGGCCATCGTCTTTGCGTTGGGCAAGTCTGGAATAGGCGGATCAGGTATGGGCGCTCTGGCTGAAATCCGCGCCCTCGACCGCCGCACCCTGCTTTTTCTCGCGCTCAGCGGCCTGGCCACCGGCCTCTCCTGGATTTGTTACTTCCGCGCCCTGCAACTCGGCCCAGCCTCGCGCGTCGCCCCGCTGGACAAGCTTAGCGTCCCTCTGGTCATCGTCTTCGCCTGGCTGCTGCTGGGCGAAAAACTCACCGCCCCGGCCCTCATCGGCGGCCTGCTCATCACCGCCGGCGCCGTCGTTATCGCGCTCGGCTGAGACCGAAATGATGGAGTGCCTAAATTCCGGTAAACCTTAGCCGACATTCCGTTCCTAATCTCTACAGGCTCGGTTCATGCTTGAATCTTACAGAAGTTTGGATCATCATCCTGACAGGACAGCTAATACGTTGTATACTCACAGATTGGAAAATTGCACGCCAAGATGCAGGATATGAATAGCGATGTTGAGGGTGAAGGTATGGTCAGCTCGACAGACATTC
Source organism: Syntrophobacteraceae bacterium (assembly GCA_003165235.1). Lineage (GTDB taxonomy): Bacteria > Desulfobacterota > Syntrophobacteria > Syntrophobacterales > Syntrophobacteraceae > SbD1. Next base: position 817 of record PLSV01000156.1, read on the forward strand.
CACAATCTCCCGATAAGGATGGGAATGGCCATCTGAATAGGGCCGAAGAGTTCATTCAGCTGTTCAATCGGGTCGAGGAATTCCTTTCACGGCTCGTTAATCGGGCGCCATATACACGTTTCGAGAGGTTAGTCGAGCTTGCTTCGGCAGATAACGCTGCGGTGCGGGCAAACGCTAGCACCTTAGCGCAGTTTGCGAAGCTTCGCAACGCCATTGTGCATGGAGAAGGCTATCCCCCGCACATCGTTGCAATGCCCTCACCTGAAACCCTATCGAAGTTCAAGCAGGTTACTCACGACGTCATCGAGCCAACGCCTCTCTCACCGACCTTCAAGTGTCAGGTACGTTGCTTTTCAACGGACGAAACCCTACCGGAGGTTCTGGACTTTATGAGGAAGAAAGATTTTTTCCAAGTCGTGGTTAGGGGGAGCGATGGGCATTTACATATGCTCACGGTGGAGGGCATTACCTGGTGGCTCGCTGACCATATTAGAGAGAATCAGCATCCAACAGACGCGGTCATGCTTGGCGACGTCCTTGTTCTTGAGCCACCAGGTGCATTTCTAATCATGGGACCTGAAAAGACGATTTTTGATGCAGCCGACGCCTTTCGGAACTCCATCCATCAGAAAGCTACCCGGCTATATGCAATTATCATTACTGGGAATGGTAGCGACCAGGATAATCCAATCGGATTTGTGACCCCATGGGATCTTGTACACAAATCTCGTCACTGACCATGGACAGCCAACAAACGGAGCATCATGCTGGTTCTCGCCAGGACCATACCATCCACTATCTTGCCTTCAGGCTGTTGAACCCAGCACATGTCCTGAGATCATTGTTTTCACATCACCAGCCTGAGACAAAAGCAACGTCGAGGCGGCAAGGTTCCCCGCCTCTCTGCACTGAAAGTGCTGGAGGTTTCTCCAAGACAGCAAAAAGAGAGATTTCACTTCCAGGAGAAACACCGCAGCGGAGTAAATTGTCTTCAGACATCCGCCACTCCGCGCCGTCTGTTGTCTGCAAGGAAACTGTGTTGTTTTGGCCAAACCTGACATTAACAACCGCCGCGTCTCTAAACAATAGGCTGTCCTTTTGATCTGAGCGAAACAGGCTGGTCATGGTTGTCTGTCCCTCACCACGATAACGACTTACAAGGATGATATGGGCGCTCGCCTCACTTCTCGTGCCGCTTTGAATCTCTTCATAGAGGAACTCCAAATCACGAAGTGGGATTGTGTAGTAGACACGCTGTTGAGTGCCATCGGCCATGCTCATATATGGGGATTTGAGAATAACCTGTCCGTCATAGGCTGTTCCATCGAAAGCTCTCCCAACTGTCTTTGGCAAATCTGCCAGATTGTTTGATACAAGCGCCCCCACAAAGTCACTGAATGCCATCTCAATATAGATGGCTTTATAAGTCGTCAATAGAACGTAACAGGATGGGGGCGGCTTATTGCGTAGCCTAAAGGCCGCAGCACTCGCGTGAAGGTAGTCTTCGCAAGCCATTTTTCCAATCAAGTCCGCATTTTCTTTGGATTGTGGATGTTCCGACTCCTTAGAAGTCATCAGAGTTTCCCACCATGTAAGGTACCATGGGTCAGAAAACTCCGTTCCATGGAATGTCTTCACTAACGTTTGCAATTCCGACACGTCGCCTTTTGAGAGAATAAACCTATAGTGGATTCCCGCCCTTGCCATGAAGGAATCCGTAACATTCACAAAGCAAGTCAACTCTTTCGCTGAGCACGCTCCATTTAGTGATTTCTCTAAGACGGTTGCCTCAAGGGCCTGGAACAATGCGGATGACCATGATCTTCGCATTTCACCCTCGAGCACGTCTTTCGGGGTAAAGACATTGATTTCGTAATATCCAGAAACCTCATGCGTCCCCGAGCAAAGAGTCGGCACCTGCGGCAGTGACGATTGCATCCGTTCGCTTAGAAACTTGCAAACCGCTTGGGGATTAGCTACGGCTGGCATTGGGGGATTCTTCGGGCGTAGGATTGGTCCTTCATCTTGCTGTGCAATTACCTGCATAGCCGCGACCGTCATAAGAATGAGCGACGTCCATCCGACGAACTTTCCTTTAGACATCTCGTCCTCTCTCGCTTTCTTTACTGGCCCTCCGATAACCTAATCTCATTTCCGGTCCGGCCGCTTCCGTAACTTCGGCTTAATGCGCTCTTCGTAGAAGGTCGCAGAATAAGGCCAATCCATCTGCACAGCAGACCATCTTGGGATCTACTGACGATTGCGGCCAGTTTACCACCATCGGCGGGTGGCCCAGGTCTCGCTCTTGAGACCTGGGAAACCATGAATCCCAATGTGCTCTTCCGAAGGCGGATGGTCCCACAGCAGATCCTTGCAGATAATAACCCTCCGTTGGTGCACACTGGCAGAATGAACAATAGTGAGCCAAACCCCTCTTCGAACTGTCAGGCATCTCCCCGGTCCAATCTGTCAGGGATGTGCCCGGTCCGCACCCCCCACCCCCCCTACCCTTTAGGACATGATAATTATTCAAACAATTCTTGTAACACCCAAGGAATGAACAACATAATAAATCGGACTATTGATGAATCAGTAACGGCAAACCCCTGATTTTGCCCATTTTTTAGCCAAAAAACCGCTTTTTCGGGCCGTTTTCAGCAAAAATCAAGCGGTTTCGTGTTTGTTAATGAGGATCAGTCCGACTTGCTGTTGTAAGTGACGCCAGGATTGAACGAGCCTCGTCAGAATTCACCCCGGAGGGGTGGTTGAAAATAGCCCCGGGTGGAAACCCGGGGAATAGCCGCCTATCAAAGGATTGCGCCCTGTAGGGGCGCTGCGAAATGCTTTTGTACATGAGGAGCGGAGTTGGATGATCACCTGTGAGTTGGCAAACCATTACACTAAGTCTGTGGAAGCCTCAAACAATTCCGTCTCGCCCAGCCGCATCGTCCTCACCGGCTTCAT
>PLSV01000117.1 GCA_003165235.1 Syntrophobacteraceae bacterium
TGGTTTGTCAAGTATAATATCGCGAAAGCTATCCGGGGAGAAACAGAGCGTGGGAAAACGCAACCTTCCCGGATAAATAGTGCACATATTCAGGGTACTCCCCTCAGTATGAGATCGTGATGAGGTCGATCACTTCTTGGACCCCTGGCGCCGCCCAGGCGGCACTCACCGCCTCTTCCCGCTCCGCCCAGGAGCGCACACTCCCGGTCAGGGTAACTTTGCCCGCTTCGGTCTGCACCGTGATCTGCCGCGCGTCCAGAATCGCGTTGCGCTTGATTGCTGCTTCGATCTTTTCCTTGACCACGGTCGGCTTCACCTTCGGCTTGATGGTGATCCGGTTGATAACTCCCTTTGCCCCTGTCAGATATCGCACCGCCACCTCGGCAGCCTTCCTCTCGAATTGCCAGTCAACCAGTCCTTCCAGAGTGAGAAAGCCTCTCTCCGCGATTACCTTAATCCGATCATGGGGTACTGAGACATTCCACTCCAAAGCGTACTCTGCGGCCCGGGCGATGTCCGCGTCGGTCCGCTCGTGGGGGCCGGCAAGCTTGACTTCCAGCTCGAGCGCCAAAGCATTCACACCTGACACGCGCTTGGCGGCGCGCTCGGCGGCCCATTTCTCAAAATAGCTATTCACAGCGCCAGCGAGCGTCACTACACCGTCCTTGACAGTGACGCCGATGTCCGAGGCTTGGACAGCCGGTTCCCAGTTAAGTTCGTCTAAAACATCTCGTTGTAAGTCCGAATCGTTCATCATTTGATTCTCTCCTTTCATCAGTCAGTTCAGTGTGTCAGGTTACACCCAATTCATGCGCGAATGAGCCTGCCTACGGAGCCCAGCAAAATGGAAACACCCGTTATGAAGCCGGCGCGCACAATCTTTCGGCGAGTAGTTCCTGCAATTCAAATCCGCCATGGTCGGCGGCGACGCGGACGCGTTGCCGCGTTCGCGTCATCTCGTCGTCGGCTCATAGCTCGCGCCCTTACTTATGTTGCTCCAATGTCTCAGGCTTAGTGCGGTTGAGGATTTCTTTGGCTTTCGTTGTGTCATCCATGGAGCCGTGGACAATCAGGACAAACTTGCCGGCTTTGAGCGCCGTCTCGTACTGCAATACGCTGTCCTTAGGGAGGCCCAGGCTGTATAAGGCGGCCCCAAGCGCGCTCAGACCACCCACCACCACGGCGCCTTCCAGCGCCCCGACGATCCAACTCACCAACGGCCCCGCCACCAGAATCGGCCCCAAACCGGGGATCCAAAAGAACGCGGAACCGAACAAAAGTCCCCACAGCCCGCCCCAGAAAGCGCCTGTTTTACCCCACACTTTCATCCGGTCGCCGGTATTGTAGTAGCCGACCACATGCTCATCTGTTTGATAGTCCTTCCCCACCACGGAGAGCTTCTTCATGTCAAAACCCGATTTCTGGAGCTCTTTGACTGAGGCTTCGGCCTCGGTGTGGGTCTTGTAGATTCCAACGACTGAGTTCTGGTTGCTCATTTCATTCCTCCTTTTGTGTTTTAAAACAGTTAGTTGACTTGAGTACCGCTATATTCCGCGAATGCTATGCAAAACATTCCTTAGACTATAGCGATATTGTTTTCGATGTTGGCAACACCGGGAGCCGCCTTGGCAGCCTCTTCGGCCTCCTCTCGTTCCGCCCATGTGCGGACGCTCCCAGAGAGGACTACTCTATCACCATGGGACTCGACCGTGATCCGTCTGGCATCGAGTTGCGCATGGCGTGTGAGGGCATTCACGATATCTTTTTCCACTTCTTTCGGCTCTACCACCGGTTTCACCTTGATTCGGTTATTTATTCCCTTCACCCCTGTGAGAGAGTTGATAGCTTTTTCAGCTGCCACCTTCTGAGACCAATTGTCAACGGCGCCGTCCAGGGTGACCATGCCGTCCTCCAACATGATCTTGACCCGGTCTTTGGGCACAAGAGTGTTCCAATCGAGCATGTTTTCCGCCGCGCGGGCAAGGTCTGTGTCGGTCCGCTGATCGGAGCCAGGCAGCCTCACTTCTATCTCCTCGGCCACCGCCCTTACACCGAGGACCCGTTTGACGGCCCGCTCGGCAGCCCATTTGGCCGGAAAGCACTGAACATGGCCGCTCAGAGTCACCACGCCGTCTTTAACCGCTACACCGATCTGTGTCGAATAATCGCCCATCTCCCATTTCATTTGATCCATTACATCTCGTTGAACTTTTTGATCGTCTTTCATGACAAACTCCCTTACTGAGTTCACAAATACTGAGGCGCCTTTATTTCTGCATGTGAAAGCGATTGAGAAGAACCGTGTGCGACGGAGAGAGCACGTTTACTTTTCCGCTCATCGACTCCACGACAATCTTTACTACAGCGGCCTTCTCAATGTTCTGATCTTCCATGGTGGAAAAGGAATGATTTGTAGGTACGAACTTTTGCACCAATTTTTCCAAGATTCGCATCTTCTTAATTCAAAGCTTGCATTCGGAAATGCTCTTATCCTTTTCATCCGCGTTCAGACTGTAAGTCTCGAACTCCTTGCGCCATTTCCGAGGCCATTCTATGAGGTCAGTGGTCCGTTCAGGACTACCACCGCGAAGAGAAGACTCCTCCTCTGTGCGGAGTTGCTCAGCCGCCTTCGCCAGTTGTTCGAGCTTCTGCCGAAAGGATTCGTCGTCTTCCATGGGAATTGTCTCTTCTGCGTAAGCCTCTATGGCAAAAAGGTGTTTTCGGACGCACATCTCGCCATCTGTCTCACAAGGGCACGTTGGATCGGTCTGGTGCTCCTGCAGCAACAGAAGCTCTTTGATGATTTGATCGTACTGCCATTTCAGGATTGGTTTCATTTGAAGGTCTCCTGGGACCGGTGATAAGCCCCCTTTGATTTGTTCCACTTCACCGGCGTTGTTCGCTTTTGCTAGAGTCGGGGATCAATGTTACCCGGTCCCCCGCATGCTGGGATATAACAGGTGACATTCTTGAACCCGCTCTTATCCCCGCATTCCAGGCAGGAATCCGGTGGTATGGCCGCCGTGATCAAGTACCCGCATTGTGCACACTTCCAAAAGGTCAGACCACAACCTGGACAGATGTCCCCGGTAAATCGGCCGGAAGCTTCATAACCGCAGTGAGCGCACGTCCATTTGTCAGGTTTGGGCTCCATTTCCTCTACCTCCATATTTTCATTGGAATTCTTTTGAAACTGGGGCTTCGCATTCCGTTCCTCAAGAGCCAGTTAGGATGAAAAAGCCTCTGCCTAAGAATCGTCCCGGATGGCCCGCTGTCGCGTGAAGACCATCCAGGAGTCTCATTGCGCAAAGACAGTGCCGGAGAGAGAACCTATGCTCGCTCTCTTTCCTGTTTCTTTTCATGTAGTCACTTCCAAGAGAGTGGGAGAGCCTGTCAGGGTCATTTGACCTGGACTTTGATCTCTTTTGTCTTGGCTTCTTCTGTCTTGGGAAGCGTTATCGTCAAGACGCCCTTGTCGAATTTTGCTTCCACCTTGTCCATCTTTACGCCGATTGGAAGCCTGAAGGATCGTTCAAACATTCCATGGAACCTCTCGGCGCAGTAATACTTCTTATGCTTCTTCTCCTCTTCCTTCTTCTTTTCGCCCTTGATCGTAAGAAGGTCGCCCGAGAGAGTTACCTCGATGTCCTTCGGCTCAAGACCGGGCAGCTCAGCTTTGACTGTGATGCTCTCGGCGGTTTCCGCAATGTCTGCCGATGGCTGCCATTCCGTCTCGAATACCTTGCCAAGTGCGGTCTCACCAAATGTACGATTCCAAAGCCTGTCCATTTCCTTGCGGAAGGTGCTCAATTCATCCCTGAGGGGTTTCCAAGGTACTAAATCCATCAGCATTACCTCCTTCAATCGAGTATCTCCAATATTTTTCACGCGAAGACGCGAAGAAAGAGAAGGATAAGAACAGCGGTAGCAAATACGGAAACCGCTTTCTTCGTGCTTCGGCTCTTCGGTTTCCGCTCCTGCCGATTCAACTTCTCGGTAGCGCATTTAACATGCTTCCTCTTCTTCGCGTTTTAGCGTAATCGGTCCATTCCATTCACCAGGACTCCACTTCGTTCAGCGTAAGCTCTTTGCCTGAAGCTCCGTGTCCAGACAACACAGGCACATGTTTGCCAGAAGACCCACAGAACCCTCGGCCCAGGCGGTATCCTGCTGTTGTTCTTCTTCGCGGCTTCGCGTGCAAACTGTCCACGTACGCGTTTGCCGGAAGACCCTAAAATAACATTCTCCGGCGTTTATGAATCCTTACCGAGTAGAGTTGTATATCTTTAGGCAAATTCTATGCCCAGTAGATCGGCAGACGTCGCGTTTTGAATTTAGCTAATACGTATAAAGAGTTATGGCAGCGTGAGACCCATCGAAGATTGCGGATTTGAGCAGAAAAGATGTTGCACGCAACATAAGCGTTGCATTACTTCCATGTCATATGCAACATTTCTATACCAGCTCGGGGAAAATGTTCTTTACCTACCGTGAACTTCTTAGCCTGAAGTTGACCCCCTTCATCAAACGGGGTGACCCGTTGGGAAGGTCATGGATCCTGCCAGAAGGTGCAATCTGACCGGAGGGACCTCGCATAAAAAGTATGAACCGGATGTGCTGAACTTTTGAGTCCTCAGGAATTCAAAGGTCAGGGCAAGAATTGTGAGTTCGGAGGTAGTGGCAATTATGGGATCGGATTGCCGAAAAGTGGGACATAGAAAACTGAAAAGGACTGGCCGCCAATTCATTCCGGCGAGCAGTCCCTTCCAGGATCACCTTATTGAATATGAGGCTATTTGACCTTTTCGCTGAGAGTCTTACCTGCTTTGAACTTAACGAGCTTTGAGGCGGGAATTGTGAGCTTTTCGCCTGTCCGGGGATTGCGGCCTTCACGCTGCGCCCTTTCTCCTACGCTGAAAGTCCCGAAGCCTACCAGAGTAATTTTGTCGCCGGCTACCAGAGCTTCGGAAACAGCGGAAACGAATCCGTCCACTCCCTTTTCAGCTTGTGATTTGGTAATTCCACCGTCATTTACGATTTTTGCAATCAATTCAGCTTTTGTCATTTCCCTTCCTCCTCAAAAAGATGTTAAAGGTGTTGGCTCGTAGTACATGTTTTCTGCCCAGCATGCCAATATTATCAATCTGTGCAAGGCTAAAAGGACTCAACTTGGTGCCAGTCAACCGCGGCCAAAATTCCGGCCTTAGTGCGCAACCGCCTTCCCACTCGAGAAAACTCGGACCCTTTATTTGCGTGCCGGCAGATATTCCAAAAAGTTCACACACGGAGTCTTCTTTCTCATGGCCGCGTACCTGTTTCCGCGCCATCATTTCAACGATTGTCCTCTCGGCTTCGTCTTCGGAATCCGTTGGGATACAAAATCCAGCACCAACTACATACCATCCATCTTCGAGGTGTAGCTTTCTCAATGGCCGGTAGTGTAAAATCTTTTGTGTA
>PLSV01000419.1 GCA_003165235.1 Syntrophobacteraceae bacterium
GGATAAATTATTGTCGTTGAACACCAGTAACCAAAGGGAAGGTTATCCTGATGAAAATCTACCTTGCCGGTCCGCTCTTTTCGGAAACGGAAAGGGATTGGATGAGCAAATTGAAGGGGCAGATCGAAAGTCTTGCTGCCGGTTTGAGCGGTAACGTCCGGGATTTTTGACCTGACCGAGCGGGAACTATACCTAAAGAACTCGGACAGGGAAATTATTGAACTCGCATGGAGAACTTTGGAGGAGAGCAAAAATGAAGCGTCGCAATAAGCGCCTCACCCTCCCGCCTGTGTCCCACCTTTGCGAACCCGAAAGTCTCTCTATCTGCTGGAGATGGTTTCGGCGTATTGTTCTCTGGTCACGCCGCCAAAGAATGATGTTTGAATTGCGGCAATCAAAGAAACGTCTCCTTTGGCCGTAGCGAGTACTTTAAGGCGCGGGGAGCGACTGAACCCACCTGTCTACCCGCGAGACAGCCGTTTCTCGGGGACTTCTACGTCCAGCCCGTATCAATTTGCCCAGTATTGGAAAGATGGAAAATGTAGATATGATCCAGACATAGAAAGGTTTTGGATGGTCAATCGCGTAACGCCATAGGGAGGGATTTGTTGAACACGGCAACTGAGCCTCTGCGCCATTGATAAAACTCATACACATACTCAGACATTCCACCTGGCCGGTCGGTTCTGGTCCCAAGCAAGGCTCAAAGGTTTTCCATCGGTTTTATTCCTTGGTAGCCTTCGCCTTTGTTTGGCACTCTAAACAGCTTTCTTTCCAAGACACCGTTACCGCTTTTTCGATAATCGTCTTGAGACTTGGGGGGACAATCGGAGGTTCACAGGATGTGATTTTCCTGGCGATATAGCGCGCAATCAGTGGCTTACCACTGTCGCTGTCCAGCCCGAGCTCTCTGCGGGCATCGCCCGTCAGGGTGTCTATATCTGGGATTTCCGACCTCAAGTCCGATTCCCAATTATTCTTGAAGCAGGCTATTGTGTCTTCGACGAAGAGACCTTCCGGTTCGTCCTGCGACTTTCCTGCCATAGCAAGAAGTTTCTTGGACTTATCAATAATGTTTTTGTCGGAGTTCCCGCTATCGTAATCAAAGAGAATATAACAAGGAATGTGAAGTTCATTGAAAATCCTGAAGAGGCGGTCCATTGCGCCCTTGCCTCCACATTCCACAACACTGATCCCTTGGGGATCAAGGGCACAGTTCGGCAATGCATCGGCATAAATGGGCAGACTGTACTCTTCAGTCTGACCTTCCACGAGTATGATCTTCGAGGCGAAGAATCCTTCATTTCGGCTGGGGTTGTAAGCGTGTGAATACAGGTCGCGCATGGATTCTGGGGTGACATGACCTTTTAACCGTGGAATCCTGGTTTCCAGGTCCTCGATCATTCTTGCCATAGGCAACTGCCATGCGGAACTTACTGTGGTCCTTTTGCAATCGATTTGTTCGCAGCCACTCTCCATGCGAATGATTTCGTCAAAGTAGGAAACATCAATCAAAAGTGATGAGTGGGTCGAAAAAATAACCTGATCGCCTCCATCGACAATCTTTCGGAACACGCGGCGAATGGTCCTTTGCGCCTGAGGATGCATGTAAAGTTCCGGTTCTTCAACCGCCAGGACTAGATTCCGTCTCTTCCCGTCCGGCGCGGAAGTCATGTATTCCGCATAGCGCCGAAGAATAGTGAAAATAATAGCTCTTTGCAGCCCGTGACCCTTATTCTCGACGGCATTCCTGAACCCGTCATCCACATAGAGTTTCGGTGTGCTGAGTAGGTTCTCTAAGTTTGGCGTCTCAAACTCAATTTCGAGGTCACATCCCTTGAAGAAATCATTCAGTAAGGTGTTGAGTTGCTTTTCGGTCTCGGCAATCAGCGGGATGCGCTCTTCGCCTCCGGCACGGTTCATTTGTTTCGCAACTTCACAGAGAATACCTTCAATCTTTGTTCTCTTCTCTTCGGTAACGGTGTCAAGAATGGCGTACAGCAGCTTGCCGAAGGGGCTGCTCTTGGTTCCTTTCGATTCCTCAGTGACATCTCTAACCGCAGGGATCAGAACGAAAAAAGGCAGCATCCCTTTGAGGACATTGGCGTAACCCTTAGGATTGTCCACCCAACTGTCTTGCATAGGGATCTTGTCGGCATTGGTCTCTACAAACTCTCTGGCCTTTTCCTTCCAGTCTCCAACCGCCGGTGGCTTGGAAGAGTTCAGGAAGTCTGTAAAACTACAGCCGGCAACCGTCAGCAGATCTTTACTCTTCCACCATTCTTTAATGTTGCTACCGCTGATGTTCCCTTCCTGAAGCCATTCCGGTTCGGGGATAGGCTTTTTATAATGTTGGCCGATCACGATTTTATCTTCAGACTGTTCTGGATCTGAATCGGAGTCCCCGGTCCTCCCACCAATTTTAGCTGAACGAGCCACATGAAATGTACCGTCCGGCTTCAGGCAAGCACTCAGTGCTTCCTTCTCTTTGTCCGTAAGTTCTGAGAAGACGGCTTCTACCCAGATTTGTTGAGAAGTGTCCTTGTTCCAGAATGACTCCTCGTTTATTGACCTCGTGCTCGGGTTGAAGAGGAAATCCAATGCCCTGAGTACCGTTGATTTACCCGCATTGTTCGCTCCTACAAGAGCGTGCATACTGCCGACATCAAGTGAGATGTCCTGACATGATCGGAAGTTTTGGATGCGAAGTTGTATGAGCTTCATTGGATTCCCCTCATTCCAGCACTAGCCTGACTTTGCCTGGCCCCTTGCCCTTTCTGAGTCTCACCACGTATTCCTCGAAGCGCTGGTGGTTCGAATAGCAAGTATCTGGGTTTACTCCGACACTACATCAATCACAGGTTTAGTTCAATAAATTCAACCCTGCTTGCCAAATGTGAAAATCCAGATGTGGCTGGTCGATCAAATACTGCTAATGACGTTCTTCCCGTATCTTTGCTCCATGCGTCTGATGAAAGCTGGCTCGATATCACGGGCGAAGGCGAGCATCCCGCGAAGATGAGGCCTTAGAGAATCCTGTAACCTGCCACTCACAAAGTAATGGAGCTGTGCTCTAATATTTCGTTTTCTGTCACGCCCGAGGGAGACATTCCCATCATTGGTGAGAATAAGGCCGGTTACCATGCGGCGATGGGCCTTAGAGCAAAAAACTGTCTTCTCACTATTTATCTCAAGCTTAGGAAATGGAAGCATCCGCAGGACATCCAAAACCTTCTCCAAAACTCGGCTCCTCATAGTTTTATCCACCATCGAAAAAGTCATGTCATCAGCATATCTAGTGTAAATAACTTCCTGGAGAGCGCAGTATTGAGAGATATCAATATCGAATTTGTACATCATCGCGTTTGAAAGATAGGGAGAAGATGGGGCACCAATTGAAAGTCGATGTTCCGATGCAGATCGCGGGCACCAAAAAAGAATTCGAGCAAGTCTTCGCAAGTCTGCTTCCTGTAGCTGAAGCTTCTCGTTTTCTTTGGCATATTGAAGGAAGTCTTCTGCTTTGATCGAAGGAAAAAAATCTTTAAAATCGAGCTTAAGAGCATAAGGATGGTTTGCATGTGGTGCAGCGTTAGTTCGAATGTTTTTCCCAGTAACATAAGCGATGGCTGATGGGTGGACATTAAAGTTACAGAATATGTTTTCCATAACCCAGTATTGAAGTTTCTTAACTTCCTTAGCTGGTTGAGCTATTGTTCGCATCCCCGATCCACTACGCTTTGGGACTTGGTACACCTTGTAGCGATGCGGCGCACTACGAATCAAATAGTCAAGCGAATCTTTAGGGAGGAGAAGATCAACCGACAGCTTGGCCAGTAAGGATGTTTGCATTCTCAGTCCCCAATTTAGGCGGTAGCTTTTAAGTAGGACTTCCATGCCTTCATTTTACGCGGAATGTTCTTAGAGTAATGCTCAGCGAATTGTAGCTTCCATCGCTCTACATCACGTACAGTTGCGGACTTTGCGTATCCCCAATTAAGCCAAGGTCTATTATGTGCCGTGAGATAGTAAACGTTATGACCGTATGGTTTTTTGACAACGAGCTTCAGAGAGGTAAGAAGACTCAGCCGTTGATCTACTTCTGGATGTTTTAGGTTGATACCAAGGAGTTTCAAGCAAGTAATGATCTCATCGGCGGTTGCAAGAAGAATTACGTTTAGTAAATCAAGCATGAGGAGCATTACATGGCCGACTTGTTCCTTCCTGAAAGCTTGGGTTTTCGGGAGGCTTGATAGGAATTCTTCTATTGCGTCCTCAAGTTCTTCAGCGTCGGGGAAATCCTCCTCTGTGAGGATATCGTCATCTTTGAGTGCTTTTCTCCAATTGTAGACCGACACGGGATTATTTTTCCCCTGCGCCTTAGCGACTTCGTTGACATGCAGGACGGGTCCACGCCAGATGAAAGACTCCTTCTCAGCATCATCCTCGTGGATAACAATAAAGAGCTTTTCTTGGACTGGCTTGAGAACCGCAAATGAACCAAGCTCCGCAATTGAGCCAGGGCTTTCAGAAAATATCACAGTTAAAGCAGATAATTCGGCAAGGTCCCTCTCAAAGCAAACAAGGTCTTTGTAGGCAGAATGCTTAAAATAGTTGAATACTTCCTCAGCCAATAGAACTTTGTCTCGATATCGACGCTTGCTCGTTTTAATGTGACTATAGAAGAAATCTCGGCAGGATTTGAAATGCCCGTTATTAGTAGAAACGGGGCCACCGCAGAGGAAAACAAACGAGGGATTCCTCGCGATCCGGGTACTCTTTAGGTCTATCGAGATAGTCCATTTTTCGTAAATATCGTCTGTCGTCAAAATAAATGCTCTTTACTCGAGCGGAGGCTCGGGGGGGCGTGCCGCCTTGCCGCGGGTGAGGCGGTGCGACGTCCCGAGCAGATAAAAACCAGCAATTCGTGCAAGTCCGGCGAAGCGCCAGACAAAGCGAAATACGCTTACTACACTAAAGAGCAAAGCTATTCTGCTAAAAATTAATCCTCCTGTCAATCTCAAAAACTGCCCTGAAATTCAAGTCCTGTGTGTCACTAATTAAGGCAAAAAAGCGGAACCCTTCCGGGCTTGGAGTGGACAAGGTAGAAACCGGAATATATAGCTGCCAAGCTTAAGACCCGCCAACGAGGGAGAAGCGGAGCCGCTAGGTACACTGAGTTGCACCGTCCTGTCTTAAGTAAATACGATCAATAAATCCATAGAATACCGCTAAAGGAATACGGTTATTTATTTCCTTACAAGTATCTAAACTTTTTGGATTTTTTCATTATGTCACCCAATTTTCCGCTTTGTCTCTCACATAATGGATGTTATGTATATAATGTGAATACACGAACTGAATATATAAGTCCGCTTATCTATTCAGTTTTCAGGAAATGGAGGTGAAGATGTCCCTTGTCTCCGTCCCAAATAAGGAAAGAACCTCAATAGAAAAGCATAAGGAGGGGAAATCATGGAAACAGCAGGCAAAGTCGTTCAGTTTCCTGGCACCAGGCAAAAAAACAACCGGGACAAGTCTCATAAAATCACGAACACCGACGGCATAAAATATTACACCGACCAGCAGATTAGACTCCTCCGTCGCAATGTTCGGGACCAAGCTGTCCTTGATATCGAAAGAAATCAGCTCACGGCGGTGAGAGAATGGATGGCCATAGACCTTCTCACCTGTACGGGGTTGCGCGTAGCGGAGGCAGCGAACGTCAGATGCGGCGACATAAAGGCCGGTTACGGCGAGAGTGCTCTGTTCGTTCGTGATGGCAAAGGGTCCCGGTCCCGCACCGTCCAGATACCGGATTCCTTGAAGAAACACCTTAAACATTACATTACATGGAAAGCATGAATTTTTCAATACTGGGACAGATTATATAGTTATATACGAAATCAGATTCGATAATTCCACGCTCATATTCTCCTTGCGATCCGAAAGGCATCATCACAAAACACTTCAATACTTGTCGCGTCTTTTCAACCGTCGTTTCCACTGAAGAAAGAGGTGGATTTGTGGTTGATGGAAAAGCTGGCGTGGCTGTAGGACTTGAAAAATCTTGGACTGTATCGGGATCTTTCTTGTTTAGCTCTTCGGAAGGCAAAATTGAGGTTCGCAAGCTACATGCATCTTCCCGTATGTTTTTCGATTTGGAAGTTTTTCCAGACATGCTGAACTCCTCATGAGTAGGTTGAATGAAGAAAAGGGGTCAGCCCTTGAAATTAGAAAATTATGGTCCTGAATAATGCGTCAACTTGAGCCCCAACAGGAACCGAACCGCATTTACGGGTCGGATTCCATCCGAAAAAGCTCTTGGAATGCCGAACGTCTGTAAATCATACGATATTCCAATCAGAACCCGCAAGAGAAATGCTACTCACACCAATTTCGGCAATTTTGAGGACATACCACCACCATCCTTGCAGTTAATAGCTCGCCTCCCGCCCCTTATGGTGTGCGGGGGGTTCAGGCATCAGGTAGAAGGAGGTAGCAACTCCCTCACGCCCCATCTTGGGCGTTGAACGCACTCTATGGCAGGTGTTGGAGTTTGTAAAATGTTATGAGAAGATGATAAAGTAAATCCGACGCTGTAGTGTAACAGGTACAACTCAAAAACCACCGTCTAGCAGTGTTTTGAGCCATTTATCACTCTACCTGTACTGTTCTTGCTAATAATGCCGTGGCAGACCGATACGACGGTCGGTTGACCACGGGCTGCCCAAAAAGTGATAAAAGTTGTCCAAGATTAGTAGTTTGTGAGTACGATTGAGAATTGTTATTTTTCCAATAAATCCTTTATCTACCCAATAGAATTAGCATTTTGCTTGCTCAATTCCTGATTTCTAGAAACCGTCGATTACGGGTTCGATTCCCAGTAGGGTCATGCGGTTCATGAGTCAGTAAGATGGTTTGCTTCCTCATTTTTAGCTAGTGAATCACAAGGTTTTCTGGCACCATGATTTTTTGAGACGCTTCTCTCTTTTGCGCTTCTAGCCACCGGTTGACCACGGGTTGCCCAAAATCCGTAGAAAGAACAATTTTTGGGTTCAACATGTTTATCGCCGTTCGTAAGGTCGAAGGTGCCACATGCGCATACCTCATGGTGGTCGTGATCGTTGAGTGACCCATGAGCATCTGCACGGCGGAAAGGGGTACACCTCTCATGGCCAGCTGAGAGGCAAACGTGTGCCGTAGGATATGCCAACCGATGTGTCGCAATCCCGCTTTCTTGCATACGACTGCCAATCGGCACGCGAGGCGCTGATTGTCGAACGGCGTACCGTCCGTGTCCAAGAACACATACCCCGTTCCTTTTTTCCTTTTGAGGAGCGTCTCGTATACTTCGGCATCCATAGGGATATGTCGCTCGCGATTGCTTTTCGGCGAACTCAGCTCTTTCCTGTAATTGCACCTCGAATGGCGGACTGTGATGAGCTTGTTCTGCCAGTCAATTGACGACCACTGAAGGCCACTGAGTTCTCCCAGCCTCATTCCCGTCCTAAGGGCAGTCAGTATCATCTCGCGGATGATGCCGTCCGCTTTGGAGAGTAGCAACGCGCACTCAACAAACGAGAGGTAGTCCGTCTTCGGCGGCGGGCATTTGAGCCACTTGACCTTGGGCATAGCTCCTTTGAGTTCTATCCATTCGTACGCCGTTGACATGCATTTCCTGAAGATGGTCAATCGGTTATTAACCGTTTTTCTCGTTACCCCTTCCTTTAGCGCCTGCATTTTATACTTCTCAACATCGTTCGTCGCGATCCGTTCAATGGGCATCTTGCCGAAGAAAGGGACGAGCGAGGAGGAGAGGACATATTTCTTCGTTCTCTGTTCCGAGAACTTATTGTTGGCTAACACATATTCGTCGAACCATTTCCACGCGAATTGCGCGAACGTCTGCTCCAGCGCCTTCGCTTGCGCCTCAGCGTCTATGCTTTCGCCACGAGCCAATTTTTGCCGCAAGACGGCTTCATACGCGAGCGCTCCTGTTCTTGAATTTTCAGGGCTTCGTTTCCGGTATCGTATATGGTTGAATCTGAAATCAACCCACCACGACTTTTTATTAATCCTTACAGCCATATATTTTATTTGCCGATGGATTCCACCCGTTCCCTATCTACGTACGACAAGAGGTCGCTTTTGATAAAACGAATACTGCCTCCAACTTTGACGAACGGAATGCGTCGTTGCTGTTGGATGCGGCGCACGCTAGACACGGAGATCTTAAGCAGCCGCGCTACCTCATAGATGGTTAGTAGTTCGAGCGTCGGAATGGAATCGCTCAACATATTCATTTGTCAAGGAACAGTACAGGGCCGGCGAGGCCGACAGGCACCATATATAACTGTACCTTGATTTTTTGCTCTGTGCGAAGAAAACAAGTGCACATCTTCTGCCATGCCACTGATTCAAAAATTCTGGTCGAACCACCATTCCCTTGAATCGTCGTTTGAGGTACTCCAGGCATAGGATTAGTAGACGATGTTCGGACCTTTCTCAGAGAAAGTGAAAGATCCTTCGAAAACTTCCCTTTCCTCATGCTGCTATGGTATGGGTCGCGAATGCCGGAACAAGAGGAGTAATATTGTCGCGTGAGGCAAGTCCGATTGGGATGGTCTTGCGTGTTCCTGGCCAATCGGTCACCTGGACAAT
>PLSV01000158.1:0-1788 GCA_003165235.1 Syntrophobacteraceae bacterium
TATTTTTTGCCGTGAAGATTCGCAACGGTATTTACGAAAATCCGTACTGAAGAATTAGAACAGTGTTTTTCCACTCAGTCCTCAGCACTCAGCACTCAGTCCCTTGTTTTTAGGCTTCAAACGTGTAGCCTACTTCACCATGCTGAGTCAAATCCAGACCCGTCGATTCATCCTCTTCGCTTACTCTCAGGCCCATAGTTGCATCAAGCACCTTAAGAATGATGAAGGTGACCAAGAAAGAGTAAACCCAAGCAGATACTACTGACAACGCCTGGATGCCTACCTGCCCTGCGTTTCCAAAAAAGAGTCCGTCACCGCCTGCCGCATTGATAAGCTTTGAGGCAAAAAAGCCGGTAAACAATGCGCCCAGAGTCCCGCCAATCCCGTGAACGCCGACCACATCCAGTGAGTCGTCATATCCGAACCTCGGTTTCAGACTGCACGCTCCGTAACAGATCGCACCGGCAAAAATCCCGAGAAGGAGCGCCGGGAGCGGACCGATAAATCCGGAGGCCGGAGTAATGGCGACAAGCCCGGCAACCGCGCCGGATGCAGCGCCAAGAGCGGTAGGCTTGCCTCTGTGGATCCATTCGGTGAACATCCAGGACATGGCTGCAGTGCCTGTTGCAATGTGTGTGACCACAAAGGCCGAAGTCGCAAGGGCGCCCGAGGCCACCGCGCTGCCTGCGTTGAACCCGAACCACCCAAACCACAGCAGACAGGCCCCCAGTAATGTCAATGTAAGGTTATGCGGCGCCATAATTTCAACCTGGTATCCCTTTCTTCTTCCCAGGACCAGTGCGCAGGCGAGCGCAGAAACACCGGAGCTTATATGAACCACAAGACCTCCGGCAAAATCAAGGGCCCCCATCTCTTTGAGCCAGCCGCCCGTTCCCCATACCCAGTGAGCAAGCGGATCGTATACCAGGAATGCCCAAAGGGTCATGAACACGAGGTAGGTGCTGAATTTGAACCTTTCGGCAATGGCCCCTGAAATAAGAGCGGGTGTTATTATGGCGAACATCATCTGAAATATCATATATGCCTGGTGAGGGACAGTGGGCCCATAGTCTGCGTTTGGCTCGAACCCGACACTTTTTAGACCCACCCAGTCAAGATTGCCGATAAAGTGCCCGATGTCGGGCCCAAACGACAGACTGTAGCCGAAAAGGACCCATTGAATCGTTATTATGCCCATAGCGACAAAACTGTGCATAATGGTTCCAAGGACGTTTTTACGCCGAACCATTCCTCCGTAGAACAGGGCAAGGCCGGGGGTCATCAGCAAAACAAGGGCCGAAGAAGTAAGGACCCAGGCCGTGTCGCCTGTGTCGATTTTCGCCGGGACCTCCGCCGGAGCTGGAGCCGTCTGGGCCGCCTGCGCCAACTGTATCGGCGCACCGGTTTGTTCAGCAAAAGCAGTGCTCGCCAGTAGAGTCAGAAAAACAAGAACCAAAGCCGCCAACAATTTATTCATATCATTTCCTCCGGATCTCCAAACGAGTTGAGAAAGAGTCGCTCGTCCAATGAATCGCTAAAACGCTAAAGGGCTTCCAGACCGGTTTCTTTGGTCCTGATGCGCATGACATCACTTACTGGAGATAAAAAGATCTTCCCATCCCCGATCTTTCCGGTGAAGGCCGCCTTTTGGATCGCCTCCATGGCCTTCCCCGCCAGTTCATCCGGAACCACGGTCAAGATCAGCAACTTTGGGACGAAATTAACCTTGTATTCCGCTCCCCTGTAGAGTTCCACATGCCCCTTCTGCCGCCCGAACCCCTTCACTTC
>PLSV01000158.1:1795-9479 GCA_003165235.1 Syntrophobacteraceae bacterium
ACTTATCCCCCCAATCACTTTCAGCCTTCCAGCATTTCAGGGCTATTGCGCAGGCCGAACTCTCGAGGACAGTCCAAAGCATGTGCCAAAGCCTGCCTGCGACATTAAAAGGAGATGCTAAGTAGACGGATTTAAAGGACTAAAATCTTTAGGGAAAACCTTGGAGAGGCAGATACTCGACGAAAAAACGGTACACAATTGTATCGAAATTCGTAGGAGACACAATTTTGAAACGTTTTTGTCAAACTTCTGGAAAAACGTGAGAAAAGGGTTGCCCAAAGTGTATCGGAGGTTTGTTAAAACAAATGAGAATACTTGATTCCCATAATCATGACCGTCCCCAGAACAATTCTGTAGAAAATGAAAATATATGTCGTATGAGTCCGCAGGTATCTCAGAAGAAAAGCGATAGCGGCGTATCCGCTCAGAGCCGCCGCGGCAATCGCCACAGCCAGAACCATAAGATTGTGCGAATCGAGGTATTTGAGACTTTCCTTGAACTCGAGAAGCCCGCTGGCGAATACAGCGGGCATGCTCAAAAGAAACGAAAACCGCGCTGCGCTCTCTCTAGTCATGCCAAGAAAGAGTCCCCCGGCAATTGTGGACCCGGAGCGGGATGCGCCGGGAATAACAGCAAGGGCCTGCGCGCACCCGATAAGCATAGCGTCCACCATTGAAATCCGGCTCAGGTTTTTTGAAAACTTTCCGGTGAGTTCAGCCAACCCAAGAAAAAGGGCCATGGCTATCATTGTGACGGAAATAACTCCCATGTTCTTGGTAAGATGCCCTTCGATTACGTGCCTGAAGCCCAGTCCGACAGCGGCGATGGGAACGGACCCCAGGATCACGAACCACCCCATTCTTGACCTAAGGCTCTGCAGAGAGTAGCGAGTCGGAGAAATCAGATTTTCGCCGATAAAGGAGATAGATATCTCGACCACATCACGAAAAAAGTACAAGAAAACGGCCAGAAGAGTGCCCAACTGGATGACAGCTATAAAAGCCGTCCAGCGTTCCGGGTTCGCCTGGTCGATAAACCCAAGCAACTTTCCGGCTATCGTGAGATGAGCGGTGCTGCTGATCGGCAGAAATTCAGTAATTCCCTGAATGATCCCCAGGAAAATCGCCTCGATTATGCTCATAATTTATGCCTCAAAACTCCAATTTTATCCGCCCTCCGGCAGGCAAATTGGCAAGGCCCGGCGGCTAAACTCAAAAAAGCTCCGGACAATTGTCAATGGCGCGAGTAATACACTGCCGGATTCACTTTTTCAAGTTCTACTGAAGGCATGGGCGCAATCAGTCAGGTGGGAATCACAGAGCCTCGCTCCCCGTTTCTTTCGTACGAATCCTTACGGCCTCGTCAATTTTTGAAAGGAATATCTTCCCGTCTCCGATCTTCCCGGTGAAAGCCGCTTTTTGAATCGCATCCACGGCCTGTTGCGCCAGATCGTCAGGAAGAACGGTCATGATATGCAGTTTGGGCACGAAATTTACAGTGTATTCCGCTCCCCTGTAGAGTTCCACATGACCCTTCTGGCGCCCGAATCCCTTGACTTCGTTCACCGTCATTCCCTGGATGCCAAGCGCTGTCAGTGCTTCCTGCACTTCCGTAAGCCGGAAAGGTTTTATGATCGCTTCTATCTTTGTCATCTCCCTGCCTCCTATGCTTCCTGATTTGGATTCACTGCATCTTCTCCCTGTCACCGCCGGACTTTCAGCATTACACTATTGTGCCGGGAGCACATTTTCGTGCCTTTTTATAAAGTTCAAACCTGTACCTTCAGGTGAGAGAAAAATACCACAAATATACCGGTCTCCGCCACTTTTGTCTTTCATATGGAGCACACGATTACAAAAATGACCATCTTAGGAGCGGTATACCACTCGGAAGCAAGTATTTGAGCGCAGCAATTGAACAAAATTGTCGATCAGCGACGCCAACTTTTGACATAAGGTACATAATTGTTGCATAATAATCGAAACGCTTAGGCGCAGCAAACACAAATGTCCTTTTACATCAAGTACTTGATTTGCCGTCATCTCCGGGTACGCAGCTTGCTCCTGCATGCAAGGTTTAGGGCTTGTCCGTAAATAAGCCTCTTAGGGATCGCGCCGGGATTTGAGATTGATTTGGTCGCGAGGATTGAGCAAAACCGCAGGCGTAGTTGGGCTACGTCGAGGATTTTGCGATTGAGGAGCNNGATTTATTTACGGACAAGCCCTTAAACACCCTACAATTTTTTGGACAATTTCAATCAACCAGGAAAGGCATGTGCGCTATGGCTTTCAAGTTCCGGAAGACTGCAAGTTTGCTGACATTGATGATTACAACAACATTTTTGTCGCTATGTGTATGGACGCGCCCTGCTTTGGCGGCCGAGCCAAGCGTGATGAATCCGGCAGACACTGCCTGGGTGCTCGTATCGGCAGCCCTCGTCATGGTGATGCTGCCCGGCCTTGCCCTTTTTTACGGCGGCATGGTGCAGCGCA
The DNA here is from genome assembly GCA_003165235.1 of Syntrophobacteraceae bacterium. Classification (GTDB taxonomy): domain Bacteria; phylum Desulfobacterota; class Syntrophobacteria; order Syntrophobacterales; family Syntrophobacteraceae; genus SbD1. The sequence continues at coordinate 4,289 of PLSV01000158.1, forward strand.
AAAATGTACTCAGCTCTCTCATGCACTCATTCGTCGCGCTCGGCGTTCTGGGACTACAATGGATTATCATAGGCTACTCGCTTTCGTTTACCACGGGGAACTGGTTCATCGGTGACCTCAGCCAGTTCATGCTCATGGGAACGACAATCGATTCGCTAAAGGACACGATCCCAACCTACGCGTTCGTGATGTTTCAGGGAATGTTCGCCATCATTACTCCGGCGTTGATCAGCGGCGCCATAGCCGAGCGAATGACTTTCAAGTCCTACGTAGCCTTCCTCATACTCTGGTCGCTTATTGTTTACTATCCACTGGCTCACTGGGTATGGGGAGGCGGCTGGTTTCAGTCGATGGGCGGCCTCGATTTTGCGGGCGGTCTGGTAGTGCATCTCTCAGCGGGCGTTTCTGCGCTTTCAATTGCCATAGTCATCGGAAAACGCAGGGGATATCCCAGCGAAATGTTTGTCCCTCATAATCTCACAATGACACTGCTTGGGGTGGGCCTCCTCTGGTTCGGCTGGTTCGGCTTCAACGCCGGCAGCGCTCTGGCGGCGAACGCCACGGCGGCCCTCGCTTTTACCGCCACGATGACGGCCGCAGCAGCCGGGTCGTGCGCCTGGATGGCGATGGAATGGCTGATCGTAAAAAGACCCAGCGCCCTTGGATTTGCTTCGGGAATCGTCGCCGGACTGGGTGCAGTGACCCCGGCTTCCGGGTTTGTAAGCCCGGGATGGGCCATGGTCATCGGACTTGTCTCCGGGGTGATCTGCTTCTATGGGGTCCGGATGAAATTCAGACTCAATTATGATGACTCTCTGGACGTGGTTGGGGTACACGGGGTCGGCGGCGCATGGGGAACGCTCGCGACAGGTCTTTTCGCCACCGCAGGGGCGACCGGACTGACGGCGGGCAACCCGAAGCAGTTGGGAATACAAGCCATAGGAGTTATTGCAGTGGCCCTTTACTGCCTGACAGCAACCTACGTGATCGCCTATTTTCTAGAAAAAACAATAGGTTTAAGAGTGGGGGCCGATGAAGAATCCTCGGGTCTTGACAAAGAAACTCACGGGGAGGTTGGGTACAACATCTAAACCATCCACCCGGAATAGTCCTTGTCATTTTATTAGATTCTGGTATTTACAAATCACCGGGTAGCATTGTCATAAATCCCGGCATGAAGGCGCCGATGTCCGCAACGGCGCCTTTTTCTTCACAGATGCAGCCTCTGCGATCCAGGTTCGCAACCTAAACGGCGCCTGGGGCGCTTTCTTTTGAGGTAATCGTGCTCAGCAGATACGCCTCTATGAAGTCATCGAGTTCACCGCCCAGAACGCTATCCACATTGCCTTTTTCGACATTGGTGCGGTGGTCCTTCACAAGCCTGTACGGCTGCATGACATAGGACCTGATCTGGTTGCCCCATGCTATTTCATCGAGGTTGTCATGGGTTTCCTGCATTTTAGCCTGCTGCGCGCGTCTTTCGCGTTCGTAGAGTCTCGCCTTGAGGATTTTCATGGCTATATCGCGGTTTCGGTGCTGTGACTTTTCATTCTGGCACTGCACCACAATACCGGTAGGCAGATGTGTGAGCCGGACTGCCGAGCTCGTTTTGTTTACGTGCTGGCCACCGGCCCCGCTGGCCCGGTAGGTATCGACACGCAGGTCGGATAGCTTTATTTCGACTTCAATTTTGTCATCTATCTCGGGAAATACCAGCACTGCCGCAAATGATGTATGCCTGCGGCCGCTTGCGTCGAAAGGAGAGATTCTCACCAGCCTGTGCACGCCTGATTCAGCCTTCAACATCCCATGAGCGTAAGGACCCGACACGGTGAACGTAGCGTTCTTTATTCCAGCTTCTTCTCCCTCCAGAAGGTCAATCATTTCGACTTTGAAGTTCTTCTTCTCACACCAGCGCAGGTACATCCTGAGGAGCATCTCGGCCCAGTCCTGTGCTTCAGTCCCACCCGCGCCTGCGTTAATGCTGACGATTGCATTTTTGTCATCGTTTTCATCGCTCAACGTCTGCCGCAGTTCGAGCTCCCTGTATTTTTTCTCAAGCTCGCTCAGCTTCCGTTGAACTTCCATCAGATTACTCTCGTCCTGCTCCTCGACCGCCATTTCGAAGAGCAGTTCGTTATCCTCCATCTCACCGGCAAGATTGCGCCATGTCTGGATAATTTCATTTAGTTCGGAGCGCTCTTTTAAAACATCGCGACCGGCCTCCGGGTTTGCCCAAAAGTCCTGTTTGTTCATCAGCTTTTCAAACTCGGCCGAACGCGCCTCCTTACCCGCGATGTCAAAGATATCCTCCCAAAGTTTGGAATTTTTGAGACAGGTCTTTTAGCGAATTTCTAAGCTCAGAAATATCTATATTCATCGGGACATCCTCCTCGTATGATAGACTTATATAATACCCTATCGAAAAAAAATAACCACTTTGCGTCGTGCGAGCGCGTAGCGGGCAGGCCGACTGCACGACATTCTCGACGCTATCCCTTCATGACCTGTCTATGATCACTGTCCATGACCAGAGACGGGGCGTTCGCGGGAGGCCTGATAATTCTCATATGGACAATTTTGAATATAAGTGCGCACAATGTTGCAAACACGCAAAACCAGGCGAACAGATCACCATATTCAGCATAAAAAGAAAGATAAGACATCGGGTGAACGCTGCACGTAAGGAAACCGCGCGTATTCAACGCCAATCTTCCGCATTCCTGCCCCGTAGCATCGAACACTGCGCTAATCCCAGTGTTTGCGGCCCGCACCAGCGGAACTCGAAACTCGATTGCGCGCCAGCGTGCGATTTGCAGGTGCTGATACGGTCCCCCCGTATCGCCGTACCAGGCGTCATTGGTAATGTTCATCAGCACTTGAGCGCCCCTCCTGACGGTTTCACGGGCAATCTGCGGGAAAATCGCCTCGTAGCAAATCAGGACGCCCAGAGGGGGGCCCTCAAAAAGAAGCGGTCCGGGATTAGTCCCCGGAATAAAGTCTATAGAGCCTGCCGCGATATGATGGACAAAAAACAGTATGTTCGACCAGGGCACATATTCTCCGAATGGAACCAGGTGCTGCTTGGCGTAAGCCCCAACCAACCTGGCGCCCTGATCGAGAAGGTAAGCCCTGTTGAGCAAACGCGCCTTACCTTCCACCGGGATCACGCCAATGCTCCCGAACAGCAGCGGTTTTCCGGCCTGCCTTACAATACTGTCAACCTGGGGGCTCAGGTTCTCATCCACGCCGTAGAAAAAAGGCATCGCCGATTCCGGCCACACAAGAATGTCGGGAACCGGCTCCTGTTTGACGCACTCCAGGCTGATACTGCCGTACGTGCTGATAGTTTCAGCCTCGAATGCAGGGTCCCATTTTTCATTCTGGGCGATATTTCCCTGGATAACCCCAACATTTAGCGCAACAGTCCGGTCTTGCAGGCCCCTGATCTGTTCGGAACGCCAGAAGCCGTAAAGCAGGGCGCAAACGATGCAGGCGGACAGGACCGCGACCCCCGATCTGCGGCAAAAGTTCCGGATAAAACCGGAAATGACCGTATTGCCAAGCACTACAAGCCAGCTCAGCCCATAGACTCCAGTTATGTCGGCGATCTGGATGAGCTGGTTTAGCGGCGCCTGAGTATATCCCAGGTTTGCCCAAGGAAATCCCGAGATTGCATGCGCCCGAGCCCATTCGAGCGCAACCCATGCGAATGGCAGCCCAAAGACGTAGAGCAGGGGCCGGAATTCACATTTTTGCGCCAGAAGAGCGAACACAGCGGGATATACAGCCATTATGCAGCAAAGCATCAGAAGAATCAGGAAGGAAACAGCGGGCGAAAAACCACCATAGTGATAAATAGCGTGATATATCCACAAAAGGCATGTCAAACAATGCGCCAACCCGCAAATATAACCGAGCGCAAAAGCCTGCTTTCCCGTTTTCCTCTGAACCGCATAAAGCAGCGGTACGAGAGCTGCCCAGGAAAGATAGAACATCGCCGGCTTGGGAAACCCCGCCGTAAGCAATAGTCCGCTCAGGGCGGAGAGCAATATCGCATTCATAGGACTCAAAATGGACGCCATCTACTTGCCAGGCCCTTATCCGGCAGACTCCTCGGGGACTTCTCCAGGGCCAAGTTTGCGGATGCGCACCCGATCTATCTTCCTGCTCGATCCGGCTTCGATCACGATCTCAAGACCGTCATAAATAACCTTTTCGTTCACCTCGGGCACTTTTCCGATAAGGCTTATAATAAAGCCGCCAACCGATTCGAAGTCACCTTCCGGCAGGTCGACCAGGAGAAAATCCTCAAGTTTCTCGACGTCAAGACGCGCATTCACACTTATGGAGCCATCTTCATGCTCGATAATAAGTTTCTGTTCGGCATCGTACTCATCCATGACCTCGCCGATAATCTCCTCTATTATGTCCTCCAGCGTGAGAATGCCGGCAGTCCCGCCATATTCGTCAATGACAATAGCTATGTGGGACTTATTGTCTCTCAAATCTTTGAGAACTTCGCTGATTTTCTTGGTCTCGGGAATGAAATATGGAGGACGCATTATGTCGCGGATCGCCATATCGCTTGTGCCCCAAAATGGAAGCAGATCCTTGGCGTGCAGTGTCCCGACGATGTTGTCGATATTATCCTGGTAGATTGGAATCCTGGAGTGTCCGCTCTCTATAATGATCTGAATTATTTCCGGAAGTTTAGTCTCAGCCTCAGCGTAAACCGTATCGGTGCGCGGGACCATGATCTCTCTAGCTATCGTGTCGCGAAAGGAAAAGATCCCCTGGATCATTTCCCCTTCGTCCTCGGAGATCAGTCCACGCTGTTCCCCTTCGTCAATTATCTGCTGAATCTCTTTTTCGACGTCGTCGGAGTTTTCGACGCCAGCAAGCCGCCGGAAGCACATTCGAAGCCAATTCTGGATTCCCTTGGCTGACGGTTCTCCCAATTTTCAATCACTCTCTTTCAGGTAATACACTTCAAAGGCAAATCGATACCAGTTTACCGCCCACATTCGACCTTTAACGCAGTAGTTTAACAAGCAGGCCATTTCTTGTCCACGAAAATATAGGACATGAAGCAGCGCTGTCTTGATAATGACCGGCGATTATGGTTTCATTACATCTTTATATTTTGTCTGTCGTGTGCACTCGAATTCTCCCTCGTAATCAGGCGCCC
>PLSV01000158.1:9495-16090 GCA_003165235.1 Syntrophobacteraceae bacterium
ACCGATTGGGTCAATCTCAATGCTGTGCAGCGTGTCACAATCGATATCGCAAGGGCGATTACCCATTTTGAGCGGCTGCTGATGGTGGCGCCTGATATCGAGGAAGCGAGGCAGTCCATGGCCGATGCCGGGCTGGCTCTGGAGCGGGTCCAGTTCTCTCGGGTCGAAACCAATGATACCTGGGCAAGGGATTTTGGTCCTGTCACTGTCTTTGAGGCCGAGAGGCCGCTATGTCTGGATTTTGGCTTCAACGGCTGGGGACTCAAGTTCCCTTCCGACCTTGACAACCAGATAACCAGGAAGCTCGCTAAGTACGGCGTCTTCGGCGAAACGCCGGTGGAGACCGTGGGATTCATTCTTGAGGGCGGGAGCATCGAAAGCGACGGACAGGGGACCATTCTCACGACCACCGATTGTCTGCTCAGCCCCAACCGAAATCCGCATCTCTCCCGCAGCGGCATTGAGGCCTTCCTGTGTAGAGCGCTGGGCGCCCAACGGGTCCTGTGGATCGAGAACGGGCATCTGGCCGGGGATGATACCGATTCGCATGTGGACACCCTGGCGCGGTTCTGCCCGGATGGCGCCATCGTCTACACGGCATGTGACGATCCTGCCGACGAACATTACGGGCCGATGGAAACAATGGCCGAGGAACTGAGGTCTTTCAGGACGCTGGAAGGCCGGCCCTATCGGCTGTTTGCGCTCCCCTGGCCTGACGCTGTGCATGATGAACAGGGTCAGAGGATTCCGGCGACTTATGCGAACTTCCTAATCACCAATGGTGCGGTGCTTGTGCCGTTGTATGGAACCCCAAAGGATCGCCCGGCCATCGAGATAATCGGGCGAGCTTTCCCGGGGCGCCAGGCGGCAGGCGTTCATTGCCTTCCTCTTCTGACCGGCCGCGGTTCGCTACATTGCATTACCATGCAGATACCCAAAGGAGTCCTGGGATGAAAAAACTCCTTCCGGCTAAAGCCGGTAAAAGGAATGACCAGATTATTGTGGGGCTCGTCCAGCAGAGTTGCACGGCAGACCGGAACGCCAATATGGAAAAGAGTGCAGCCGGCATTCGGAAAGCCGTCTCGAAAGGGGCAGAACTGATTGTGCTGCAGGAGTTGCACCTTGGGCCTTATTTTTGTCAGACCGAGAACCCCGCTTACTTTGACTTGGCTGAGCCGATTCCGGGTCCGGCCAGTGAGGCCTTCGGCGCCCTGGCCAGGGAGCTCAGTGTGGTGATCGTAGCATCCGTCTTCGAGCGGCGTACCGCCGGCCTGTATCACAATACGGCTGTGGTTCTCGAAAAGGACGGCTCAATAGCGGGCAGGTACCGTAAGATGCACATCCCCGACGATCCGAGCTATTATGAGAAGTACTATTTCACTCCGGGCGACCTGGGGTTCCACCCCATTGTTTCATCAGTGGGCAGGCTGGGGGTACTGGTCTGTTGGGACCAGTGGTATCCTGAAGCTGCGCGGCTGATGGCTCTTTCAGGAGCCGAACTGCTCCTGTATCCTACAGCTATCGGCTGGGCGCCGGGCGAGTCCGAGGCTGAGCGAAGGCTGATGCTGGATGCATGGATGACTATCCAGAGGTCCCACGCAATCGCCAACGGGCTTCCGGTAATCTGCGCAAATCGGGTAGGGTTCGAGCCGGCTTCTGAGAGCGCCGGCAGCGGCCAAATATTCTGGGGAAACAGTTTCATAATTGGACCTCAGGGCGAATTTATGGCAAAGGCAGGCCATGATACGGAGGAAGTGCTTACGGCGCAAATCGACATGACGAGGACTGAAGTGGTCCGGCGCAACTGGCCCTTCCTTAGGGACCGCCGAATCGATGCCTATGGGGACCTGTTGCTCCTATACCGAAATTAGCTAATCACACATATTACGACGATAAAAATTCAGCCCCGTAAATGAAAATAGGGGCACAGGCCGTAACCGGCGCCCCATCCGTTTTTTTATGGCTCGTGGAATATTTCTTACCTCGAACGCTGTTTGAGCATCCGATCCATCCGGACAACCTGGGCGGATTCACGTATGGTGTTTGGAAACTCCTGCCCCCTATCAAGAACCTTGATATCATGTTTCTGAATCTTGAAATAGTTCTTTATCGTCTTGACCGCCAAGTCGGTATCAAAAGGCTTGCACGAAAACATGTCAATGCTCATGTACTGCTTATCCGGAAATGTATGAATGCTGATGTGGCTTTCGGCAATCAGCACAAAACCTGATACTCCCCAGTCTTCCGGAACCACTCCCGAATACCGGAAAACATAAGGCGGCATGATTTTGGTCATATCCATTTGNNCCAAAACCGAATTCAGGCTTGCCCATGGCAGTCACCTCCCGTCGTGAGAACCTAGAGTTCCCTATGCAAATATTAGAATTCTATTTGCCGCCCGCTACCGGAGATGCTACCTCGAGCACTTCCGGAAACGCTATTGGGTATTAGCGTTTCCAGCCATCTGATGATGGACTCGACTCTGCCAGAGCTCAGGGCGGACTTAATGCCACATCATAAAGTGGTCTCGCAAAAGGGTTAATCCAAAAAAATGCCACCGTCTCAATCTGCACTGTAATCCGAACACAACAGATTTTGGGGTGACGCCAACTAAGTCCAGCAATTTTCGTCGGTTATCACGGAACTCCTTTGTGCTCCGCGGTCCTGCCCTATATAAAGTACCCACCAGAGGGTGTCAAGATTAATTTTAAGCAGATCGCTTTTAAAACAAAAACAGGGACTATGTCTTTGCTTGGCGGACCTTGGGACCTGTTGCCCCCTGGCAGGCGTAAGCTCCGCTCAGGCTTTCCAATCAAGAGCGGACAAGCGCCATCGGTCAGCGCGAATATTCATCGACAAAAATCCCGTTTTTGCCGGGGCCTTTCTTGGCGGTGTAAAGGGCGAAGTCGGCCCTCTGTATCATGTCTTGGATGTCCTGCTCGATAGTCCCGGACCTTTCGATGAATCTGGCGATCCCGATTGAAAGGCTTGTTGGTTCGAACTTCAAAAGGTTGAACTTCCTGCAGATGCGCTTAGCAACATTCAGGGCCTGAGCGGCCGGCAGATGAGGCAGCAGCATTACGAACTCGTCACCGCCGTAGCGGTAGACAGTGTCAATGTTTTCCCGTATCGAATTCGTCAAAAGATTCGCCGTTTCGATGAGCAGCGCATCGCCCGCCTGATGGCCATGGAGGTCATTGTAATTCTTAAAATTATCCACGTCCATAAAGAACAGGAAGAGAGTATGCTGATAGCGGGTTGTACGAATCGCTTCCTTTCGCACATTTTCTTCAAAGGAACGGCGATTCTGAAGAGCTGTCAGGGGGTCGCGGACGGCCAGCTTCGCGAGTTGATTCCTGAGACTGGTCTCCCGGATCAGCCGGTTGAGCTTGGCCTCCAGTTCGTTAACGGAAAAGGGCTTTGTAATGAAATCTGCAGCTCCGGCTTCAACCACCTCAGTGTACTTGTATTTCATCAGATGCCCCGTGATGGCGATTATATCGATATCGGCATGATTGTGCACTATGTACTCGATGAGCTGCATCCCGTCCATCCGAGGCATATCCATATCAGTAACAACGATAGAGAATTCGCTTCTTTTGAGCTTTTCGACAGCCTCCACGCCATCACCGGCGCTCTCCACCTTGTGACCCTGCCCCCTCAGGGCCTCCGAAATAATTTCACAGACCTCCGGCTCGTCATCGACCACCAGGATCGTCTGTAAAGGGATTGCAGACCGCTGCTCGGAATTCATTGACCACCTCAGAGAGATGGAAAGAGCCACTCAGATGAACCGTCCTCCATCCAAACCGCACGGCAAATTACTTGACTCGCCCATAAATAGGACCTATAGGCATCTTACCCGGCGCTGCCAATGCAAATTAGAGCAGCCGGTGGATTTTTACAAATCTTTTAATTCTTATCGGCCCACCAAGGCTGCAGCGTTAGTTTTTTGGAGGACTCAAATGCGCCATGTCGCAATAATCTATAAACGCATGCGCCCTGAAGCCGCCCGGCTTGCCCGGCAACTCAAAGAATGGTTCGAGAATCGCGACATAGAAGTTTTTCTTAAAGAGAATATCGATAATTCAGGAGTTAGCCCCGTCTATGAAAAAATCGATATCCCCGATACAGTCGAAACGGTTGTGGTGATCGGTGGAGACGGGACCTTTTTGAGTGTTGCGCGGTTTATAGAACGAAGATCCATTCCGATCATCGGCATCAATTTGGGAGGCCTTGGTTTTCTTACGGAGATAAGCGCCGACTCCTGTTTTGCAGAACTGGGAAAAATCCTCTCGGGGGATTTCGACATCGAGGAACGAATGATCCTGCAGGTAACGGTAAAGCGTGAGGGCAGAAAGATTTTCAGCCATCGCATCCTCAATGACGCCGTTATAAACAAAGGGGCGCTCGCCCGAATAATCGACCTGCACGCAAGTATCGACGGGCATTTTCTCACTCACTACCGTGGTGACGGCCTCATTATCAGCACCCCCACAGGATCGACCGCTTACAACATCTCCGCAGGGGGCCCCATCATTTTCCCGACCTCTCAGGCCATTATAATGACTCCGATTTGCCCTTTCACACTCACCAACCGGCCGATCGTGCTTCCTGCTGACGTGACAATCACAGTCGAAATTGGCGAACCCGCAACAGACGTAACACTGACCTGCGATGGACAGATAGGATGCCTGGTCCAGGACGCTGACCAGGTGGTCGTTACTGCCGCAGCCACTCCCCTGCGCATCATTAAGGCCCCGGGCGTAGATCACTTCGAGATCTTGAGATCAAAGCTCAAGTGGGGCCAGGTGTGATTCTGCGCTGAACCCTCACTTCATTCGGGTCCGCGCTAACGCTTCGGGCCGGCGTTTTATGCTTCAAGTTCGCGTCCGATTCTTTGTGAGGGCGCGCTGAACGTTCCACCTATCCTGACCACAACCATCGACTCGCCATGATTTGAAATTACCTGCCTTCATTTGATCTGAGCATCTTTTGAAACCTTGAAGGTAGAGCAAAACTCCATGACCGCTCTTCCCTCTTCATCGTAAAGAGTCGCTTTACCCTTGAGGCGCCTCCCCTCCCGGCTGACCACCTCCGCCTTCGCCGTCACATTGCCTTTTGTCACCGGAAGAAGAAATCGCGATTCAAGTTCAGTGGTAGCCAAATGCGACATAGGCGTTATTATGCTCTTGATCGCCATGACGACCGCCGTGTCGGCAAGACTCACCAGGACCCCGCCGTGCATCAATCCCGCGCCCTGGGCGTAGTCGATTAAAAAGGGCATAGTCAGGGTCGCCCTGCCATCGCAAGCCTCAACGATAGTCATATTCAAAAGCCGCTCAAACGGGGCGCAGCTTATCCATTGATTCATTTCAAACCGGTGGGGCCCGGTTGCGGGCGGCGCCTTTTGTTCCAATCCCTTTTCCATTTTTCTTTCATCCCTTAGCTCAAACCAGCCTGTACGCGCTACCTTCTGCGGCCCAGTATCTGAACGGCGTTCCTGATGCCGGCCAGGGTCAAATCTTCCATCGGAAAAATGTGGGCAATCCGGTTGATCGTAACGCTTTCCTGCGACCAACGCTCTTTTGGAATGGGATTTAGCCACACACTTTCCGGAAACGCAGCCCGAAGCTCTTGCAGCCATTCCCGTCCGGGCCTTCGATCATCGCCCTGAATGTAGAGGGCGCCGTTGGAGGCCATCAACTCGAACGGCGCCATATTGGCGTCCCCAATTATTATAAGGTGGGTGTCACTTCCCTGGTCCACAAAGGCTTCCCACGGAATCGCACGTGTCCGCGGCAAGTCCCGATAAACGGTCCCGTACACGCAATTGTGAAAATAATAGTACTTAAGGTCCTTGAAGTGGTCACGGATTTTTCCAAACACCGACTTCACGAGGTCGAGGTAGGGAATCATCGAATAGCCGCCATTATCCAGCAGCACTGTCAGCTTTAAGCGATCGCGAAACTCCCTGGCGAACACCAGTTCGATTTCGCCTCCGTTTTTTGCGGTCCTGGCTATCGTCTCGTCGATATCCAACTCGGTTTCGGGTCCCGCACGCTTCAGGTTCTTGAGCGAAGCCAGAATCTGGCTCACATTTTCCCTGGCAAGAGGAGATTTCTCGCTGTAGTTGACATAGTTCCTTTTATCGATCACCTTCTGAGCCGTACCATGAAGACCCCTTCCATAGACGCGCATTCCTCCACCAGCATGCCCCGAGTGGCCGAACGGTGACCGTCCCCCGGTTCCGATCCAGGTGTTGCCTCCATCGTGTGGGCCTGTTTGCTCCAAAAGAGTTTCCCAGAACCACCTCAGAAGTTCCTCTACCCCGTATGTTCGCAGCTCCCCGGCAGAAATGGCTCCTTTTGCGAGCTGCCCGCGCAGCCACTCCTGGAAAGGCTTGCCCGCGAACACCTCTTCCCACTCGGGCATTTGCCACGAGCCTTTCCCAAGAAAGAAGCGCGCGAAAACCCGCTCGAAGGCGTCATAGTGTTCGACATTTTTGACAAAAACAAGGCGGGCCAGCAGGAAGAACCGGTCAAGGTCAGGCGCCAGGCCTTTTTGGAGACCCCGGTAAAACTCCAGAATATAT
>PLSV01000231.1 GCA_003165235.1 Syntrophobacteraceae bacterium
AAGAAAAATTACCCGGATTATCCATATGCGCCCCTTGGGAATTTGCATCAAAGAAAAATTACCCGGATTATCCATGTTCCCCTCAAGTTGTTCGCTTCACCGGTCGATGCCATGGGCCCGTAAAGAAGCCCCAGTTCCAGTTGGTCAATACGATCACAAAGAAGAGGATAAACTGAATAGTCCTGCCAAGGCTGCCTGTTTTGAGGAAAAACCACAAACCCAGAACCGGCCATGGGAGCAGAAGCAAGAACCATGCAAGGGGATAAACAACAAGCAGGGCAAAAACACAAACCAGGCCGGCGGCCACTACGACAGGTTCGAAATCGGGCAGCCTGAAGAAGCCGTGCTTCCTCACAAGATGCCATTCTCCGGCCCCGTACCTTCTCATCATTTTGCAAAATCCCCGGTATGTCCCGGGACGGTAATGACCTACGAGCGCCGCCGGGTTGTAAATCAGCCTGTATCCTTTCCGCAAAATCTTGAGGTCCAGCTCCAGGTCTTCCCCTGGAAACTGCGCCTCGTCAAATCCTCCGATTTCCTCAAAAATGGTCTTCCGGTAGGCCGAATTGCAGCTCGCATTGTGCGTTGTTTCACCAAAAGAGGCCTCTGTTTGGATATACCGGGTCAGGAAACCGCTGATCTTAAGAAATTCCTGTATCCTTTTTCCCATTTCCGATTCATCAGCCGGACTTACCTGGTCTCCGCCAACTCCGGCCACATCCGGGCCGGTAAAACCCTTCTCGAGTTCCTTAAGCCATTGGCTATCAACAAAACAATCGCTGTCGGTAAACGCGACGAACTTTCCCCTGGCCTTCCTCACACCCGTGTTCCTGGCCCGTGAGGGTCCCCCTCTGTCGAGCCTCACCACTTCTACGCCGCTGAATGTCTCGCAGATCTGTGCAGTCCCATCGGTTGATCCGTCATCGACCACAATGATCTCATAGCTGTGATGATCCAGGCTGCTCAGGGATTCAAGACACTTTGAGATCGTGTCCTTACAATTATATGCCGCAACAATGACCGATATCAAAGGCTGCGCGCTGTTCACCTTCCGTGGCGCTCCGTGCACAGATACGAAAAAAAATTCCTGGCCCCCCGCATCTTGCGATAAAGATCGGTGGCGCTTCGAGTCGCAAGCAGAAACCTTATCATGAAGCCCGGACGCAAATAAAAGCTCTTTAGCCCCCTGTCGACCGCATCTGCTACTGCCTGCCTGCTGAGCCCGGGGTATTCGACTACCGGCGCCTGCTCGCCGTTATCGAGCCACTTGTCCCAGCTCAGGTCTTTCAAAAGTCCAGCTTCACGGCACTGAGCAAAATAGGCGGTCCCGGGGAAAGGAACGGCCGCCGAGAACTGGACCGTATGCAACCCAAGCCCCAGAGCGAACCGTATGGTCCTGTCCATGCTCTCCATGGTTTCTCCCGGAAGCCCCAGCACAAAGCACCCATGCACATTCAGCCTGGACTTTTTTGCAAGCTCCATGAATCGGAGACTCTCACCGAGGCCCTTGCTTTTCTTCATGCGGACAAGCATCTCATGGTCGCCGGATTCGAATCCCACCAGCAGTTGTCTGCACCCCGCTCTTTTCAAGAGCCCGAAGAGTTCCTCATCCGCAGTGTCGGCTCGTGCATTAACGGAGAATGTGATTTTCAAATCCCGCCGCAGGATCTCTTCACAAATCTCCATTGCATTGGCTTTGTTCAGTGTAAAGGTATCGTCTTCGAAAAAGAATTCGCCCCCGCGAACGACTTGAGGACACAGTCGGATATCGTGCTCGATTTCGTCTACAACGTTTCGCGCTGAACGCAGCCTCACCTTGTGTCCGTGCATAACCTGAGGCCAGAGGCAAAAAATGCATTTGTGAGGGCACCCCCGGCCGGAAAATATATCGATGTACGGGTACAACTTCGACCCGTCGAAATACTTCATCAGATCGAGTTGATGCCATGCCGGAAAAGGCAGGGAATCGAGGTCGTCTATCAGCGGACGAGGCTGCGTTCTCCGGGGCCGGCCGTCCTCCAGGCTGCATATTCCCTTTATTTCTCTTAAATCGGGATAATTGGAGACTACCTCCAGAACCGTAAGGTCATATTCCCCGATGCAGACTACATCAACCATCCCGTTCGAGATCTCCATTGTTTCTTCGGGAAGCGCCGAGGCGTGGGGGCCGACCATGATTACCTTCGCCCGGCTCTCTTCCTTGCATATGCGGGCGCATTCGATATCCGAAAAAATAGATGGAGTGGTGGAATCCAGCACCACGAAATCAGGGTTTTCATTCCTGACGAGGCGCCTTAAATCGTGCTTGTCCCGGCCCTCAGCCGGGAAGTCGTACAGTTTTGCATCGAGTCCGGCTCTTTCAAGAACGGCGGTCGCATAGGCCAGCCAGTCGGGCGCCCGGAGCACTCGGCCCCGCGTGCGCCCCGCCCAGCGCTGGGTCCTGTTGAAACCCTTGATGAAGGGTTCGTTGATTAGTAAGATTTTCATGCAGTCTTGCCAGTTTTGACCGGATGCGCCCCCAACCGGGAAATAAGCGCACGATCCGGATCGATTTGCGCTTCATCTCGCCGTCCGGCCGGCTCCCATCGAAGACCTTCCACGGAGTTACATCGACAAAAAGAGTCCTCACAACCCGTGCGCCAAACCGATCCGTCTCTCAAATTCAGCCGTAAATCAACGTTTAACGCCATCCTCCGATCGTTTGCCGCCGTTCGGAGGGCTTTGTAATTAAATTATGAGGCAATACTTCACCCTAAGCCAATCAGTCTGGGACTGCAAGCATAATGTGGCATGGAAAAGCCTCATGTCAAACCATGTTCACATGCTGATCTCTATTCCATCCATCTGACTTCACTGGCCTGCCGGGAGGGTGGGTGCTATATTAGACAGGCAGGGCCGGGCTGTCAAATGAGAAGGAGGCGACGGAGAATTTTTAATAGATTTCTTATAAGCTGGTGAAAACATCACTATAAAGATGGAAATGCGAAATTAAGTAATTCACAAGCGATCCTCTTTGAGTTATATAGGCCGCAGCCAGAGCATATCCGGGCGCCTTCGGGAGGCGGCTCCGGAAAGACGAAACAGTAACCACAAGTCCCCAAATCCCCTCTTATACGATGAACAGGAGATGGTCACTCATTTTCGAGGGTTTGTTCATGACGATCAAATGTTGCTCGAATTGGTGTAATATTCCATGCAGAACTGCACCAGGATCAGTATTGTCACCCCTTCTTACAACCAGGGAAAGTATATCGAGAGAACCATTCAAAGCATTCTCTCCCAGGATATCGAAGGTCTGTGGCACGTGGTCATCGATGGTGGGAGCTCGGATGAGACCCTATCTGTGTTAAGACGTTACGAGGATCGGGTTCCCTGGGTTTCCGAGCCGGACAGAGGACCTTCGGATGCAATCAACAAAGGATTCTATCGCTCTAGCGGGGATATACTCGGTTGGCTTAGTTCCGACGATATTTATTATCCGGGCGCCCTGCAAACCGTGCTCGATTTCTTTGAGAAAAACCCGGATGTGGATGTGATGTATGGCGATGCCAACCACATCGATGAAAACGATGAGTTCTTAGGTAAATACCCGGTTGAAGACTGGGACTGGGAGCGCCTCAAAAAGACATGCTTTATCAGCCAGCCGGCCGCGTTCTTTCGCAGAAAGGTCTTCGAACGCTACGGCCCGCTCGAAGTAGGCCTCCGTTGCATGGATTATGAATACTGGTTGAGATTGGGGAAGAACAAGGTCCGCTTCGTGCGCCTGCCGCAGTTGCTGGCGGCGACACGTCTGCACAAGGAGGCCCGCAGTATTGCCTGGCGTGTGGCCTGTCACACGGAGATCAACACTTTCACCAGGAGACATCTCTCAAAGACGCCGGATGAGTGGTTGTTCATTTATGCCCATGCTATTGCCGAGTCGAAGGGCTACAATAGAAATCAGCCGATCCGTTTTATTTCAACATTGATATATTATTCAATTTACGCAGCGATGCACTGGAACAACCACGTTTCTAAGGGCGTGGTCAAGGTGTTCTGTCAATGGATTTGGGAGCACCTGTTCCTGGCGGACAAACGTGCTTAGGAATGCATTGATACAGTTGGATCTGATTTCAGAATCCCATTTATTGCAGTTCAGCCCCCCGTTTTTCCGGCAGCCCTCTTGAATATATCGAGCGTCTCCGATGCCGTCTTTTTCCAGGAAAACAACCCCGCCCTTTGGATCCCTGCAGTGATGAGCCGATTTCTCAGATCGGAGTCATGCAGTACTTTCTCCAATGAGTGAGCGAGTGCTTCCGGGTCGTGCGGATCGACCTGGATGGCGGCGCCCCCGGCAACTTCGGGCAGGCTTGCGCGATTGCTGCAGATAACGGGACAACCGCAGGCCATGGCTTCGAGGATCGGGAGCCCGAAACCTTCGTAGAAGCTTGGGTACACGAATGCCGAGGCGCCGCCGTACAGGCAAGCCAGAGTAGGCTCATCGACATAACCCGTCAGGATGATCCGCTTCTCCAGCCCCGTCCGCCCGATCTCAGCCCACCAGTCTCTATCGCCCCAACCCGACCAGCCGGTAATAAGCAGGGGAATGTCCGACCGGAGGAGAGGAAGGGCCTTGACCAGCAGTTGCAGGTTCTTTCGGGGTTCCAGGGTCCCTACGAACAGAATATATTCCTCGGGCCATGTGCGGTGCGCGAGCATCGAACGGATTTCAGATTGTGGCCGCGGATGGAAGACCGCACCCTGTGCATGATGCACCGTGGTGACCTTATGGGGCGCCACCCCCAGATCTTCTATCACTTCGCGCCTGGTAAAATCGGAGACCGTTATAACGTGGGCCGCACGCGGCAGTCTGCGCTTTAAGAAAATTTCGGAGAACCATACCCTTTCGCGCGGATGTTTTTCACGGTGCTTGATTAACGAGAGATCGTGGATTGTATAGATTGTCGGGATGCCGTCGAGCACCGGTGGGAAAAATGCAGGCTCGTGATAGACGTCATAGGGGATCTTGTTGACCAGCGCGCGCAGTCGCCGCTCAAAGTTGATTCGGTCCAGAATCCTGCCGCCGACTATCACGGGATCGGGGAATTTATGAATTATTTCCATTCTTTTGGACCATACGCCGGGATGGGCTGCCTGCGGCATTTCGGCGCTGCACCCGTACCTTCCGAAATACAAGACCGAAACGTCCGGGAAAGACTGCAGTTCGGTATAGAGGCACCGAACGTAGCGCTGAATGCCCGTGGTCAGTTCAGTTAATGGAATTGCATCCAACAGTATTCTCATTTAACGACTCGATCGTTTGACGGCAGGGATGATCCCGGACAGAATGAATTTTGAGCGCCGCCTGAATCGGGGCAGCGCCATGCCGCATATGATGTTTTCCACACAACCGCCTATTTTCCACTGCTTCTTACAGTCTGGGAGGGTCAGGGAGACAGGGAGTGGTGGGAGGATGTCACGAGGATGGGCCTGCAAAACCGGGTGATCCTGGCAGGGCGCATTCCGGATTTAGATCTCCCGCTCAAAAATCCGAAAGGTCTTGTAGCGCTCAGCGCCGTATTTTTGCAGTGTTCGCAGATAGAATGTCAGTTGCTCGGGAATTAAGGAACAGTCGCACAGCTCGACCGCGGGCAGGCGCGCAATGCGTATATAGCTGCTCAGGATCAGCGCATGGTGGAGTTGCCTGCGCTGGTAGGATTTGCTCACTCCGAGCAGGAGTGTGCGGACCTTGCGGGCTGGCTTGAACTTAGCCTCATAGAAAAGCCGCAGTTTGCTCCAGATCGGGAGATGGCCATTCAGCTTCTGTATGGAAGGGTTTAGGTCTGGAATAGTGATAATGAATGCGGCTATGCGGTCTCCGTCCTTTATGAGATCGATCAGTTCGGGGCGAAGCAGCGGCCTCAGTTCCTTGAATACGTCCTGAAACTGCCGCTTTGTCAAGGGTATATGGCCCCAATTGTCATCCCAGGATTCGTTAAATATTTCGAGCACCTCTTCGGCGCGTCCGACAAGCTCACGCGGCTTGGGGGAAGTCAAAACGAGGCCCTGTCCAGTCATGATCTCATCGAGCCGGCGTTTCATTCCGCTAAAGTCGGCGTTACGGTTCGTGATGCGCAGGGCATACCAGTCTATTGCTTTGCGAAATCCCCATGAGGTGATCAGGTCCTGGTAATAAGGGGGATTGTGTGATTGTAGAAAGGCTGGGAGAGTGTCAAAACCTTCCACCAGGAGGCCCACTTCATCGTAGATGGTAAAACTGAGCGGCCCTTGAATCCGCTTTTTCCCTTTTTCTCTGAGCCATGCAGCCGCCGCATCGAATAGCGCGGCCGCGACACGCCGGTCATCCACGGATTCAAAAAATCCGAAAAAACCCGTCTCACTGTCGTGGCGCGCTTCGTAGCGCCTGCTGACGTGGGCCGATAACCTTCCGGCCGGTTGCCCCTGGTGAAATGCAAGAAAATACTTTGCTTCCCCAAACTCGAAAAAGGCTCCCTTTTGAGGGTCGAGGATTTTTTTTTGCTCGGAGAGGATCGGCGGCACCCAACAGGGATCGCTTCTCTGTATCCGCCATGGCAGATTCAAAAAATCAGCCTTGTCCCTTTCTGAATCGACAGGAACAACAATAACATCCTGAACAGAACTCATGCCGTTCAACTCCGAACTCTATCCGGCTGTCCTCGTATGATAGCCTTATATAGTACCCCGCCGAAAAAAAATAACCACTCTGCGTCGTGCGAGCGCGTAGCGGGCAGGCCGACCGCCGCCGTTCACGACGCTCCGCGAGACGGGGCGTTCGCGGGAGGCCTGGTGGGCTGAAATACGATCTCGCCCTTGAAGCCTTCCTTTAAAACATAATCGGGATTTGGTATCGTGAATTCTATGTCGTAGTAGGAAGGGTCTCCCACCCCTGGGGCAAGAGGGGTCAGCGAAAAACGGCTCACCGTGGCCTCAAAAGTCTGGTTCGGGACGGATTCCATTGTAACCTTGGCCTTCTCACCCAGGTGAACGTTGACAATTTCGCTTTCGTGAATCTGTGCATGGATCACTATTGGGTCCATAACGCCGATTATGAATGTGGGCGCTCCGGCCCCGAGTTCCAATCCTTCGCGCAGGTCTGACTGAATCGATAGGACCTGCCCTGCGATCGGGGCCGTTATGGATGCATCCTCAGAACCTTTTAGGGGATTGAGCGATCCTCCGAGCAAATCCTTCACATAAGCTTTGAACTCAACCACTGATTGGCGCTCGGACCGCAACCGCTCCTCAGCGGCTTTGCGGCCTTGGTTTTGAAGCTGGATTTCCTTTTCGATCTGAACCAGGCTCTGCGGCGGGGCCATATTGTCCTTCACCAGGCTCCGAGTCTCGGCCAGCTTTGCTTTTAGGGGGACCAGGGTCTTATCCAGATTTGCCAACGCCAGTTCCATATCCTGGATCTGGGGCGCCGCGAGTTGCCTTTGCAGTTGCTGAGCAACATCGGGCCACAGCTTATAGCGCGCCATAACTTGCCCCTTCTTTACGGTTTGGCCGGGCTGGAGGTTCAGACTGGTTATGACTCCTCTAAAGGGCATGACCACTTGCCGCCTGAGGGAGCACTGGAGTTTCCCCTGAAGCACGATATCCGGCAAAGGGGTCGCGACTTCCTGGGCAGGCGCTCCGGCCTGGGCCTGTGAATCATTCGATTGAACTCGGGCGGGAGCGTATTCTGCCGGTAAAAAAAGGCAAAGGGTAATCAGCACGCCGGATAACAGCCCGGTTTTCAGCACTGCCGCTTTAAGTGTTGCGTGTATGCTTTTGCGGCATTCAAGAATTTCATTCGAAAAAGACTTGCTCATTGCGCCACCTGTGGGCTCAATCCATTTTTTCATTAAAAGAACCCAAGCTTACAAAACGATTAATAAGATCTCCTGAAAGGGCGCTCAGTCCGAGAACAGCTTTGTCGTATTCAAGCTTTTTCGCCACTATGTCCTTCTGTGCATCCAATACTGCTCTTTTTCCCGCCAGATAGGCCGGAAGCTGCTGGCTGCCCGCTTTGTAGCTTATTTCAGCCTGACGCTCCTTCGAAGCGGCCAGTCTTTCCTGCGCCTCCGCCATTCTAAGGTCGGCGGAGGCGTCTTTGAGCCTTTGCTCCGCCTCACGCCACCTGCTGGTCAGATCGATTTGTTTGGTCTCACTTTCGGCGATATTTTGCTTGAGAACGGCTTTCTGCCGGTAAATATCGTCGTACCGTTTCATTGCATCCCAGATGGGCATCTCGAGTCCGACAGTGAAGAAAAGGCCGCTCGCTTCCACTCCCGTGAGGGGGTCGGCCGTTTGCACTCCCCACACTATATGGGGAAGATACTTCAAGTAAGTCAGGGTGATATTTTTTTCCTGGAGATTTTTCTTGATCTCCATAGTCTTGAGTTCGAAAGAATTGGACTTGGCCTGTTCCAGGGTCGCAGCCGCCGGGTTGAAGTCATTCAATACCTGGTATCTTGCGTTCTTCGGGTTGAGTTCCATTGGGGAGTCTGCCGGCTTGAGCCCTATCAGGTTCCTTATCCCCTCCAGTATGGTGGCTCGTGACGCGGCCAGTCTTTCCTTGTCGGCGCGAACGACTGCGAGTTGCTGCTCGGCAATATCAACATCCGACAAAGCTGCGCCACCCATAGCCATGCGTCTTTGGGTAAAAGCGAGGTTTTGTTCGGCTATAGGAGCAATTTCGTTCTGATATTCGACCATTTGGTCCAGAGAGTCCAATTGAAGGAATCCCAGAGCCAAACGCTGGAGGTAGTCGGAAATAATCTGCAGATGGGCATAAACCGCCACCTGGGTCACATATTTGCGCGCGCGCACATTGAAATAAACTTCGATCGGATTGTACGGGTCCGTAATAAACTGAATTATATAAGGTTTAAAAGTGTAGCCATTGATCGGAGGCGGCGCGTTGATATAATACTGGGTCCGTAAAGAAAAAGTAGGAATATAGCTATATTTGGCATCTGAAGCGTCAAGGCGTTTTACGTCGATTTCCAGTGAACTGCTGGTAAGATAGGGGGATTGTTGAAGGGCCAGCCCGACACAGCGCGAAAAGTCCATTATCCCTTCGATTGGAGGGTCCTCCTTTACCGGCATCCCAGCGTTGATCTGCGCCCTTGAAGGATATGCCGCAAGCAGAACAAGCCCTGCCAGCAAAAGAATCACGATAAATCCGGAATGCTTAACCATCGGCTCACCAGTTCCAGTTGGGGATCACGGTCAAATGAACGCAGGACTTCAAATCACAACGGCGAATCAACTCAGTTGAGCTGTTGTGGCGAACTTCAAACCAGTCAAAATGTCAATGCGACTTCAGGGCGCCGTCTTCAAGCAAGCAGACCCTGGTGCACCGGGAGGCTACCTGAGCATCATGGGTGACTATCAGCACCGCTTTGTCTCCATCCGACATGATCTGCTCGAAGTGATCCATCACCAGTTCGCCGTGCATGCGGTCCAATTGGCCCGTCGGTTCGTCTGCAAGCACAATCAGAGGGTTGTTGACAAGTGCGCGTGAGATGGCCACTCGCTGCTGTTCGCCACCCGAGAGCTGATTCGCCCTGTGATGAAGACGATGTGACATGTTCACTCTTGCCAGGGCATCCTGAATTCTTGCAGGGCGCTCGCTTCGCTTCACTCCGGCATATATCAGGGGAAACTCCAGGTTTTCGTACACGGAGCACGTATCGATCAGATTGCACCTTTGGAAAACAAATCCGACGTAGGTCCGGCGAAAAGATGCCTGAGAGGAGCGATCGAATTTGAGAACATCCCGGCCCAGCACTGTGTAGCTGCCTGCGGTCGGAATCATGAGAAGTCCGAGAATCGACAGAAGCGTGGACTTTCCCGATCCGGAGGGGCCCATTATGGCGACCATCTCCCCCCTTTGGATTCCAAGGTTGACTTCCCGCAGCACTACGATAGGTCCCGTGCCGTTATCGTATGCATGGGTCAGTCCCAGGACCTGGATCAGAGGAATATTTTCCTCTGCGGGCGATGATGCGTTATTCATCGCGGATCGCATTTACAACTTCCATATGGCTGGCCCGAAGGGATGGATAAAAACCGGCGCCCGCCCCCAAAACCAAAGAAAAGAGAAGGGCCAGGCCAACACACGTAAAAAAGAGCGTATCCTGCGGGCGGCTTTTTAAAAGGTAACTTCCGATTTCCAGTGCTCCGCGGCCAATAACACCCCCCAGCAGCGCGGATGTAAAGCTGAGGCACACAGCCTCCACCAGGAATTGGGCCAGAATGTCCCTGTCCTCCGCCCCAATAGCCTTTTTGAGGCCGATCTCCGCTTTTCGGGTCGTGACCGTCGCCATCATTCCGTTCCAGATCCCGAAACCTCCCAGGATTAAAGTCGCCACGGTGGAAAAATAGACAAAAAGCTCGACCCACCATGCCATGCTTTTCACCCGCTTCAGTTCCTCCCATTTGACTTCGATACGGAGGCTGTCGGTGAGCTGGAGCCGGTGGACCACATCCGGAATCGCGTCGGCGACTTTTTTGACGTCATCCCAGCTTGTGCAGCGGATATAGAGTTTCTGAGGAGGGAGCAGCCCCGGAATGTATTCTTTTGCCGTTGTAATCGGGATAAACCCAAAATCAACCAAGTCTCCAACCGCAACCCCTCCCAACACGCCTGTCACTCGATATTGCTCGTTTTCGATCCAGCACATTCGACCAACCGGATCGGCATCACCGAAAATCTTAAGCGCCAGCTTCGTCCCCAAAACGCAGACCCGGCGTTTATGGGAAACGTCTTCGGCCGTGAAGAAAGACCCTTTGACTGGCACGAAACTGTTGACATCCCAAAAGGAACCGTCTGCTCCGACAACATGGAAATCAACGTTGCACCTTTGAACTGAAGCGTGTGACGAAGGCTTTGACACAATTGCGCTCACCGCCTCGATTCCCGGCATGGCGCGCAACGCCTCAATCGTCTCAGGCTGAAACTGTTGCGTTTTAGAGTACTTGTGCCCGGCATCCAGGTAGGCCCTGATCAAAGTGGCCCCACCCAGGAGATCCAAATCCCGGTTCAGAGTTCTTTTGACGTCCCTCCCCATGGTGATGATAGCAATGAAACCAGAGGTGCCCAGGGCGACAGCCAGTATCACACCCAGGTAACGCCTGCGCTGCATTATCACCTGGTGGATGCTGATGCGCAGGATGTCAAAAAATATAGACTTTCTGGGCATAAGGCTACCTTCCCTCAGTGTTCGAAGGTTAATTTCCGAATGGGCTGATTGATAGCAGGTTTTCAGCCAGACGGCAAATGAATTGCTGTTGATAATTTGAGAACATATTCAGAAGATTGCAGGCTGTGCGATTCCGCCCTGCGTCGACGGTTTTTAGACATTCCAGACATCGTCTCCAGGACAAAATCGACGCAGCGCTCTTCATGGGTGGCCATGAATGCCGTGCGGGTTTACGGCCCGTCCTTTACTTTCCGCCGGAACGGCTCGGGAAAGTTGGCCTTATTCTTTCGGAGCCGGAATTCAAGGAATGGCGTCGCTAGCCTTAAATTCAGCGATTCAAGAGGAGGAAACATCCTTTTAGTGTGGTTTTGGGCGCTATAGGTGACGAACCTGGGTTAGGAGTGTTCATTGACTCTCAATTTCACCTGGTTTATGTTCACCGAAATTTTTCAGAATGCTGTTTGCCGGTTTTTTAAAGAGCCGAACATGTGGGGCGGCAGGAACATCCCGACACTGGCTGATTGTGACTTATTGGCGATTAATGGCGCCCCACCGGACGAAAAACCCGACAAACCTGAAAAGTGGGCTCTTTCATGCAACCGAATAAAACACGCATTCCACATACGCTGATCGTAGCGGCAGCCGCTATGGTGGTATATACGATAGCGCACTGGCAGGGATTCAGATCGCCCTTTGTCATCAATGATGACGTCCGCCAGCAGATATTTTGGATGCAACGGTGGCTGGAGCCCAACCTCTATCCCAATGATTATCTGGCCGGGTATGCGCAAAACTATGTCTCATGGGGTGTCATCGCCATTTACAGGGTTGCCTCGGTATTTATGGATCCCATGCAATTCACGAAGGCCCTCACCGGCATCCTGTTCGTTTTATCCGCCCTTTTGATCTACTGCTTGTGTCTCGAACTCCGCGATGATCTTGCGGCGCTGTTGGGCGTGTGCGTCTATTTCCTCTTCGGTTTATTCCTGGGGGAAATGTCCGGCGGGCTGCCTCGGGCTTTCGCATTTCCGCTGCTGATAGGCTACCTCTGCCTGCTTGCCCGCAAGCGACTGCTGCTTGCCTCGATAACTGTGCTTATTCAAGCGATCTTTGTCCCTTACATTTTTCTGCTTTGTCTGACAACGCATTTATTCTACCTGGCTCATCTTATTGGTGGATCCCTGGTCCGGCGCGAGGCGGATGATTCGAAAACGCCTATAGTCAGGGTCGCAATTCAATTCATTCCCTTGACAATAGGCGCGTGCCTGATGATGCTGAAATACGTGGTTTTCAAATCACCGAGGTTTGGGGGCTTGGTGGGCATGCAGGAGATTGCCGGCAAAATCGAGTACACTGCTGTCGGACGTTATGAGGTTTTGCGGCCTTTCCATAAGGAGTTGATTGAGCACTGGAGTTTCATTTTACCCTTTCACGAATGGGGACCCATAGCCGGATGGTGCAGCGTTGCAGCCGTGGCGGGCCTGGCGGTTTTTGCCCTTAGCCGGCCTCGGAAGCACATATATCTGGGAGCCTTTCGGGTCTTTGTCTATCTAATGCCCGCATCGTTTCTCCTGTATGTGCTTTCCTGCAGTATTCCGCTCAAGCTCTTTATCCCCGGCCGCTATCTCGAGTATTCGTTGACCGTATTTTATTGCATCTCCCTTGCAGCCTGTTTAAAAATCGTTATCGATCATCTGAATCTCAGGCGCATTGTTTTCCCCTGGCTCTTCTTCTTCCTAACCCTGCTTGGCGCGCTGCGTTTGCATAACGTGGAACTCTACGATTATTCCGCATACTCTCCTCTATACAGCTTTTTTGATTCTATTCCCGTGGATGCGGTTGTTGCGGGACATCCCGAAGTCATGGATAACGTCATGACCTTTTCGAGGCGCAAAGCTTTTGTCACTTACAAACTCTCACACCCGTGGATCGAGCCTTACTGGAGCGTCATAAAGCAAAGGACCTACGATCTTTTTGACGCTTATTACTCCAATAATGCGGAAGAAATCCGAAATTTTTGCAAACGAAACGGCATCGGCTATATCGTCGTCCGTGAGGAGGATTTCTCCGAACAAAGGATTCGACAAGGAGTGGTCTATTTCCAACCGTTCGGGAGCTACATTGCTGAAATCACCCGTCCGAGGGCTGGATTTGCGATTTTGGACACTGATCTTTTCCCCCCCGTTTTTCGGATGGAGGGAGTGAGGGTTGTAAGAATTGATTGAAGGGCGGGCGAGGTTGTGAACAAGGAGAAATGCGTTTGATCCAGTCCCGTCAGCTCAGGCGCCGGGCTTGACCTGACGGCTCTGCTGCGAACCGCCTTCTCCTGTCATTGTGCTATCCGGCGCCGGGCCCTTTCCCGTCTTTATGTTTGGCGATGGCTGAAGGACGTAGACTGCTCCATCCCTACCCAGCAATCTGATGAAGGGAAATGTCTTGACGGTCCTGTAGCCCTCGATCGGACCCAGGCTGACCAGGTAATCCTCACGCGCCACCCACCACCAGCTCCGCCCGTCCATTAACAGCGTCTGACTCTCCCATGCTGGTCCATCCGTTGCAGGATTTCTCCCGAAACAGTAGTATCCATTGAATTCAAGTCCTCCATCTATATTGCAAGGGTCGACATTCATGCGCGTCAGTAGGAAATCATGGGCGGATTTGACTGCTCTCTTGGTTTCCATGAAATCACGTGTGCAAACCAGAGAAAAAGACCCCAAGAGCACAATCAAAAAGACTGATATCAAGACAGGCCAGTGCAAGCCTTTCTCTTTCCCCGTATCGGAATCTTCCACCATAAGCCAGATGCCCAATAATAGACAGGGCGTAATTAGATAGCGATCGTGAAAGCCGGCCGGCAAAATCACACCGATATAAGCTAAAGCGGAGATGAACGCTAACAGAGCAGGAAAGGGCTGCGCCACATTAACGTCGGGAGAGGCGCAGAAACGCCACGCGCTCGCAACTGTGCGCTTCACAAATGAACCGGCAAACCATACCAGCATGAGTGAACTGATAGCGGCCCAGAAAACCAGCAAGTAGAACAGCGGCGCATGGATAGACGTGAGCCGCGGGATTTTCAGTAGATATGTGTCCTTGAGAAGCAGGGGGCCGATGCCGAAGTTGATTATCACATTTCTTTGGAACTGCACCGGCAGGTCCGCAAAGCCGGCCAAAATCGCGGCCTCAAGAAGCAGGAAAGATAACGTCAAGACCAGGAAAGCCCATCGAAAAACTTTGCTCTTTAGGAGAAACTTTATTTTAAGAACCAGGATCGGGGAAAGAAATAGCGCGGTGTAGCTCAATACGCAAACTAAAAAACGGGTGAAAATTCGCCAAAGGTAACCACTCAGGCCTATTTCCGGGGGGATATTGAAGATGCTTCGAAAGTTCTGGGATTGAGTCACCGGAGTGCTCCCAATCGCCTTAAGATAACACTCATAGCCTATCCAGGGGATGACTGTCAACGCGATAAGCACCAGGAGAATCCGTCTTCTTCCAAGTGCATATCCGGTTGGGTGCAGGCAGCATGTTAAAGCAAATCCCAGGGGGACAACAAACCCCAATTGTCGATCCAACATAGCCCAAACAGATAACAATAACCCGGCAATCACCATCCAGATGTTTAAATGCTCTGCGCCTCGACATAGAACTGCAAAGGAGAGTACGACAAAGCATGCAAAGGTTATGTCGGTCATGTAAGTGAAGCATTGGGAGAAGAAAAGAGGACTTGACGCCAGGGTCAGTGTGCCGATCAAGGCCGCTTTGCGGCTGACTCCGGTGAATCTGAGGAACCACAAAAGAACAACGGAGCAAAGTATGCCCGCTGCGATTACCGACAATCTCAAGGTGGTCAAAGAATATCCAAACAGCTTGCAGAAACCCGCTCCCCAAAGCAGGTGGGCAATCAATGCTTTCCCCCAGGTGCTGATTATGGAGCCCTGATTGATGAGGGCCTTCAGGCATCCAACGTATGCCCAATCGTCATTTATGCAAAACTCCCCCGCAGGGTTTACCATCCATATGGCAAGTCCCCAAAAAAGTGCGAGACATATCCATCCGGCATAGTCTCGCAAGCTTGATATTTGTAGTGCTTTGCTTCGGTTGCCTGCTTCAGTTGCAGGAAAGAACCCCACGCAATTTATCCTTTCGGCTGCTGACAGGATTGAAACCTGGGAGGGTGTTTAACAAAAAACTCTCACCAGGTAAGCGTCCTGGATGATAGAGAGTCTTGAGTGTTCTGCAGGATTAGTTGGTAGCTAACTTGGACAGGTAATCGGCATAGGCCGATCTGATGCCCTGGTCGAGGGAGGTGGAGGGCAGCCAGCCGATGCGATTTATCTTTTTACTGTCGAGAAGTTTCCGGGGCGTGCCGTCGGGCTTTGTGGCGTCCCAATCCAGAGGCCCGTCAAACCCGACAATGCCTGCGACCTCTTCTGCAAGCCCGCGGATGGTCGTGTCCTCGCCGTATCCGATATTGATAAGGTGGTTCGATGCGGTGAACTCACGAGGCGCAGGCCCCCCGAATAGCTGATCCAGCTTTTCCATGAGAAGTACGCACGCATCGCCGAGATCGTCGGAATACAGAAATTCGCGTCTCGGAGACCCCGTTCCCCAAAGCTTTATGGCGGGATTCGCCCCAGGGCTCTCACCTCCTGTTGCACAGCTTTCGGGAATGTCATGTCCGTTGAATTTGGAAATCGCCATGAGATTGGCGGCGAAATCCTCAGGAATGGGCCCGTAGGAGGCCTCGTTTCGAGCTATGGCTCCCCACTCACCCTGGGCGGCGCTTTTGGCCAGATGGAATTTTCGTATCAATGCGGGAAGCACGTGAGAGTTTTGCAAATCGTAGCTGTCATTTGGGCCGTATAGGTTTGTGGGCATAACACATAAGAATCGTGCGCCGTACTGCCGGTTGTAGGCTTCACAAAGCTCGATTCCGGCTATTTTGGCAAGCGCATAAGGTTCGTTGGTCGGCTCAAGCGGCCCGGTGAGAAGATATTCTTCTTTCATGGGTTGAGGGGCGAGTTTGGGATAAATGCAGGAGCTGCCCAAAAATAAGAACCCTTTCACGCCATAGCGCCACGCAGCTTCGATCACGTTTGTCTGGATCTTTAAGTTTTGGAGCAGGAAGTCCACTGGATAGGCGCTGTTGGCAAAAATCCCGCCAACTTTGGCTGCGGCGAGGAAAACGAATTCCGGATTTTCTACGGCAAAGAAATCCCGGACCTGCAGCGGGTCTTCCAAATCGAGTTCGGAATGCGTCCGAAACATGATATTTGAGTAGCCCTTGGCGTCAAGGCGGCGTAGTAATGCAGACCCGACAAGACCTCGGTGTCCTGCCACATAGATTTTGGAGTTATTGTCCATTGAATGGGGCTTTGAATGAGAAAGTCATGAACGACTCACAGAGAGATTTTGGCGTGCCCCCGCTTTTCAAGACAAGAGAGAGCACGGCCTGGGAGCATAAGGACAGCTCCGCAAACTCACTCACATTTTACCGGGACAATGAAAAACAGAGGCCGGTAAGCGTAAGCGCCGCCAAATGGAGCCTAAGCGAAAAATAAAGCCTGCCCAAAGGTCCAAAATTGGGTATCACGGCCCTTTTATATATTAATCGATCCGTCATGTAAATCCTGAATCCGGCAGTCAAAAATGAGCGAACCTCGGCAGCCGGGTTCTTGGGGTCGTGTTTTTGCCGGTTGCCTCACTGAGGCCGAAATCAAAAATTGAGGCGCTAAAAGTTAATCCCGGAGACGCAGACGGCCAATCACTTGTTTTTACAAATCATTTGCCTTATCGGCATAAGCATTGGAAAGAATTGATACTTTTTTAGATTGACAATATATTGCCAACATTATAAACCTCAACCTCAAAGTATCGAGCCACGGAGGAGCAGGGCAGTCAGGGAGGCGTTGCGAGGGGGCTGAGCCTCGGAATGAAGGACGGAAGTCTTACAGCATGAATTGCAAGGGTTTCACTCTTCTGGAAGTCATAGTAGCCTTGGTTGTCCTCGTTGCGGCGGTTATATCCTTCGGTGCGGCGTATAATATGTATGTTAATGCTCAATATAAACAAGAGCTTTATCAGGATGTTTATATAGCGGCCATATCTTTGAAAAACCTGATTGAGGTCAAGAAACTGATTGATGAGCCTGAGGGTTCAGGGGAACTGAATGGATTTTCCTACTCCTATAGTTCAAAGCAGATAAAGACGGCGCATAATTATGTCTATCCGGACCCTCCTAACCTCGGCGGCAATTTTGGACCTTTTGAGCTGACTCTTTACGAGGTCGATTTCAACCTAAGCAAAGATCGGTGGAAGAGGGAATTCTCCTTTTATGTCACGCAATTTAAAGGAAACCCGGCGCTGCACATCGGGTTCTAGTGGGTTTACGCTGGCCGAACTCCTTGTAGCCCTTTTTGTGATGAGCATCATATTTGCGTTGGTAGGCACTCTGCTGAGGTCCTTTATGCTGCAAACGGGTAAGACACGTTACACTTATGCCGAGAGGGCGGTGAAGTTTTACTGGTTGAACTCGAGCATAAGCAGCGTGTTTTATTACGTCATAAAAACTCCGAGCCGGCTTGCCGATGAAAAGAGGGAATTCATCGAATTTTTCGATGGACTGCCTGAATCCATGGTCTTCATTACAGGCTCACCGCTGACATTGAAGGGAGTTATTCTGGCGCATCTTTATTTCAAAGACGGCGCCATTTACTTGAACGAGACTCCTATATTTTCGCCCAACAACGATTTCGCAGATCCCAGGGAGAATGACGAAACGCGGCAGACCCTCATTATCGAGAAAATACGCCGCGCACGTTTTACCTATTTAAGGCGGCCTGCGCGAGTCCTGGGCTCTGGGCTCCCGGAAACCGGGGGACCTGGGGCGACCGGGATCTCTTCAAGCGATGCAAAGGATTCATCGGCGGAAACCATAGAACCAGACCGGCTTTTTGGTAAAATTCCTGCCGGCGTAATATTATCGGTTACTTTTGACGACGGCAGGAAGATGGACTACTGTTTCAAGGTCCAAAGCGATTTCATTACAAAAAAGGCGATGACGGTTGGCAACTATCACCAACGCTAGAGGATCGGCGTTGGTGGTCGTTTTGGCCATCACGTCCGTTCTGTTCCTGGGCTGCATGTTCCTGGTCAAGGTTTCAAAGGAGAGCGTTCGC
Source organism: Syntrophobacteraceae bacterium (assembly GCA_003165235.1). Lineage (GTDB taxonomy): Bacteria > Desulfobacterota > Syntrophobacteria > Syntrophobacterales > Syntrophobacteraceae > SbD1. The sequence continues at coordinate 18,392 of PLSV01000231.1, forward strand.
ACCTCCCAGGGCCTGGTGGATAAGCTCAATGCCCAGATTGTCGCCGACTCCACTGTGGAGGCCTTCAAGTTCCTTGGATCGACCGGCGTGTTCAGTACGAACAAATTGGTGAATCCCTTCGGGGATGATATCGGGATGAAGGGAGAAATCCCTCTGGATGGAACGGTTGCCGGGTTGGGGGAACATACCCGGATACAGGCTTTGGATGCCGCAGCCAAGCTCAATGTGTGGGGTTGTAATGCCGGGTACTTGGCGAAAATGGTTGAGATATTGTCAGGCGACGACAGCAAGGGGTCCGAAATACAGGACTGTTTGCTTGATTGGTTCGATGCTGACGATCTGAAGCGGCTCAATGGGGCGGAATCCTACTACTATCAAACCGAGCGCGGGTCTCTGTATGGTCCCAGGAATTATGGGGCTGTCCAGTGTGTGGAGGAACTCTCACTGGTTAAAGGGCTGGATGATCCCCTTGTATGGGCGAGGCTGAAAAACGAGTTGCTTCTGGCGCCTCGTATCCTGCCCAATCTGAACACGATGGATAAAACCATGCTGCGAGCCGTCCTGGGAATCAGTGATGACACAGCGGATTCTCTTCTGGCCACGAGAAGGGATAGAGGTTATTTGGATTTTTCGGACGTCAGTTCCGCTACCGGAATCTTCATATCCAATCTCATGGATCTTTACGCCACGGGCCCCAGCCGAATAGTAAACCTGAGCGTCGAAACGGTTTCGGGAAACGCACGGGAATCGGTGCGCCTTCTGGTGAACTTCAGGCCCGATAGAGAGGTCCCCTTCAGGGTTTTGGAGGCTGCTTATTGATCCCTTTTGGCTTTTTGCAATATTTATTGAGGCAGACGGCCGTACTTACGGCGGATGGCGTCCATGCTCTCGATGCGCCCGGGGCCGCCGGCGCGGAAAACAAGAGAATCCTGATCGTAGATTCGGAGGTCTCTTTTTTCAAAGTGATCGAACTTCCTCACGGCGCCAGGGTCACCCGCGAATTTGTTGAGCTGAACTACCTCCACCTTTCTCCTTTCGAAGAGGCTGAGTTTTGCTACGCCAGGGCAAAAAAACATCTTCTGCTCTGGTTCTATCCAGCCCAGCAGGATCGTTATCTGTTGGTTATCCCGGAAGGATACCTGGTCTGGAAAAAAGTTGGCGAATCCCGGCCGGATGCAATTTGCGCCTGCGCGGTGCAAAACAAGGTGAAACTTTTCGTCGTCCGTGGCGGCCTGCTCAGGGCGCAGTTCGTTAAGGCCGTTTTCCAGCGCCGGGAACAGGCGCTTGAAGAAGCGATCTCATGGCTCAAAAAGGATTCCAGTCTTGACGGCCTGGATACTGTCGTGCTCGAAGATTCCTTTCTGCACCAGGCAATCAAGGCCATGGAGGTGCGGAATCTGGTCCACTTCATAAGGATCGAACTGGACCGTGGAGCTTTATTCACGAGGGCCGCAAATGCGGTCAAGTGGCCCTTGCTGCTTTTGTTGTCCGCATACCTGGCGACGGGTTACAGCATGTATTGGGGCCTGCAAAGAGAGGTCAGTAATGTTCGGGGGGAAATGGCTCAGTTGCAGGTGGTCAACCAGCCGCTCAAGAAACGTATCGAAGCCCAGACGGGGATTCATAAGTTCTGGGAAAGTTTCAGTTCCTCCGAGAACGTCTATCCGTACTTTCCGGATATTCTGGACCAGGTCGCGCGCATTATCGCGGAACAAAACGGCAGCATAACCCACGCCAGGTTTGCCGAGAATCGCGTTTCGATAGGCCTGCTTGCAGACAACATCTCGGTGCTGATGGAACAGTTTCTTAAACTCAGTTGTTTTGAGAAAGTGACCGTGAACGGCGCCGTCAGCAAGGATAACAGAACTGGTAAGGAGAAAGCGCTAATCGAAGGCGCTCTAAGACGAGGGACTAAAGATCAGCTTGCGAATCCCTAAAGAACTGATAATAAGCATCTTTTTTTTGGCCGTCGCCATCTGGGACCTTAACCCGAGAATGGCTGAATATGCCGAATTGCGCGATGAGCTTTCCCGGTTGAAAAAGCAGTATGCCAGGGAATTGCTGTTTCAGGGCGGGCATGAGGAAATAGAAAAGGAATTGGAGGCCGCATTGCAAGTGGACGCAGACAACAGGAAAAAATTATATCCCGGCAATATGCCTCCGGAAACGGCCTTGAATCAGCTCCAGGACCTGCTCAAACATACTCTTCAGAGCAGCGGTATGGAGGTTGTCAATTCCAAGTGGGGATCGCCTTACAAAAAAGATAAAAGAAATTTTTACGTTCTGCCTGTCTCCTTTAAGGCCGAGGGCGATCCTCCCCAAATTGAGGATTTTTTCAAGCGGATTCTATTCCTGGAAAAAGCTCTGAATTGCCCGGTCATGAATATCACGAAGGGAGCGAAAGGTAAATTGAGTCTGGATGCCACAGTGACAGGCTATCAGCTTCCACCGGAGGAGAAATGAACCTGCGAGTTCCCGGCATTGCTGAGATCAGGTCAAAGTTCCCTTTTCCGGGAAAACAGTTCTACAAGCCTAAAGTCATCGTCATGGGGTTTGTCGTTGCGTTGTCGCTATACTGGGTCTTCGAAACGGCAAGTGGGATCCTCGCGTTGCGGGCGCCTAGCGAAAAAGTGAGCCTGTCAGCGCTTGGCGTCGGCGTTCAAAGCTTGAAGACAAGACCGCAAACGGCGGAATTTGCGCACATCGCCGTATATGCGGTCTGGGACCTCCCGCTTCCCAAGGTGAAAGCGGTCCAGGCGGAAACAGCAGCGGACAAGGCTGTGAATTCGGCTTCTTTCGCGCAAAAGGAATTCAACAAGGTCCCCGCCGTCTACTCTCTTGCGGATGACAAATATCGATGGGAATTTTACGGCTTAGTGGGCCACGCGGCGGTATTTTTCAATCCCGCCGGGAAAAACGCTGAGAATTCAGGCTGGCGGCAGTTCGTACCGGGAGAGCCGCTCGACGATGACCTGATGCTCAAAGAGATAGGAAAAGGCAGGGTTGTCATCTTTTTTAGCAAGGAACAGAAGAATTTTGTCCTCGAATTGTTCAGGGTGAATCAACGTTAAGCGGCAAGCGGCAAGCGAGAAGCGGCAAGCGAGAAGCGAGATCCGTAGATCCGTAGGTGGGCTGCGCTCCACTCAGCCCGGCGCCCCACCTACAGGTCTGCTGCCTGCTCTTTGTGACTTTTGTGTTGCGGCTCAATCTGGAGAGGTGGTAATGTCTTTGTGGGGAGAAAATGAATGAGACGGTTCACGTTCGTTCTGGTTATGTTGGCGGCGCTCACCTCCTGCGCCGCCTACAAGCCTGTGATAAGTAAAGTCGCTCCTCCCGCTCCGCCGCCGGTCCAGGCAAGCGTGGTCCCCGCAACTCCGGTCCAGGCAAGTGTGGTCCCTGCAACTCCGGTCCCTGCCGAATCCGCTCAGGAATCTCAGCAAACGGGCACAGTTTCCGTGGGCGCCGGCGCGGTCCACCAACTTCCGCCAAAAAGAGTCGATGTGCCGGCAATATCTATCCCGCCGCCGGCAGCCGGGTCCCAGCCGCAACAGGTCAAAGCCGCCCACCCGGGCCCAGGAGGCGGACAGCCTTACCAGATACAGGTGGAAAACATGCCCTTGGGCGAGTTCATAAACCTTGTTTTCGGGAAGGTGCTCGACGCCAATTATTCCGTCGACAAATCCGTCGAGGCAAGGAAAGAGACTGTTACCTTGAATATGAAGACAACGGCCAGGCAATCCGAAATACTTGACATCGCAAGGCAGGTCTTCAAAGGCTACGGTCTTGACGTGACTCAAAGAGAAGGTATTTATTTTGTAGGGCCGATCGCCGGCCAGGAGCAAAAGCCGATCATCCCGTATTTTGTCGGAAATGTGCCGGAAACCGTCGACGGGAGCGAGGCGGTCGGGCTCTTTGTGCAGGTTTATTATCTCAGGCCGCAGGATTATGTAGGTATAGTTCCGACCCTGGCTCTTTCCACCCAGGGCAGAATCATGCCGGTTCAAGGCAGTACGATGGTATGTCTCATCGATGACGCCACTCATGCCAGGGCCGCTGCAGAGCTTATTCAAGCTCTTGACCGTCCCTCGCTGACCAACAAGAAAATGAGGCTCTTCTATCTCCACTACCTGCCGGTTGATACTTTCGTGGGCTATTTGACCCAGGCGCTGCCCGCCCAGGGTATGCCGGTGGCCAAGACCCCTGCGGAGCCTGGAATAATGCTCATTCCGCTCAAGCAGATAAGGGCGGTTTTGGCTGTGAGTCTCAAACCGGAATGGTTCGATCAGATTGGCTTCTGGCAGGAGAAACTGGACCTTCGAACGGTTTCGGAGGACGAGCCGCACTTCTATGTTTATCATCCCAAGTACCGCCGGGCTGCCGATCTCGCCAAACTGTTTTCAAGCGCCGCCGGGACTCGCAAGGGCTCGCAGGCGGACCAGCAAAAGTTGGGGACCAGGCTGGAAGTCGGCCCTGAGACGACGGGAATGTCCCAAAAGAGCGCGCCTGCGCCTGCGCCTGATGCGGATAAGACTTCGCCAAAGACCCTTACTTTAACCGATGTGACGGTTTGTGTAGACGAAAACGCGAACTCACTCGTCTTTACTGCGACGCCGTTTCAATATTCAAGGGTGGAGGAACTGCTTTTAAAGCTCGATGTCCTCCCTCGGCAGGTCCTTGTGGAGGTAACGATCGGAGAAGTCACCTTGACCGGCTCTTTGCAGTACGGCATCGAATGGGCCATCAAACATACCGGAGTAGGCCTGACTCAGACGTTAGGGACGCTGGGCGGGCTGGGCGTCGGCTCGAGCGGATTTCTTTATAAGGCGATCTCGGAAGGAGGCGGCTTCCAGGCGACCCTGAACGCTTTCGCCACCGATAATGTCCTTAAGATCCTCTCGACCCCCGAGTTGGTGGTTCTCGACAACCAGGAAGCCAACATCAATGTCGGCACGCAGGTCCCGGTCCTGACCAGTCAGTCCACTGCCGGCATAGAATCCTCAGGAACTACATCTCTTCTTCAGACTGTCCAGTACATACAAACCGGCGTGATCCTGACTATCAAGCCCACCATCAATTCGCAGGGCATGCTCACCCTTACGCTCAAACAGACGGTGAGCGACGCGGCGACGAACACTACCTCCAGCATCAGTTCGCCCGTTATTACAACGAGAGAAATAGATACATCGGTTGCGCTGAAGAGCGGGAGCAGCGTCCTGCTGGGCGGCCTCATCCAGAATCAGGTCAGCACCAACGTGAGCAAGGTGCCGGGACTGGGGGACGTCCCCCTGGTGGGCCAGTTGTTTAGGACAACATCGCGCGGCACCACTCGAGATGAACTCTTCATCGTGATAACGCCTCATATTTTGACGACGTCCGAACAGGCCGAGGACGAAACCAGGAAATTCAGGGACCTTTTGGATTTGTTAAAGTGAGCCCGTCCGATAACGGGAAGGGTGACGCGGGGCTGGCCGCCGTATAGAGGAGACCGATGAAACACAGGCTTCTTTGCATATTCGCCGTGTGCTGCCTGCCCGGCCTCACGGTTTTTAATTCCCTCGCCTTGGCGGGCAGTACGGATTCCAAGGTGCATGCCGTTGTGTTCTATTCGCCTGTGTGCCCTCATTGCCACAAGGTCATTACGGAAGTCCTGCAGCCGCTTCGCGTCCGGTATGGCCAACAGATTGACATTGTTGGCGTCAATACTACCGCGCCGGAAGGCCGGACCCTGTTTGAAGCGGCTATCCAGGCCTACAGCATCCCCGAAGGACGGCGAGGGGTGCCGATCGTTATCATTCGGAACTACTTTCTGGTTGGTCCTGACGAAATCGGGTCCGGTTTCCCGGGGCTGGTCGAATTCTTTTTAGAGCAGGGCGGATCGGAGTTGCCCCCGATTCCAGGCCTGAAGGAGCAAATCGCAAAGGACCGCGCGCAAGCTGCTCAGGCTGAGGGCCGGAATGCCGGCCCCTCCGGGACGCTGAAGCCCGGTCTTGCTGACTCTTATGCGCAGGTTTCGCTCTTCGCCAGGCTTGCCCGCGACCCGGTGGGCAATTCCCTGGCCATTGCGATGCTGGCGGCAATGCTGATTGTGTGCTGGCGTGTTGTCCTGAGCCTGCGGCGCCCGGCTCAAAATACGCTTTCCACCGGCCGTGACTGGCCCATCCCGATGCTTTCCCTGACCGGCCTTGCCGTTGCGGGCTACCTTTCCTATGCAGGGATTGCGCAGGCCGTGGCCATCTGTGGGCCTGTGGGCGACTGCAACATGGTGCAGCAGAGTGAATATGCGCGGCTTTTCGGCGTCATCCCCGTCGCTTTTCTCGGAGTTGCCGGATATGCCGCCATTATTTGCGCCTGGGCGCTCGCGAGCCTCGGCAGCGGCCGGATTGCGCAAACCGCCTCTCGAACGCTGTTGGCCGCGACTTTCGCCGGAACGGCCCTGTCGGCATACCTGACTTTCCTGGAGCCTTTCGTCATCGGTGCGGCCTGCCTTTGGTGCCTCATCTCCGCCGCTGTGATGACAGCCCTTTTGTGGCGCTCCGCACGGCTGTTCAGGTCCGGCGCCGTGTTGCCGGACTCCACGTGGGCTGAGGCGCAATCCTCTGAAGCGCCCGATTCGGTCCGGCCCCGGAAGGCGTGCGATGGTAAAAGCTAATGATGCTTGAGCAGGAAGCGAAAAGCGAAAGAGTTTCTAGCTGCTGGTTCATTTGGTTTTGAGTAGTGACTCGAAACTCTTTCTGTTCCCTGTTCCCTGTTCCCTGCTCCCTGCTCCTTAATGACGAACTTGGGGTAAAAAAGTTCAATGACTTAAAAAAAAGAATCACAAAATGCTTGACAGGTTATAAATGGACGTTTACCTGTTTTGTGTGATTTTATGGATAAACATGGAGGCAGGATATCAGGAAAGAGAAACACCGCCGGCAGGGCCTAATCTTTTCGAGGCGCTGCAAAGGAAAATCCCGGCAGGCAGCGGCCTAAAATCGGCAAGTTGCGTTGCATGCAGGTCTGTCTTAGCTTTTTTTCGTCAAAATTAATTCAAGTAATGGCAACCTTTGGGGTAAAGAAGTCTCATGACCTCAAAAAATAATCACAAAATACTTGACAGGTTATAAATAGATGTGGGAAATAGTCAAGGCGTCGGCTGTAAACTCCGTGACCATCCTCTGTGAGCCGGTTCGGCGCGGTTTCCGGACTTGGCGGTTACAGGCAGGGTTGGCGAGCCGGTTTGCATCACGGAGCGCGCTTCGAGGATAGTTTCTCGACATGGAAAAGGAGTGCAGCGACAGCAGGGCGCGGGCCGGGTTGGCGCAGTCCGCAAGGGGGGGTGCGTGTGCCTGGCGCCAGAATGTTGCTGTTTCAGCTTCGCATTACAGGACAGAAAAACAGGCAAGGTGCAAACGAATTATGAAGGAGGTGATGAATAGGAGGAAAGAGGAGGAAAAAGGGGTGAGATTAAGGATCGTTTGATCGTTTAGTGTATCTAATTTAATGTTCCGGTTGCTTTACAGGAAAGATCCTAAGGAGGAAAGAGATGAAGAAATTATTGTCTGCCTTTGCTATACTTGCGGCAGTATGCTTGATTGCAGGTCCAGCGTTTGCCTCACCGACAAACATCGGTCTGCAAATCACTCCCTTCACGGTGGCCGCCGAGCTGATCGGGTGCACGTCGCCCACGCCCGTGTCGGTCATACTTAATTCGTATACTTCGTTGGGCAACACGACGACCAGCCCCCCCACACCCCCCTACGCGATTACGACCGGCACGACGCTCTCTCTCACCTTGAACAATGGTGCGTCGTGGAATACGAATCTCCCGGTCTATATTTGCGATTTCACGACCGCTACCATTTATAATTTTATTGCACAAAACACTTTCCCCAACGCGGCCACGCAGGATATTTACTTGGTCAACAGCCTTTCCCCAACAACCGCCTATTCTTTCCAGGTGACGCCCTGTACCGGTCCTGAACTGCCCAATGCCGGGGCCTTGAAGAATCAGGTGCAGTTGCCTCCGGGAAGTGTGGCCGGAAATACCTTCACGCTGTGCGTAAACAGCGTGTCGAGCCCCAACGATCCCAACGTGTGGTCGTGCGCCCCTATCGTTGTGCTGGCGAATCAGTTCACGGCATTTCTGTATCCGGATAGCACGGCCATCGATTTCGCAAGCAACATGACCACCTTTGTTCCGACGGCGCCCAAGCCCCCTGTTCCGCCCTATGACACTAAAGACTGCGCATACGCCGGGTTGCTTATAACCAGCAACGAGAACCTGGGCCAGAAAGTCGCAGTAACTTATCCGGGAGTAACGTCGTCAGCGGCATTCAATGGCTACTGCGGTGGGGAGCTTGTAAGTTCGTCTACGACGGAAGGCATCACCATTACCGCAGCCGGGAATCTTGCCGGACTTGCTGAGTTGGATTACGATTCTGAATCCACCTCCATTGCGCCCCACCCCGGAAACTCCCAGTCCCTGTTCGTTCCGGGTTACGATATGAAGATCTGTGCAAGCAACGCTCCTGGTCTCACCACAGATCTCGCCATCAAAAGGCTGAGCCTTTGCGATAACTGGAGAGGCTCGCTAGGCCCGACCTGGCCTCTTGGCACGGAAATCGTTCCGGGCTGTGAGACCGCTACTGTGCTCCTTACCGGCGGCTCCGGGAGCAGCACCGACATGAGTTCCTGTTACAAGCGGTACATCGTTGGGACCCCTACCGCTGGTGTCACCGCCTGGTGCCTGAACAACAACGCAACCAGCTTCTATATTCCTTACCTCAATACGGCTAATGGAAGTCCAGGGGTCCAGACATTCTGCACCATAAACAACTTCAGCCCGGCTGCGGCTCTTTCGTCCACCACCGATCCTAACGGGAACGCAGCCGTAACCGTGGACATCCTGTCTTCGGAAGATGGTTATAATGTAATGGGCATCGGTCAGGGCGTATGGTCCATCCCGCCCAATCATACCGCGCTGATGCTCTTTTCCGGCGACACTATAACACTGTTTGGGCCTGCTCCAACATATACGCCTGTACCTCAGAATATGGGCGTAACTCTTAACGAGCCTATAGGCACCAGGTACTCCGCAAGGGTGAATGTCGAATCTACGGTTCTGGGCGTGGATATGCAGTGTGTCCAGACAGACCCGAATGAACCGAGTGGCGAGAAGAGAAATGTCCAGGTAACTGTCAATCCCAACGTTGTCCACCGTGCGCCTGCGTCGCTCCAGTAGCAACGCTTTGCGGTGAGCGATCTTATGAGGGGGCGGATTTCGATCCGCCTCCTTTTTTTGTTCCTGAAACTATGAAGCGGAGCCATGGCGATGGTGGTTCGCACATAAAGAGACCCTCTTGCGTGATGCGAAGAGCGCCGCCGTGGAAGGTGGCGCCGCCATTGGGAGATGAAAGCTGGCCCGTGACTCAGGTTGTTTTAACGAAAAAGATGGTGTATAAGTCTAATCGTTAAGCATGGAGCGGACTTGCCGTGATGCGCTGAAGTATTTTGGTTCCCCTGAACACCGGCGACTCGAGGACCGTTACTAATTGAGATCAGAGTAATCCGAGCTAAAACATTAGGTTTCCGGATCGCACATTTTAGTCCGAAGCCCTGAAACTATACGCCGATTTCCGCAACAGGCCGGCATTGAGTATGTTGAACGACCCAAAAATCGCTTTCATGACCACCCTTGGGGTCAACGTAGGGGACGAGTTTATCCGTGAGGGGATCTTNNGTGTACTGGAAAATAGGCGAGAGCTCCAGTTATTCTGTCGAATGGGCAGAGGAGTTGTGGGAAAAGCGCATTTTTGCGCTTGGCCCGCAAAAGCCGATTTTGAACATTGCGGCCGGCGCCTGTCAGCCTTATCCCGATTTCGCCCACACTTTTCTATCAGATCCTCGTTGCGTGGAATTTGCACGAAAAGCCGCCGCCGCCTGCCGATGGACGTCTGTGAGAGACCCCCTGGCTTCCCAGATACTGTGCGCACTCGGCGTCGAACATGAGGCCCTGCCCTGCGCGGCGCTTCATGCGGCGCGCAGGACCAATTTCAAGGGAACTTTCGGAGGGGTCGTAGGGGTCAACCTTATGCCTTTGGGCGGGCACTTCAGGTTGCGCGATGACTTCGACGACGATGTATGGAATGCTGTCTGCCAGGCTTTGGTCAAATCGCTAAGGAAATATCATCGCCTTTTGTTCATTGCTCATGACGCTTCGGAGAAAGCTTTCATGGAGCGCTACCGCGGCGAGGGAGAAGTCATTTTCCTTTCCGGTTCCTGGCGCGATTACCTGCATGTGTACGCAAAAAGTTCGGCCGTCGTATCAAACCGCGTCCACGGGGCAGTATGCGCCGCAGGCTTCGGCCGGCCTACCGTAATCATTGGCAATGACACGAGGCTCATGATAGGAGATTTCATTGGGATCCCGAGCCTCTATGCCATGGAAGCGAAAGCCGGTCAGGTTGTTGACCTTATTGAAGACGGAATCAGGGGACAGAAAGCTGAAGGAGAAAGGCTCATCCACCTGCGGGAGGAAAGTGCGGGTCGATACCGGTCGGCCATCCTAGAAAGCATTTTCCAAACCGGGAGGGCGACGGGGACCTCGAGTATGGCCAAGAAATCCGGTCGGACCTCGGGGACGAAAAAATTCGCACTGGCCAGTAAAGCCGAGTTTTGTTCCGGTTCCTTTCAAGATTTAATGCTCACCTTGAACTGCTTTGCGGAGAGGTGGGGCCTGCGCCGGCTCTCCACCACGCTGGAAGGCTGGGAATACCCCTGGTTTTTGTTCAACGCTTTCGACGGGGCGGACTGGTCGCAGGTCCGCCTGCTGGATATGGACAGCGATTTGAATCCCATGCCCTGGTTCATGGCAAGCCTGGGGGCACAGGTGGAACTTGTGGGAAAACGGGGCATGCGGACGGCCCAATGGGAGGAGGTCCGCCGAAGGACCGGTCTAAAAGTGGATTGGCAGGTCCCCTCTATCAATGAAGTCCGTATTCCCGAACAGTGCTACGATGTGGTGACATGTTTTTCCGCCGCCGAGCCTTGCCCCGGACAAGATACAATGGTCGCTGAAGCTGCGAAGGCCCTGCGGAGTGGCGGAACGTTCCTGATCTCATTGCGTCTTCGCCCGCCATCCCGGGGACTAAGTCTTCCCTGGCGGAGCAGTGGAGTCTTGACCATAAAAAAGTTTACCCAAACGATTTGGGAACACCCCGCATTTGGGGTGAATGCAGAAAACCCCGGATGGGGTCTGCGCCCAGATGACATATTGGTGGAAAAAGACGGAAAATGCCGTTTCCCTGGCCCGGTTACGGCAGGGGCTGCGGTATTGCGGAAAAAATAACGGGCAAAACGCGGGTCTCATAAACAGGATGCAGGGATGATCCTCAGTTCGTGGACTTACCGAAGGTTTATCTGGGAAAACGCATGGAGAGATCTCTGGTTTCGATATGTGGGTTCGGCCATGGGTTTCTTGTGGAACGCCATTCATCCTCTTTTTCAAATCCTGCTCTACACGCTTGTATTCTCTCATCTGATACCGGCGAGAATCCCCAATTTATCTTCAGGTTTTGGGTTTGCTATTTATCTATGTTCAGGCTTAATCCCCTGGATGGGGTTCAGTGAAACCGTGACCCGCTGCACAGGCTCATTTATCGCCAATGCAAATTACTTGAAAAAAGTCTCTATCCCCGAGCAGGTGTTCGTTATTCAGAACGCATCGAGCTGTTTCATGAACCTTGCCATCAGTGTTGCTCTTTTCATTGTAGTGTGTATATTCTTGGGCCACTCTCCAGCCCTGTCATGGCTGGCTTTGCCACTGGTCCTTTTACTGCTGCAGGGATTCGGTTTCGGGCTGGGGCTTTTTCTGGGGGTGATGAACACATTTTTCAGAGACATCAGCCAGGCATTGACGCTTTTCCTGCAATTGTGGTTCTGGGTGACCCCCATCGTTTACGTGGAATCGATCTTGCCCGAGTGGGCCCGGAGTATGCTTTATTTGAACCCGGTTTTTTATTTCGTCAGAGCTTCTCAGAACATAATTGTCGAAGGCGCATGGCCGCACTGGAGCTCTTTTGCAATCATGTTCTGTATAGCCGCCGGGTTCAGCATCCTGGGCTATCTAACGCTTATCAGGTTAAGGTCGGAAATCCGGGATGTCCTGTAGCAGGAGAGACTTTGTCGCAATGGAACCTGTTATAAGCGCTAAAGACCTTTCTAAGGCGTTCAAGATTTATAGCAACCCATGGCATCGGGCTTTGGACTGGGTGGATTCCGGCAAGAAGCGGTACCAGGAGTTTTGGGCGCTAAAGGACATATCGTTTGAGATGGGTCGCGGCGAGTGCCTCGGCGTCATCGGTCCTAACGGCGCAGGAAAAACCACGCTGCTAAAGATATTGACCGGGGTGCTCGATCCTACAGCCGGTGTTTTTCAGGTGCAAGGCAAGGTTTTGTCGCTGCTCGAATTAGGAACGGGGTTTAACGTGGAACTGACCGGCCGCCAGAATCTGATAAACAGCGCCTGCCTGCTCGGCTTCGAAGCGCGTTTGATCGAGGAACGCATGCCGGAAATTGAGTCATTTGCCGAACTGGGAGATTTCTTCGACCGTCCGATCAAGCTTTATTCGTCCGGAATGTACGTGCGGCTTGCCTTTTCCATGTTCGTGTTTATGGAGCCGGAGGTGCTGATAATCGACGAGGCGTTGAGCGTTGGGGACATCTTTTTCCAGCAGAAGAGTTTCTCCAAGATGCGCGAGATGATTTCAGGGGGCAACACCTGCATTTTTGTCTCACACGACATGGCGGCAGTGCAGCACCTTTGTCAGCGGGCTATCCTGCTCAGACATGGCGCAATCGAGTTTTGTGGCGATTCAGTCGAGGCGGTGAGCAGGTATTATGGCGCCACCGGATTGCGGAGCATCTGTCCTCCTCATGACCAGGCGCCGTTTGACGGGGCCGAAAGCGCGGTTGAGGCTCCCAAGCCGGATGGTGGATTGAAACCGGCTGAAATCATGGCTCGTAATATTCTGGGCAACGGGTGCCGCCACAACCACGGGGCAGGGGGCCTATTATTGATTGGCGCATGCGTCACAGATTTAGGCGGACATCCCGGGATGAATGTCTCCGTGCTTGAAAGACTTTCTTTTCACGTCATCGTCCGGGCCACTTCAGCAATAATCGACCCGAACTGCGGAATTCACCTCTACGATCGTTTGGGTAATCTGGTTTTTGCCGGAGGCGCCAAGCAATCCGGCCATAGGTTGCCGGATATGTCTCCGGGCCAGGAACTTGTAGTGGTCCTTACTGTCCAGTTTAATGTTCAGCCCGGAGAATATACTTTTAGCCTCGGTGCGGCAGAGCCTTCGGCTGTTGGAGGCCCCAATGCCGGTTTTCTGCATGACCGCCATGAACTCCTGGGTCCCATCGTCGTTACGGCGGATCCGGGCAGACTCCTTCCTTTCCATGGTATCGCGCAGTTACCGATGACATTTAGCCATTATATCCCGGCAGAATGAACCCTTTACTCAATGGGACAAAGAAGCGATTATCCACCCACGACGCCCACCGATTGAGCACAAAGGACCAGAGATGGGCATAGGCCTAGGCGTGGAAGTTGAAAACACTTCGATGGATTCTTTTTTGGCGTCCGAGGGGTATCCCCGGAAGAGCCGCCGGTACTGCAAAGTCGTCCGGTGCTGGTGCGGTTCGGATGCGCTGGTGGAGCTTCCGGCGCACGGCGATTATCAGCTTTGCCGGACATGCGGCTGCCTTTTGCTCAGGTGCGTCCTCGCGCCCACATATCTCGAAGAGCTTTATGGCGAGGCATATTTCGACGCCCACCAGGTCGCGATCGGACTGCCGCCCCTCTGGCGAAGGTATGAAACCGACGCCCATGACAGAATCCCGATATGGATGGCGGCCATACTCCGGCGCTTTTCCGGCGGCAGGCTGATCGAGGTCGGATCGTCCCACGGGCGTTTCCTCAAGGAACTGGCTGGCGCCGGTTTCCAGGTGACCGGACTGGAGCTGGACCATGCGATGGCGTCCCGGGCAAGGGAGAAGACGGGGCTTGACATAAGGTGCTCGTCCCTTGAGCAGATCGCGGCTGCGTCTTATGACGTGCTGGTTGCAAACGATGTTCTCGAACATCTCTACGACCCTGGGAAAATGCTCTCGGATTCCATGCGCGTACTCAAGGAAGGTGGCAGGGCCTTCTTCCAGACTGTTGTTTTCGATGGCTGGAGGGCCTGTCCCCCGGTTGTGCTAAGGCCTCTCTATCATGTCGTCCTGTTCAGCCGGGAGTCTCTGGAACGCCTTATACCCCCCTCCGGGAGGCTTATGTCGATCGAAGAGACCGTTTTCGGGTGTTCCTACATAGTTGTCCTGAAAAACCCGGCAACCGGAAAAATTGACCTGCGTGGCCGCGTTTGATATATTAGCTGGCATCGGCCAAGGGGGCGAAAGGATCTCCTTTTTAGAAAAGGTGGACTTTATGCCCATATGCCGGGGAGCTTACCGGGTTTCCGGACTGACGCCGCTCTGGCCTTTCGACCAAACACATAGTATAGTTGAAGAGTTCATATTGAGGCCAGAAACGAGCGGCGCCGCAATCACGAGAGAGAGATGAATACTGGTTTGTCCATTAAGTCATCCAGAAATATCCTTATCCCTCGCTTCGATACCTTTGGAGACCTGGTGCTCGTGGAGGGGTTCGTCTCGGCTGTGCTGGAAATGGCCCCCGAAGCCTCTGTCACTCTCCTGGTGAGAAAGGACTACGATCAGCTTGCGGAAATGTTTCCCCGGCGCCTTCATTGGGAGACGACTTCCATAAATCCCTTCGCCCAAGTCCCGCGGCAGGAGGAGCTGGCGCCCTTTGTCACCTCTTTGCGGGGCAATTCCTACGACCTTGTCCTGTTCACGGCTTACAGCAGAACATGGCTCGACGATGTCGTCGGCGCCGCCACTGCGCCTGCTCTCCGAGTTGCGCTGGGCTCGGGTGAAGCAATGCCGGCTCAGTTGGACTCCTTCATGGATCGGTTGGGTATCGGCTTCTCTTTTCCCGTTTACGATGTCGTCGTTAAAGTGGAAGAATTGGTGCACGAAACGGAAAAATACCGGGTGCTCCTGGAACAACTCACAGGCGAGCAGCGGTCCCTGCGGTCCCCGCAGCTCATTCTCAACGGAGATTTGTCGGAATTGGCCGCCCGCGTTTTAGCCCAACGGGGTCTGTCCGAAGAGCAATACCTGCTGTGCGCCCCCGCCGGAACGGCCAACATTTCGATAAAAGCGTGGCCGGAAGCTCACTTTGCCGGACTTATCGCCCGGATTGAGCAAATCTTTGGCATACCGGCCCTGATAACAGGTCATGAAAACGAGCGCTCAATCGTCGACAATGTGTTCCGCTTGGCGGAACAGGCAGGGGCCCACCCAAGGGTGTGGCTCGGCATGGACGGAGAAATGCCTCTTGCCGCGGCCCTGACGCGGAAGTCATTATTTTACCTGGGCAACGATACCGGCCTGATGCATGCGGCGGCAGCCTTTGAACGGCCGGTGATCGCGTTTTTCGGCGGCGGACATTGGCCGAGGTTTCTGCCGGCCGCTCAGACAGGCCGGGTTTTCGTAACTCCGATGCCCTGTTTCTATTGCAACTGGGAGTGCGTTTTCAGTGAAGCGCTTTGTGTGCGCGGAATTTCCTTCGAGAAGGTCCTCCCCGAAATAGAGCAATTCCTGCAAGATCTTCGCGGTGGGCGGCAAAGTTTCCGGGTGGTCGAACAGAAGGTCCAGTCCGCCGACCTGCGGGATTTTTTTGAGCAGGCGGTCCGGCGCCTCGATCAGTTGAAAAAGGATGTGCAGGCCGAACGGAAATCTTTCCTCAAGCAGAGCGTGGACCTGTCACGGCTCCTGGTGGAATCGGACAATGACCGCCGGGCGCGTCTGGACCAGATACGGAATCTTACCAAACTTCTTCGTGAATCGGAGGCGGACAGGGCTGCCCGCCTGGATAACATTCAGAAACTCGAGCGCCGTTTGCGCGAATCTGAAGAGGACCGGGAGTCGCAGTTCGAGCAGATCCAACAACTCACGAGACTTCTTCATGAATTGGAATCAGACCGGAATGCCCGCTTAGAGCAGACAACGGGACTGACGCGGCTCCTGATGAAATCGGAATCAGACCGGAATGCCCGCTTGGAGCAGATCACCGAACTTACACGGCTCCTGGTGGAATCGGAAAAGGACCGGAATACCCGCTTAGAGCAGACCACGGGATTGACACGGCTTCTGATGAAATCCGAATCAGACCGGGATGCCCGCCTAGAGCAGACCACAGAACTGACACGGCTCCTGATGGAATCCGAATCAGACCGAAATGCCCGCTTAGAGCAGATCAACGAACTGACACGGTTTTTCCTGATGGAAACCGAATCGGACCGGAATGCCCGCTTGGAGCAGATCACCGAACTTACACGGCTCCTGACGGAATCCGAATCCGACCGGAATGCCCGCTTGGAGCAGATTACCGAACTTGCACGTCTCCTGATGGAATCCGAAGAGGACCGAAATGCCCGCTTGGAGCAGATCACCGAACTTACACGGCTCCTGGTGGCGTCCGAAGAGGACCGGGAGTTGCGGTTCGAGCAGATCCAAGTGCTCACAAGACTTCTTCGAGAATCCGAATCCGACCGGGTTGCCCGCTTAGAGCAGATCACCGAACTAACACGGCGCCTGATGGAATCCGAATCAGACCGGAATGCCCGCTTAGGGCAGATCACCGAGCTTACCCGGCTCCTGGTGGAATCCGAATCAGACCGGAATGCCCGCTTAGGGCAGATCACCGAGCTTACCCGGCTCCTGGTGGAATCCGAATCGGACCGGAATGCCCGCCTGGAGCAGATCACAGAACTCACCCGGCTCCTTATTGAATCGGAATCAGACCGGAATGCCCGCCTAGAGCAGATTGCCGAACTTACACGGGTCCTGGTGGGGTCCGAAGAGGACCGGGAGTTGCGGTACGAGCAGATCCAACGGCTCACAAGACTTCTTCGTGAATCCGAATCAGACCGTAATGCCCGCTTAGAGCAGACCACGGAATTGACACGGCTCCTGGTGGAATCCGAATCGGACCGGAATGCGCGCTATGAGCAGATCACCGAACTGACACGGCTTCTGGTGGAGTCGGAATCGGACCGGAATGCGCGCTTTGAGCAGCTAACCCAACTCACTCGGCTCGTTAATGCCCGCTTGGAGCAGATCGTGGAACTTACACGGCTCGTGGATGCCGCACGGGGTGTTTTCTCCAAGATTGAAACAAGCCGGTTCTATCGGCTGGCGCGCGCTATGGGATTTTTTGGCGGTCTCAAACAAGTGATTGCAGATTTTCTGGGCCACTCCGGGTGAGGGCAAAATTTCCGGAGGCTTCACCGCACGGACATGATTTGCTGCTTCGAAGAGGCGTGGTGGGCTGCGCTCCACTTAGCCCACCCTACAAATCTTTTCATGGTTTAGGGTGTCCCAACGGGACATGAAATGTTGTGGTGAACCCTTGCATAAATTTACCGTTCACAAACAGGAACGGCCGACTTTTAGCTGAAATCGAGAAGGCAAAATGGCTTTATTGGACGAGACCCTCTTGCGAGCGGGTTACTGCAGGGAATGCGACCTGGAGCAGGCTCGAAACGTCCAGAAGGAATATGGCGGCAGGCTGGGCCATATAATGCTCAACATGGGCCTGATCACAGAAGGCCAGCTCATGAACAGCCTTTGTGAATGTATGGAGCTGGGACGGTTGTCCGATCTTCCCGAACGGCCCCAGCTCTTGAGCGTATCGACAATCAGAGCGGAATTTCTTCTCAAAAACAATGTGTTTCTTCTCAGCGGGGGGCAGGATGAAATATGGCTTGCCACCAACGATCCCTTCAATCTGGAGATCTTCTCCATGGTCGAGCGGCTGGCGTCCAAGCCGGTCAGGCTCTTTCTGGGAACCGAAGAGGAACTGCGGGACCTGAGGCTGGCCCTCGAGTCGGAACTAATGCTCGATGAAGAAGAAAAAGGCGTTTCCGACCTGGACGACGAAATTGACAAACTGCGGGAATTGGCCTCCGAAGCCCCGGTGATACGGATGGTTAACACTCTGCTCTCCAGGGCTGTTCAATCCCGCACTTCGGATATCCACTTCGAATGTTTTAAGAAATTCATGAAAGTGAGGTTCCGCGTCGATGGGGTCATGACGACCGTCGAACATGTTTCATCGGGGGTGAAGTTGGCGGTGATAACCCGGCTGAAGCTCCTCTCGGGTATGAATATCGCGGAAAACCGGTTGCCACAGGATGGAAGGATTTCCATCCGGGTGGGCGGAAAGCAGGTGGATATTCGTAGTTCCTCGGTGCCCACCTCCTTTGGAGAAAGCTTCGTTCTTCGCCTCCTGGGCAAGGAAGATATCCAATGCTCCCTGGAAGGCCTGGGGTATTTCCCTGACCACCTTTCTCTTTTGCGGGAAATCGCGGCAAGGCCCAACGGCATCATATTGACAACCGGGCCGACCGGTTCAGGAAAAACCACCACGCTCTACTCCATCCTCAACGAACTGGTGACGGACACCACCAAGATCGTTACTGTGGAGGACCCGGTTGAATACGAGTTGGAGGGAATCAACCAGATTCAGGTCCGTCCCGATATAGGTTACACTTTTGCCCACTCCCTGCGGTCCATCCTGCGGCAAGACCCGGATATCATCATGGTTGGCGAGATCAGAGACGCGGAAACAGCGGAGATTTCCATTCGGGCCGCACTCACCGGGCACCTGGTCCTGTCCACATTGCACACGAATACGGCCCTGAGTTCAATCACGCGTTTGGTCGACATGGGAATCGAATTCTTTCTTCTGAAGGCGTCCATCATCGCCCTGATGGGGCAGCGTCTGGTTAGAAAACTCTGTCCTTATTGCGCCAAGCCCGTGGATGTCGCCCCTGAGATGCTCGCCTCCTTGCGGTTCGAAGAACTCAAAACCTACTACAGCCTGGACGATCCAAAACTCAGGAAACCTGTAGGATGTGATAAGTGCAACCATACCGGGTACATCGGCCGTATGGCTATTACTGAAATCATTCCCTTTGCGAACCAGGTGCAGGCCGAGTTCGAACAGGACAAAAATTTTGACGATCCCAATAAGCTCGGCTATAGAACGATGCAACAGGATGGGCTTATTAAGGCGTTAAACGGGATTGTCGCCTTGGACGAGGTCTTGCGGATAACGTAAGATCGCGAACTTTACGTTAACAATATATGTAATGAGTTAGACGGAAAAGGTCCTTTATGATGCCCACGGGGCGATCTGGAGAATTTATCTACGAGGGCGCCACGGCGCAGGGTCAAAAGGTAAAGGGGCGCTTTAGGGGCGAGCGTGATAAATTTCTGGCCGAGGTCCGAAAGAAGGATATCACACTGCTTAAAGTCAAGCAGAGAAAGATAAGCTTGAAGGGTGGGAGATTTACCGAAAAAAACCTTACCTCCGGAATAGAAGAACTCAAGCATCTTATCACCTCAGGAATGAAGCTAGATCAGGCGCTTCAGCTTATCGTCAGGACCAACCAGAAGGCAAGCGCCGTCAACTATTGGCAAAATGTGCTCAAAGCAGTCAAGACCGGCAAGCAGTTTTCAGCAGCCATCAAGGAGACCTCCACCAAAATCAAGCTCGATATCCCTGAGTTCTACACCAATATCATCTCGGTGGGCGAAGAGGTCGGCGACCTCGGTTCGGCTTTGGTCAAGCTGAAAGAATACCTGGATTTCAAGTCGGCTCTGCTTTCGGAAATCAGAACCGCCATGGCCTACCCTGCATTCCTGGTCCTGGTGTCCTTCGCTGCCCTCTCCCTCATTTTTGGGTTAATCCTGCCCACTTTCTCCAATATTTTCGGGCCACGCGAAATGGAGAGGCTTCCTGCCCTGTCGGTCATGGTTTTCCATGCGGGCAAATACTTTCGGGAGCACCTGTTCGGGATCTTTTGCGTCTTTTGCGGCGCCGTAACGGCAGTGATATTTTTCCTGCCTGTAATAAAAAAGAAGATAATGAATCTGTTCCTCCGTCTTCCAGTAACGCGAGATCTTGTCCTCAGCCTGGATATAGCGAATATTTTCACCTCGTTCGGCATGATGCTCAACGGGGGTGTCGACCTGGCGAGGGCATTGCGGCAGACAGCGCGGGTCGCTCGCCTGCCGGCGCTCAAATCTCTTCTGGAACAGAGCATAGAAGAAGTGAAGAAGGGGAACAAGCTGAGCGCGGTTTGGTCGGACAGCCGCACGATTCCTCCCGACGTCATCTCCCTCATGATAGTCGGCGAGAATTCGGCGCGCCTGGGCGATATCATGCAGGAGCTGGGAACCCGGTTCCTCCTTAGTTTCAAACGGGATGTAAAGACGCTCACCACCTGGCTCGAACCTGCTATCATCCTGATTCTGGGGGGGTTTGTCGGGTTCATTGTGGTGGCGATAGCATTGGCCCTGGTCAGCATTAATGAAATCATGTCGTGAGACTACCCAATCTATGCGGGATGTTGAGTTGAAGGCCGCAGGGATTCGCTCCGGCCCCGGACGGAAGGCGCCCCGCCAACGCCCCAGGAGGCTGATAGACCCTCTGCGGCGGTCCCCTTCCGCGCTACGCGGCGGACATCGCACAGGGCTGTTTATAAGTCTATCATACGAGGGTTTCACCCTGCTGGAGTTGCTCGTCGTGCTGACCATCATCGGGCTGGCTATTGGTCTCGTGGCTCCGCAGGGATTCAAAGTCTACGATCAGGCCAAGACCTACCTGGCCCGGCTTGAGGATGGCGGGTTTAAAAAGAAGGCCGTTTTCGAGGCTTTTCTTCTGAATAAAGACTGTGATGTAACATACGACAAGGGCGTGGCATACTTGTCGTGTGGCGATAAAACCGTTCTAACCCAGAGCGCCGCTCAGAAATTCGACGATATCCATATCAGCAGTAAAGGTTTTACGTCGGACATAAAATGAGATCGGCGATAATGAGCCATAAATTTCGCGCTAACCCATGCATAATCTAATGTTAGGAAACAAGCAAATCCCGCTGATTTGCCTTTTTCTGGCGGTTGCCGCCCTTATGGCGTTCCAGCAGCTCAATCAGTGCGATTTCATTAATTATGACGATCCCTTATACGTAACCGACAACATTCATGTCAAGAATGGCGTTACCATCGGGTCAATTCGGTGGGCATTCGCAATCGGCTATGGCTCAAACTGGCATCCAGTGACATGGATGTCCCACATGCTCGATATTCAACTCTTTGGGTTGAAACCCCGATGGCATCATCTGACTAATCTCCTGTTCCACATTGCAAATACACTGCTGCTCTTTTTCATTTTCTGCCGGATGACCAAATCGCCCTGGAAGAGCGCTTTCGTGGCGGCTCTGTTCGCCCTTCACCCTCTCCATGTGGAATCAGTCGCCTGGGTGTCCGAGCGAAAGGACGTCCTTTCAACTTTCTTCTGGATGCTTGCCATGGGCGCCTATGTCCACTATGTCGAGCATCGGACGGAGGACGGAAGACAGAGGACGGAGGGCGCAGAGAAACGGACGGGTATCCTCCGTTCTCCGTTCTCCGTTTTCCGTTATTTGGCCGTTCTTATATTTTTCGCTTTAGGCCTTATGGCGAAACCGATGGTGGTGACCCTTCCTTTTGTCCTGCTCCTTCTGGACTACTGGCCTCTGCAGCGCTTAGAGCCTAAGAAATCAGCGGAGCAAACCAGCACAGAGGCAAGCAGGCATGGTGCGGGAAGCGGAGAGCGGGAGCAGTTGTCTGCAAAAAAGAAAAAGGGCGAATCGGCTAAGATGCGCATCGCGCAGGGCTTGGTGAAAGAAGCTAAACCAGCGGATCATGAATGCCAATGGGCATTGGTTGGCCCTCTGGTCCGGGAAAAAATCCCACTTCTTGCGCTTGCAGCCCTCTCATGCATAGTGACGTACATCGCTCAGCAAAAAGGAGGAGCGGTAGCATCCATTAAAGCGTTTTCACCAGGCGCTCGTATTGCGAATGCCTTCGTTTCCTATATCGCATACATTGGAAAGACCATCTGGCCGGTCAATCTCGCTGTTTATTACCCTCACCCCGGCTGGTGGCCGCTATGGAAGATCCTGGGGGCGGTTCTACTCTTCATCGCGGTCACCATTTCAGTTATCCGGACGGCAAAGAGGTTTCCCTACCTGACTATGGGATGGCTCTGGTTTACGGGCACACTTGTGCCCGTCATAGGGATTGTCCAGGTCGGCGCTCAAGCCATGGCTGACCGCTACACTTATGTCCCCCTGATCGGGTTGTTCGTCATGGCGGCGTGGGGCGTTCCGGAACTCCTGGAAAAATGGCGGCCCACCCGGTTCCCAACAGCCCGCAAAGAGGCGCTTTTTGCGTCTTCCGGATTGGTTCTTCTGTCTCTTTTCATTGTTACATGGACTCAGGTCGGGTACTGGCGGGATAATATCACGCTGTATGATCATGCCCTGAAAGTCACCAATCGTAATGATAAGATCCACAATAACCGGGGTATCGCCTATGGTGAACTTGGCAACCTGAAGCAGGCGATTTCAGATTATGACAGGGCCATCGCGATCGATCCTGAACTCGCGTTGGCCTATATCAACCGTGGCGCCGCCTATCGCCAGCTTGGCGATCAGAGGCGGGCGATTTCAGATTTTAACAGGGCCATCGCGATCGATCCTGAAACCGCGTTGGCCTATATCAACCGTGGCGCCGCCTATGGCAAACTTGGCGACCGCAGGCAGGCGATTTCAGATTATGACAGGGCCATCGAAATCGATCCTGAATATGCTGACGCCTATAATAACCGGGGCGTCGTATATGGCGAACTTGGCAACCTGGGGCAGGCGATTTCAGATTTTGACAGGACCATCGAGTTCAACCCTAAACGTGCAGAGGCATATTATAACCGGGGTATTGCCTTCTCTGGGCTTGGCCGCGACAGCGAGGCGATCGAGGACATGAAAACAGCGGCGAAATTTGACAGCGAAGAAGCCAAAAAATTCTTGAGAAGCCGGGGAATAAACCGGTGAGCTGAATTGGATCGGTTTTATGTTAGCAAACAAGCAAATCCCGCTGATTTGCCTTTTCCTGACGGTTGCTGCCCTTATAGCGTTCCAGCAGCTCAATCAGTGCGATTTCATTAATTACGACGATCCCTTATACGTAACCGACAACATTCATGTTAAGAGCGGAATTACGATGGGGTCGATGCGGTGGGCATTCACGACCGGTCATTCCGCAAACTGGCATCCCGTGACATGGATGTCCCACATGCTCGATGTTCAACTCTTTGGGCTGAATCCGCGATGGCATCATCTGACCAGTCTCCTGTTCCACATTGCAAATACGCTGTTGCTCTTTTTAATTTTTTGCCGGATGACCAAAGCGCCCTGGAAGAGCGCTTTCGTAGCGGCTCTGTTCGCTCTTCACCCTCTCCACGTGGAATCCGTCGCCTGGGTGGCTGAGCGGAAGGATGTTCTTTCCACTTTCTTCTGGATGCTTGCCATGGGCGCCTATATCCGTTATGTCGAGCGTCGGACGGAGGAAGGAGAGAAGCGGACGGGTATCCTCCGTTTTCCGTCTTCCGTTTTCTGTTATTCGGCTGTTTTCATATTCTTTGCTTTAGGTTTGATGGCGAAACCGATGCTGGTGACCTTTCCCTTTGTCCTGCTGCTTTTGGACTACTGGCCTCTGCAGCGTTTAGAGCCTAAGAGATCCGCGCAGCAAACCCGCACAGAGGCAAGCAGGCAGAGAGCGGGAAGCAGAGAGCAGGCGCAGTTGTCTGCGAAAAAAAGAAAGGGCAAATCGGTTAAAATGCGTACCGGGCAGGGCATGGTGAAAGAAGAAAAACCAGCGGCTCAGAATTTCCAATGGGCATCGATTCGTCCTCTGCTCTGGGAAAAAATGCCCCTTTTCGCCCTGGCGGCGCTTTCCAGCATTGTGACGTTTGTCGTCCAGCAAAAAGGGGGAGCGGTCAAATCTGTCGAGATATTTTCACCGGGCATTCGTATCGCGAATGCTTTCGTTTCATATATCGTCTACATCGAAAAGACCATCTGGCCGATTAATCTCGCTGTTTTTTATCCTCATCCCGGATTGCTGCCGCTCTGGCAGGTCCTGGGGGCGGTTCTGCTACTCACCGCAGTCACCGTTTCGGTTATCCGGACCGCAAAGGGGTTTCCCTGCCTGACTGTGGGATGGCTCTGGTTTACAGGCACGCTTGTGCCCGTCATAGGGATTGTGCAGGTCGGCGCTCAAGCCCTGGCCGACCGCTACACTTATATCCCCCTGATCGGGTTGTTCGTCATGGCGGCGTGGGGCATTCCGGATCTTTTAAAAAAATGGCGGCCCAACCGGTTCCCAACACCCCGCAAAGAGGCGCTTTTTGCAGCGTCGGGATTGGTTATGCTGTCTCTTTTGATTGTGACGCGGACACAGGTCGGGTACTGGCGCAATAACATCGCATTGTATGATCACAGCCTTAAAGCGAACCCCAGTGACGTTATCCACGGCAACCGGGGAGTCGCCTATTTCAAGCGTGGAGAATATGCGAAGGCGGTTTCGGATTATGACAGGGCCATCGAAATCAATCCTAAATATGATGAGGCCTATAATAACCGGGGCGCTGTCTCCGGCATACTTCGCGATAACAGGCAGGCCATTTTGGATTTTGACAGGGCCATCGTGATAAATGGTAAATATGTTGATGCCTATTATAACAGGGGCATCGCCTATGGCGAACTTGGCGACCCGAGGCATGCGATAGAGGATTTTGACAGGGCCATCGAGATCGATCCTAAATATGCTGATGCCTATAATGGTCGGGGCGTAGCCTACCATAAACTTGGCGATCAGAAGCAGGCGATTTCAGATTTTGACAGGGCCATCGAGATCAATCCTGAATATGCTGATGCCTATAATAACCGGGGCGTCGTCTATGGCATGCTTCGCAACCAGAGGCAGGAGATCGAGGACCTGCAAAAGGCGGCAAGACTTGGCAGCGCAGATGCAAAGAACTCTTTAAGAAGCAGAGGGATAAGCTGGTAGCAGCCAGCGGTCTTGGGTCACGATGTCTTCCATGTTAAAAAATAAACAGGTTCTGATGATCTGTCTTTTTGTCGCTGCTGCTGCTCTCATAGCATTCTGGCGCGTCAATCAGTGCGATTTCATCAATTATGACGATCCCTCATATGTAATCGAGAACGTTCATGTTCAGAACGGCATTACGATTGAGTCAATCCGGTGGGCATTCACGACCGGTTATGCATCAAACTGGCATCCTGTGACATGGATGTCCCACATGCTCGATGTTCAACTCTTCGGGTTGAAACCGCAATGGCATCACCTGACTAATCTCCTGTTCCACATCGTAAATACGCTGTTGCTCTTCTTCGTTTTTCACAGGATGACCAAAGCGCCCTGGAAGAGCGCTTTCGTGGTGGCTCTGTTCGCCCTTCACCCTCTCCACGTGGAATCCGTCGCCTGGGTTTCCGAGCGCAAGGATGTTCTTTCCACTTTCTTCTGGATGCTCGCCATGGGCGCCTATGTCCATTATGTCGAGCATCGGACGGAGGACGGAAGACAGAAGACGGAGGACGGAAGACAGAAGACGGATATTCTTGGTTTTCCGTCTTCCGTTTTCCGATATTCGGCCGTTCTCATATTTTTTGGTCTGGGCCTTATGGCGAAACCGATGCTGGTGACCTTTCCTTTTGTCCTGCTGCTCTTGGACTACTGGCCCCTGCAGCGCTTCGAGCCAAAAAAATCCGCTCGGGAGATCAGTACAGAGGCAAGCAGGCAGCGGGCGCAGTCGCCTGGGAACAAAAAAAAGGGCGAATCGGCTAAGATGCGCACCGGGCAGGGCATACTGAAAGAAGAAAAACCAGCGGCTCAGAATTTCCAATGGGCATCGATTCGTCCTCTGATCTGGGAAAAAATGCCCCTTTTCGCCATGGCGGCGCTTTCAAGCATCGTAACATTTGTCGTCCAGCAAAAAGGAGGAGCGGTCAAATCTATCGAGGCGTTTCCACCGGGCGTTCGTATTGCGAATGCCTGCGTTTCATATATCGTCTATATTGGAAAAACCATCTGGCCGATTAATCTTGCCGTTTTTTATCCTCATCCCGGATCGTTGCCGCTCTGGCAGCCTCTGGGGGCGGTTCTGCTCCTTATCGCAGTCACCGTTTCGGTTATCCGGACGGCAAAGAAGCTTCCCTGCCTGATTGTGGGATGGCTTTGGTTTGCCGGCACGCTTGTGCCTGTCATAGGGATTGTGCAGGTCGGCAGGCAAGCCATGGCTGACCGCTACACTTATATCCCCCTGATCGGGTTGTTCGTCATGGCGGCGTGGGGCATTCCGGAGCTTTTGAAAAAATGGCGGCCCAACCGGTTCCCAACACTCCGCAAAGAGGCGCTTTTTGCGGCGTCGGGATTGGTTCTTCTGTCTCTTCTCATTGTTACATGGACACAGGCAGGGTACTGGCGCAATAACATCGCCTTGTATGATCACAGCCTTAAAGCTGCAGGCCTTAGTGACATTATCCTCTGCAACCGGGGTAACGCCTATGGCGAAATTGGAAACCACGAGCAGGCAATTTCAGATTTTGACAGGGCCATCCAAATCAATCCTGACTATGCGAACGCATATCATGACCGGGGTGTCGTCTACGGCAAACTTGGTGACCGCGGGCAGGCGATTTCAGATTTTGACAGGGCCGTCGAAATCAATCCAAAATATGCTGCGGCCTATAATAACCGGGGCGCCGTCTATGACATACTTGGCAAGAAGAGGCAGGCTATTCAGGATTTTAACAAGGCCATCGAAATGAATCCTGAATATGCTGAGGCCTATTACAACCGGGGCGCGGCCTATGGCGAACTTGGCGAGCAGAGGCAGGCGATTTCAGACTATGACAGGGCCATCGAAATCAATCCAAAATTTGCTGAGGTCTATATCAACCGTGGCGCGGCCTATCGCGAACTTGGCGACCGGCGGCAGGCGATTTCAGATTTTGACAGGGCCATCGAGATCAATCCTGACTATGCAAAGGCATATTTTAACCGGGGGGTTGTCCATTACGAACTTGGCGACCAGAGGCAGGCGATTTCAGATTATGACAGGGTCATCGAGATCAATCCTGACTATGCAAAGGCATATTTTAACCGGGGAATCGCCTACGGCAAACTTGGCTACGGCGGCAAGGCGATCGAAGACCTGAAAAGAGCGGCGAAATTTGACAGCGAAGAAGCCAAGAAACTCTTGAGAATCCGGGGAATAGACTGGTGAATGGTTCTATGTTGGGCGAGAAGCAAATCCCGCTGATTTGCCTTTTTCTGGCGGTTGCCGCCCTTATGGCGTTCTGGCAGGTCAATGAGTGTGATTTCATTAATTACGACGATCCCTCATACGTAACCGAGAACTTTCATGTTAAGAGCGGCATTACGCTTAGGTCAATTCGGTGGGCATTCACGACCGGTTATTCCGCAAACTGGCATCCAGTGACATGGATGTCCCACATGCTCGATGTTCAACTCTTTGGGTTGAAGCCGAGATGGCATCATCTGACTAATCTGTTGTTCCACATTGCAAATACGCTGTTGCTCTTTTTCCTCTTTCACCGGATGACCAAAGCGCCCTGGAAGAGCGCTTTCGTAGCGGCTTTGTTCGCCATTCACCCTCTCCACGTGGAATCCGTCGCCTGGGTGGCTGAGCGCAAGGATGTTCTTTCAACTTTCTTCTGGATGCTCGCCATGGGCGCCTATATCAATTATGTCGAGCATCGGACGGAGGACGGAAGAGAGGGAACGGGTATCCTCCGTTATTCGGCCATTCTCATATTTTTTGTTTTAGGTCTTATGTCAAAACCGATGCTGGTGACCTTTCCTTTTGTCCTTCTGCTCTTGGACTATTGGCCTCTGCATCGATTCGAGCCAAAAAAATCCGCTCGGGAGGTCCGTACAAAGGCAAGCAGGCAGGGAACGGGAAGCGGAGAGCGGGCGCAGTTGTCTGCGAAAAAAAGAAAGGGCGAATCGGCTAAGATGCGCACCGCGAAGGGCATGGTGAAAGAAGAAAAACCAGCAGTTCATAATTTCCAGTGGGAGTTGATTCGTCCTCTGCTCTGGGAAAAAATGCCCCTTTTTGTCCTGGCGGCGCTTTCAAGCATTGTGACATTTGTCGTCCAGCAAAAGGGAGGAGCGGTCAGAACTATCGAGGCAATTTCACCGGGCGCTCGTATCGCGAACGCCTTCGTTTCCTATATCGCCTACATTGGAAAGACCGTCTGGCCGGTTAATCTTGCCGTTTATTATCCACACCCCGGGTGGTGGCCGCTATGGCAGGTCCTGGGAGCGGTTTTACTCCTTATGGCAGTCACCATTTCGGTTATCCGGACGGCAAACAGGCTTCCCTTCCTGGCTATGGGATGGCTCTGGTTTGCCGGCACGCTTGTGCCCGTCATTGGGATTGTGCAGGTCGGCGGTCAAGCCATGGCTGACCGCTACACCTATGTCCCCCTGATCGGGTTGTTCGTCATGGCGGCATGGGGCATTCCGGAACTCTTGAAAAAATTGCGGCCCACCCGGTTCCCAACACCCCGCAAAGAGGCGCTTTTTATTTTGTCGGGATTGGTTCTTCTGTCTCTTTTCATTGTTACACGGACACAGGCAGGGTACTGGCGCAATAACATCGCGCTGTATGATCATAGCCTTGAAGCAAGCCCCAGTGAAGTTATCCACAGCATCCGGGGACTTGCCTACGGCAAACTTGGCGAGCAGAGACGGGCTATTTCAGATTATAACAGGGCCGTCGAAATCAATCCTAATTATTCTGAGGCCTATAATAACCGGGGTATCGCCTATGGCAAGCTTGGCGACCAGAGGCAGGCGATCCCTGATTTTGACAGGGCTATCGCAATCGATCCTAAATCTGCTGAGGTCTACAATAACCGGGGCGTCACCTATGACAAGCTTGGCGACCACAGGCGGGCGATTGCAGATTATGACAGGGCCGTCGAAATCAATCCTGAATATCCTGAGGCATATAATAACCGGGGTGGCGCCTATGGCGCGCTTGGCGACCAGAGGCGGGCGATTGCGGATTATGACAGGGCCATCGAAATCAATCCTGAATATCCTGAGGCATATAATAACCGGGGTGGCGCCTATGGCGCGCTTGGCGACCAGAGGCAGGCGATTGCGGATTATGACAGGGCCATCGGGCTTAGCCCTAAACAGGCGGAGATATATTATAACCGGGGTATCGCCTACGGCAAACTTGGCCACGACAGCAAAGAGATCGAGGACATGAAAACAGCGGCAAGATTTGACAGTGAAGAAGCTAAGAAATTCTTGAGAAGCCGGGGAATAAACTGGTGATTAGTTATGTGTTAGGAAACAAGCAAATCACGCTGATTTGCCTTTTTCTGGCGATTGCCGCCCTTATGGCGTTCTGGCAGGTCAATCAGTGCGATTTCATTAATTATGACGATCCTTCATACGTAACTGAAAACATCCATATCCGCAATGGTGTTACGACAGAGGCAATTCGGTGGGCATTCACGACCTGTTATGCCGCAAACTGGCATCCCGTGACATGGATGTCCCACATGCTCGATGTTCAACTCTTTGGGTTGAAACCGCGATGGCATCATCTGACTAATCTCCTGTTCCACATTGCAAATACACTGTTGCTCTTTCTCATTTTCTGCCGGATGACCAAAGCGCCGTTGAAGAGCGCTTTCGTGGCGGCTTTGTTCGCCCTTCACCCTCTCCACGTGGAATCCGTCGCCTGGGTTTCCGAACGAAAGGACGTCCTCTCAACTTTCTTCTGGATGCTCGCCATGGGCGCCTATATCAATTATGTCGAGCATCGGACGGAGGACGGAAGACGGAGGAAGGAGGACAGAAGACAGAGGACGGAGGACGGAGAGAAGTGGACGGGCATCCTCCGTTATTCGGCTGTTTTCATATTCTTTGCTTTAGGTTTGATGGCCAAACCCATGCTGGTGACCTTTCCTTTTGTCCTGCTCCTTCTGGACTACTGGCCTCTGCAGCGCTTAGAGCCTAAGAAATCCGCCGGGCAACCCCGTACAGAGGCTGGCAGGCAGGGAGCGGGAAGCGGAGGGCAGGCACAGTTGTCTGCGAAAAAAAGAAAAGGCGGATCGGGCAGGATGCCCACTGGACAAGGCATGGTGAAAGAAGAAAAACCAACGGATCGTATATGCCAATGGGCATTGATTCGTCCTCTGATCCTGGAAAAAATCCCACTTTTTGCGCTTACAGCGCTCTCATGTATCGTGACATATGTCGCTCAGAAAAAGGGAGGTTCCGTCTCATCCTTTGAGGAAATGGGACCGGGCGTTCGTATCGCCAATGCCTTCGTTTCCTATATCGTCTACATTGGAAAGACCCTCTGGGCGGCTAATCTTGCAGTTTATTATCCACATCCGGAGTTGTGGTCGCTCTGGCAGGCCATGGGGGCGGCTCTACTGCTTATCGCAGTCACCATTGCGGTTATCCGGTCAGCAAAGAGGTTTCCCTACCTGGCTGTTGGATGGCTGTGGTTTACAGGCGCACTTGTGCCCGTCATAGGGATTGTGCAGGTCGGCGGTCAAGCCATGGCCGACCGCTACACTTATATCCCCCTGATCGGGTTGTTCGTCATGGCGGCATGGGGCATTCCGGAACTCCTGCAAAAATGGCGGCCCACCCGGTTCCCAACACTCCGCAAAGAGGCGCTTTTTGCGTTGTCGGGATTGGTTCTTCTGTCTCTTTTCATTGTTACGCGAACACAGGTAGGGTACTGGCGTAATAACATTGCGTTGTACGATCACACCCTTAAAGTTGCAAGCCCCAGTGAGGTTATCCTCTGCAACCGGGGGAATGCCTATCGCAAACTTGGCGACCTGAAGCAGGCGATTTCAGATTATGACAGGGCCGTCGAAATCAATCCTACATGCGCTGAGGCCTATAGCAACCGGGGAAATGCCCATGGCAAACTTGGCGACCAAAGCCAGGCGATTTCGGATTATGACAGGGCCATCGAAATCAATCCTGAATATGCCGATGCCTATGGCAACAGGGGGACCGCCTACTCCAAACTCGGCAAATACAGACAGGCGGTTTTGGACTTTGACAGGGCCATCGAGATCAATCCTGAACTCGCGTGGGTTTATAATGGCCGGGGCATGGCCTATGGCAAATTTGGCGAGCACAACCGGTCGATTTCAGATTTTGACAGGGCCATCGAACTAAATCCTGAATATGCTGAAGCCTATCATAACCGTGGCGCCGTCTATAGCCTGCTTCACAATAACAGCCAGGCGATTTCAGATTTTGACAGGGCCGTCCAAATCGATCCGGATGATGCGTACGCTTATTATAACCGGGGTGTCGTCTATGGCGAACTTCACAACCAGAGGCAGGCTATTTCGGATTATGACAGGGCCATTGAAATCGATCCTGAAAATGCTGACGCCTATAATAACCGGGGAGTCGCCCATTATGGACTTGGCGATCACAGGCAGGCGATCTCGGATTATGACAGGGCCATCGAGATCAAGCCTGACTATGCAAAGGCACATTATAACCGGGGGGTCGTCTACGCTGAACTGGGCGACGGCGGTAAGGCGATCGAGGACCTGAAAGCAGCGGCGAAATTTGGCAGCGAAGCAGCTATGAAATACTTGAGAAGCAAGGGAATAAACTGGTGAGCCGAAAAGGAGACCCGGTAAATGAAGCGCATGCGTGAGGCCGCGGTTTCTCTCGCTCTAGTCGCCGCGATTGTCATTATATGGTGCATAATTTATGGCTGTACTTCGCTCGCCGCCTGGAACACCCCTGTGAATTACGGCGGCGATGTGACTTACGGCGGCGACACGGCCTGGGTGCTGGCCAACGCACAGGCATTTCTTAACGGCGAGATCGCGCCGGTTTTTCAAAAATTCGTGAAATCCCTCGGCGCTCCCTTTGCTGCCAATTGGAACGACTATCCGATTACCGAAGAGCTTATATTTGCAGCAATGGGCTGGCTGGGACGAGGCATAGGGCTTTTTGCGAGTGCGAATGTCATTCTTTTGCTGGCTCATGTTCTTGCCGGCTTATCGTTTTACTGGGTTGCCAGAACCCTCAAGTACAAAACAGCTTTCAGCCTCGCCGGGGCCGTCTTGTTCGCTTTCTCTCCCATCATTTTTTATTGGAGCCTGCGCCACATCACTCTCGCCTACTACTGGCACGTCCCCCTGTTTCTCCTGGTGACCTGGTGGACTTTATCGGGCCGGATAACTTTATGGGGCCGAAAATGGTGGATTGCGGCGGCCGTCTCCTTTATTACAGGTACATTTAACCCGTATTACACCTGTATGTATTTGCAGTTCCTGGGGTTTGGAGTTCTTCTTCATTCCGTGCGAAAGCAGTGGCCGCAAGCAGCCATGGCCTTTGTCATGGGGTGCCTGGCGATGGCCGGATTTCTGCTGATGAACGTTGATACGATCAGCTACGCTGCGCAACATGGGAGTAACCTCGAGGCCGGCGTCCGTCACTTAAGCGAACTGATGCCATATGCATTAAGAGTTCCCGACCTCCTCCTGCCGCCTCCCTACCATCGCTGGCATTGGTGGGCCTCTTTCGGGCAGACGAGATATTACCTTGTAACCGGTCTCAAGGGAAATTTGTGGAGTCCGTATCTTGGTTTTGCGGGTATTGCAGGCTTAGCCTGGCTTGTGGGCCTGAGCATTTTCAGACTTTTTCAGGGAAAACCCCGTTGCATTCCCGTTCAAGCATGGCAGACTTTATGGGTATTGGCCTTTTCGCTTGTTGGCGGCGTCAATTTGATTCTGGGGATTTTAGGGTGTACTTATTTCAGGGCGCCAAACAGGTTAAGCATTATTATCCTGTGCTTTTCCCTCCTTTTCCTGGTCCGCCAGCTCTCGCGCCATTGTTCCCGCCGGCTTACGCTGCCCGTGGCTTTTATTCTGTTGGCGGTCGGTCTGGCCGATCAGTTACAGCCCGTTGCGACCAGTGCGAGCATTGAACAAATGGCGCAACAGATTCGATCGGATCGTGAGTTTACAACCGGCATGGAATCGGGCCTGCCCCCTGGAACCATGGTTTTTCAACTGCCGGTGATGGGCTACCCGGAGTATGGATCCATAAACAAAATGTACGACTACGAACATCTCATTCCATATCTCTACTCTAAGCGCATCCGCTATTCCTATGGCTCGGATAAGGGAAGGGCTTCCGAATCCTGGCAACGGGAAGTCGAGAAGATGCCGCCCGCAGAGATGGCCGCCAAACTTGAGGAGTACGGCTTCGGCGCCATTTATCTCAATACAAAGGCTTTTAAAGACGGGGGATCGAAGCTGATCGACGGTTTAAGGGACGCTGGCAAGCCGGTTTTGCTCGTGAGCAGCGGGAAGGACCTGGCAGCGATTCGACTGAAACCTGCCGCTGTACCGTCTATGCCGGATATTCCCCCATTCTGCGGCCCAGGTTGGTCGGTAGGCGGCGATCCAGGGGACGATCGATGGGCGGTTGCCCGCGAGGCGACTATCGAATTCTGGAATACCCGAAAGGAGAGCACAAAAACATCCATACAGTTTAGCTTGTCAACCTTAAAACCAAGACACGTCAGGATTACCTTTAATTCCGAGTTGTTCGATGATTTCGATCTTCGGCCGGAGGCTTCCAGGACGATTGGGCCTAGAGACCTCACTTTGGCCCCCGGGAAAAACGTCATGCAATTCGAGACGGATGCGCCTCCTGAGGCTCAGGGAAATGCCGATCCTCGAAAGCTGACTTTTTTGATACGCGACTTAAAAGAGGTTCGATTCACGACGGACTCCGGTTTGGCGAAACAGACCCCGTCTTTGCCTTTAGACCAACGCATAGAATTTGCCCAGGGGCGCAGCGGGACCAATTATCTCCTGGATGGATGGTCGCAACCCGAACCCTGGGGTGTCTGGTCCGACGGTCCGGAAGCATCGATCAAACTGCCGATAGACGGGGATGCAAAAGAGATAAAGGCGATCTCTTTAGAGGCGGACGCATTAGTTGGTCCTCAACACCAGGAGCAAACAGTCGATCTCTGGTGGGACGGTGAAAAAATTCAGAGTTTTTGCCTTAAGGCCTTTTCGGATAATCTCATGGAGATACGGATTCCGGAAGCCGCACAGAAGACGGGCGTGATGCGGGGTTACCATTTATTGCGGTTTTCGATTCTAAATCCGGCGAAACCTGCAGACATCGGAATGGGGCCGGATTCCCGGAATTTAGGCATAGGACTTAAGACGCTCGTGCTTCATTGAATATTTCACGGGTTAAGGCTATGCTCCGATAAGTTTCAGCCTGCAACTGCCCGCCGGCGCATGGCCCTCGGCTTTTGGCGGTTTCGGGCGCCTTCATGGGACATGACGGACTGCATGCCCGAGGGAGAACGCTTTGATGACTATGCGAATTTATGAACGCTCCACTGGATTTTGATCAAGTCACAGGGATTTTCAGATGATTAGCAAACAGTTTATGCGTTTCATTCTCATTGGAATTTTAAATACGGCATTTGGTTACTCGCTTTATGCTTTGCTGATTTTTCTAGGGTTGCGCTACGATTTGGCTATTTTGATTGCGACCGTTTTGGGAGTATTATTTAACTTCAAAACCACCGGCGCCCTTGTTTTTAATAATAGGCAGAATAACTTGATCCTCAGATATTTTGGAACTTATTCAATTATTTATTTACTAAATGTATTACTTGTCTGGTTAATGTTGAAGTCAAATATCAATTCCTATCTCGCACAAGCATTTGTTATGCCTGTTCTCGTGGTGTTGTCATATGCCATGCAGAGGGATTTCGTTTTTAGAGTCAGATAATTAGAATGGCAATAGAAAATGCAGCGTGAAAAAATGGAGAAATTAAAAGAAGCCATCAAGAAGACTCGCAAAAGACTCATCGATATGCACTTCGATAGTGGTGTTGGACACATCGGAGGCAATTTATCAGCCTTAGACATATTGATGGTCCTTTTTCATACGGTGCTCGAGGCTGAAGATGCTTTCATCCTGTCAAAGGGGCATGCTGCGGGCGCCCTTTACGCCACACTGTGGTCTATCGGCCGTCTGAAAGATGAGGACCTGTTGCAGTTTCACAGGGATGATACGAAATTGAGCGGACATCCTGCTCCGGATTTCTTGCCTGAGATTCCTTTTTCCACCGGAAGTCTCGGGCATGGACTGTCGTTGGCTGCGGGGATTGCTTTGGGGAAGACTCTCCAGAAGCAACCCGGAAGAGTATTTTGCCTGTTATCGGATGGAGAACTGCAGGAAGGCTCCACGTGGGAAGCGCTGATCTTCATCGCACATCACTTGATTGGTCCTCTGACAGTGTTCATCGACGTCAATGGGCTGCAGGCGTTCGGAACGACGCAGGAAGTATCGGGGCTCCAGTTGACTGTCGAGAAGTTCCGCGACTTCGGATTGGAGGCTGAGGAGATCGATGGGCACGACGTAAATGCGATCTCGGCGGCATGCAGGCGTTCCAACTCCGGCGCCAGGATCTATCTGGCGCACACCTGCAAGGGATGCGGCGTCTCCTTTATGGAAAACCAAATGGCGTGGCATTACCTGCCGATGACAGAAGAACAGTACAGGCAGGCTTTGAAGGAGTTGGAGTCGATATGAGAAATATATTATGTCGAACCCTCGTTGACTCCGCCTCAGATCCCAAATTGGTGTTTTTGACCGGAGATCTTGGATTTCAGGCCCTGGAGCCCTTGCGGGATGCTCTGGGAGAGCGCTTTATCAATGCGGGCGTAGCCGAACAAAACATGGTTTCCGTTGCAGCCGGCCTGGCCAGAACAGGTCTGAGGCCCTGGGTGTACAGTATCGCCCCTTTTGTCTATGCGCGCCCCTACGAGCAGATTCGCAACGATATCTGCATGCACCGCCTGCCGGTGATACTGGTCGGAAATGGAGGCGGATATGCATACGGAGCGATGGGAGTGACGCATCACGCGCTGGAAGATTATGGAGCGCTTCTTTGCCTGCAAAATATGAAGGTGTGCGTGCCTGCATTCGCTATGGACGTGCCGGTCATTATCGGGCAACTCATGCGGCAGTCTGGCCCTGGGTACCTGCGCCTCGGAGTCTGCGAACTTCCTCGGGACATGGAATTGCCCGAATATGCAGCGTGGCGCCGCCTGCTCGGAGGAAAAGGCCCGACAATGGTTGTTGCAGGGCCGCTGGCCGGCGCCATCTTAGGCGCCGCCGCCGCCTTGCCCCGGGAACAGCAGCCGGACTTATGGGTGGTGACCGAACTGCCGCTTAGCCCTGAGTCGATCCCGGAAGACCTTCTTGGCAGCCTGCGTTCATCACAGCGGCTGATCGTCGTGGAAGAACATGTTTCAAGCGGCGGTGTCGGTCAAATGTTGTCCTGTTGCCTGGCGCTTATGGGCAGGATGCCCCCGGTTTTTACGCATCGCTGTGCTCTCGGATATGTTTCGGCTCGCTATGGCTCTCAGAAATTCCATCGGAAGGAATGCGGTCTGGATCCGGATAGCATTTTGAAGGAATTATGTCAATGAGCAGGGACCTGGAACAAGCAATAGCCCGTTTGCAGGGCCCCATACTGATCTTGGGGGCAAGCGGATTCATCGGTTCAAACCTGTTGCGGATGATACTGGAACATCGATCGGATGTGGTCGGCACCTCGACTTATCCGGCAGCGTGGCGCCTTGAGAAGCTTCCCGAGGATAATTTGCGGGCGGTGGACCTCCTGGTCGAATCCAATCTGGACAATCTCCTCGAAGACGTCAAACCGCGCACTATTTTCAACTGTGTCGGATATGGCGCCTATTCGTTTCAGCAGGAGAGCGAACTCATATATGAGACCAATTTCAACCTGACGGCAAAACTGCTCCAAAAGTTGGCCCTTCGGAAGATTGCGTGCTACGTTCATGCCGGAAGTTCTTCCGAATATGGAGACCGTGCTTCGGGACCCCTGGAAGATGATTCGCCCGCGCCAAACAGTGATTATGCCGTTTCGAAGCTTGCCTGCGCAAATTTGCTTTACTACTACGGCCGGAAGAAAAAACTGCCCTGCGCTAATCTCCGTTTGTACTCGGTATACGGACCCATGGAGGATTCGTCGCGTTTAATACCCACCGTCGTGCGCTGTGGATCGCAGGGACATTACCCTGAATTCGTCAATCCGGCCATATCGCGTGATTTTATCTACGTCGATGAAGCCTGCGAAGCTTTCATTAAGGCCGCGCTCTATCTTCGCGAAGACAACTATGGTGATTCTTTCAACATCGGCAGCGGTAAAAAGACGACAATTCACGATGTGGCCGAGATCGCCAGGGAGTTGTTCGCAATAGGAGAGGCGCCTTCCTTTTCGATGCCCGCCCGGCATTGGGACACGAGCTTCGATTGGTTTGCCGATTCGCGCAAAGCCAGGGAACTGCTCGACTGGGAATCGAACATCGATTTCAGGGAGGGACTGATACGGACTATTGAGTGGTATCGCAACTTCCCGGAAAAAGAGAAATATCAGCGTCTCTCGAAACAATACGGACTGGATGTCAAGTACAGCGTTAGCGCAGTGGTTGCGTGCTATAAGGACGCCCAGGCAATCCCAATAATGTACGAACGGCTCAAGAGCACATTTGAAAAGCTTCGCATCGAACATGAAATAATCTTCGTAAATGATAACAGCCCGGATGAGAGCGAGGAGGCCATCCGTGAGTTGACGCGAAAGGACAGGCGGGTGATCGGAGTGTCCCACTCACGCAATTTCGGGTCCCAGTCAGCTTTCCGAAGTGGAATGGAGATAAGTTCAAAAAATGCGTGCGTGCTTCTGGACGGTGATCTTCAGGACCCGCCGGAGCTTATTGAGTCTTTCGTGCTCAAATGGCGCGAAGGCTACGATGTGGTGTATGGAAGGCGTGTGAAGCGTGAAGCGCCTCTGCTTATGCAGGTTGCCTATAAGCTTTTTTATCGCGTTTTCGACAAATTCTCGTATCTGTCCATTCCCCGGGACGCGGGCGATTTTTCGCTTTTGGACAAACAGGTTATTCTTTGCATGCTGCAATTCCCGGAACGCGACCTGTTTCTGCGGGGTGTTCGCGCTTTCGTCGGCTTCAAGCAGACCGGCGTAGATTACATACGTCCTGAACGTATGTTTGGACGCTCGACTAATAGTCTCGTAAAGAACCTCGCGTGGGCCAAAAAAGGGATACTCTCTTTTAGCACCACTCTTTTGTCAATGCTGAGCTTTCTTGGAGGCTGCCTGTTTCTGGCGACGCTGCTCCTGGTCCTTTTACAGGTAATATCGAGGATCGTGGCGCCCAGTCTGTCCCCGAAAGGCGTCACAATTTTGCTGATCAGCATATTGTTTTTTGGGTCAATCAATCTCCTTGCGATAGGCATAATCGGAGAATACATCGCCAAGATTTTTGAGGAAGTGAAGCGAAGGCCTCATTTTATTCGGCGAAACATAATCAAAGGCGGTCAAGTTCGCGCCTCTGTAAATAAGCGGATGGGCGATTGACCGAACCAAGATGAAAATAGAAATGGTTACCCGTTTGTGCCCGGTGTGCTGCTCTGCGGATCAGTCACATATTTTCGCTGAGGCTGACTTTGATCCCGCAGCATGGGACGAGTATGCTTTTGCCTCGCGTAAGACGCCGGAATACATGCACTACCGCCTAATCTCCTGCCCTCGTTGTGATCTGCTGTATGCTTCCCCATTGCCTGGTTTGGAAATGCTCGCTCAGGCTTATATGGATGCGGCATACGATGCCGGCGTGGAATCAGAGTATGCGAGCAAAACCTATGCAGGGTTCCTGCCGGCCATAATGCGCCGGCTTCCCGATCTTGGCGGCGCGCTTGATATCGGAACCGGCGATGGCGCATTCCTCGCTCAGTTGCTCGCTCGAGGTTTTGAGTGCGTTGTGGGGGTGGAGCCTTCGAAAGCGGCTATGTCCGCCGCCATTGGTTCCGTGAAACCCTTCATTCGCCATGGCCTGTTCCGGGTGGAGGACTTCCGGGAGGAAAGCTTTAGCCTGGTCACCTGTTTCCAAACCGTGGAGCACCTTTATGACCCGCTCAAGCTTTGCCGTGATGTATTCGCACTCTTAAAACCCGGTGGCGCGCTATTTTTGATATGCCATAACAGGCGTTCGTGCTCGGCCCTTTTCCTCGGGTTGAAGTCCCCCATCTTCGACACCGAGCATCTGCAACTGTTCTCGCACAGCAGCGCCTTCTTCCTCCTCGATAAGGCCGGTTTTAAAAACATAGGGATCATGCCGGTGCTGAATAAATACCCGTTGCACTACTGGCTCAAGCTCTCGCCATTGCCCCTAAAACTCAAGCAAGAAGCCCTGGCGCGCCTGCGCAGGCGCCATTTTGGGAATCTGTCCATATCGCTGCCTGCCGGGAACATGGCGGTTGTCGGATACAAATCAAGGAGCTGTTCTATCTGAACCCAACACGGCAACATGGATTAACCCGATTATGCTGTTTAGTTCCCTGCATTTCCTCTTTTTCTTTATCATTGTAACCTCATTGTATTTTTCGCTCCCGCATAAGTGGCGTTGGCTGTTGTTGTTGCTCGGCAGTTGTTACTTTTACATGGCCTTTGTTCCCATCTATATCGTGATCCTCGGCTTTACCATCATAGTGGATTATTTCGCCGGCATCCTGATTGAGAAAAGCACGGGCCAGGCTCGACGGTTATTCCTTATCTGTAGCCTGATCGCCAATATTGGCGTACTGGCGGTCTTCAAATATTACAATTTCATAAACACGAATCTGGGATTTCTTTTACGAGGGTTCGGCCAGAACGATCCATTGCCTTACCTGTCAATCCTGCTGCCAATCGGTCTGTCTTTTCATACTTTTAAAGCGATGAGCTATACCATAGAGGTTTTCCGGGGGAATCAGAAGGCGGAACATCATTTTGGTATTTACGCCCTTTACGAAATGTTCTATCCCCTGCTGGTCGCCGGCCCGATTGAGCGTCCTCAGCACCTGCTGCATCAGTTCCGCGAGCGACA
Source organism: Syntrophobacteraceae bacterium (assembly GCA_003165235.1). Classification (GTDB taxonomy): domain Bacteria; phylum Desulfobacterota; class Syntrophobacteria; order Syntrophobacterales; family Syntrophobacteraceae; genus SbD1. The sequence continues at coordinate 58,468 of PLSV01000231.1, forward strand.
TTATCTTGATTATGACCGCGTGGTTGACGGCTTGAAATTGATGGCCTGGGGATTGTTTCAAAAAGTGGTGATCGCAGACCGGTTAGCGGTTGTCGTAGACCATGTATACGATAATCCCCAAATGGGCAATGGCCTGTCTTTCGCCATTGCCACTCTGTTTTTCGGATTCCAGATACTCTGCGATTTTTCAGGCTATTCCGACATGGCCATCGGCGCTGCCCGCGTGATGGGTTTCAGCCTGATGGAAAACTTCAACCGCCCATACCTGGCCCGCTCTATCCCGGATTTCTGGCGCCGCTGGCATATCTCGCTTTCAACCTGGTTCAGGGATTACCTCTACATCCCTCTGGGAGGGAGCCGAGTAACTATCCCCCGCTTGTATATGAACCTGTTTGTAGTGTTCCTGGTCAGCGGGCTCTGGCACGGCAGCAACTGGACGTTTGTCGTCTGGGGGGCGCTGCATGGGTTCTATTACGTTTTTGCCGTGATGACGAAGGAGTTGCGCAGGCGTATTCGGGAAAAACTGAGAGTTCCCGAGTTTCCCCTGCTCCAGACTCTGACAACCTTCACGCTGGTCAGCGTGGCGTGGGTGTTCTTTCGGGCCGGCAGCCTGAATGTGGCGCTCCACATGATTAAGCGTATGATTACCGATATCCCCATGATATCGAGCTTGACTCTGCAACGGTTATCAGCCCAGTTAAATCTGGGCGTGTCCGAGCAGGAACTCATGATGTGTTTTCTGGTAATCCTGATCCTTAATACAGTTCATATTATGCAGAACCGGGTCAATTTGGCTCTGTTCGTAAAACAGCGTTCGCCTTTGCTGCGATGGGCGATTTATTACGGCGCCGTCTTCTCCATCATTCTGCTGGGTGTGTTCGAAAACCGGCAATTTATCTATTTCCAATTCTAATTATGAAAAACCAGGGAACAATTAAGGTACTCCTTAAACTGAGTCTACTCTCATTGCCGATTCTGCTGCTGACGGCGTACTATGTTATTGACGACCCATTTAAAGTCATAAAATCTTACGATACCTACTATCGTGCAGGCTGCCCTAACTACGTGGGGCTCAACCGGGATTATGTCTCCACTGAAACTTTCCTCCGGCATCACGATGAAATGAAGTGGGATTCCTTTATTTTTGGTAATTCACGTTCGATCTTCGACGAGGTGAATGATTGGGCGGCGTATATTGACTCTGACCGGACTTTCCATTTTGACGCCTCCGGAGAGTCCATCTATGGGATCATGTGCAAACTACGGCTTATGGAGCGGCGCGGAACCCCGGTCCGAAACGCTTTGATCGTCATGGACGTGGCGACGCTCAGGGAGGTGAACAATTCCAGGGGACATCTTTTTCTCAAACATCCCCTGCTCTCCGGACAGAGCTGGATCACCTTTGAACTGGAGTATCTTAAAACCTTCTTTTCCAGTAGATTCCTGGTGGTCTACCTGGACTTTAAACTTTCCCATAAAATCAAGCCCTATATGATCGCTGATGATATCATGGATAACCGCCATCTCGATTATTATCTTCAACATAACGAGATTCATTACGCAGAATATGAAGAACTTATCCATAGCAATCCCGACGCCTATTACCAACATCGTGAGGCCGTCTTCTCTGTCCGTCCCGCAACTTTGGTCGTCACCCCATCAATAATCCATGAGCCTCAAAAGGCATTGCTGAGGGAAATATCCCGGATGCTGAACAGCCAAAAAACAAATCTCAGGATTGTGATTAGCCCGCTCTATGATCAAAAGAAATTCAATCCGGCCGATTTGGCGTATCTGCAAGACCTTTTCGGTGAAGATCGAGTCTACGACTTCTCCGGCATTAACGACATCACCAACGATAAGTTCAACTATTACGAACCCTCCCATTACCGTCCACATATCGCCAGGAAGATCATGGCCTTGATCTATGGGACCCGGGGATTAATTCCTAAACGCCCAAATCCACAAGTTCCGTAATCCATAGCTATCTTTGTAAATCCTGTCTAAGCTTTATCTCGACGCTCCGCGAGGGGGCTCTGCGGTGAACGGGCGCTCACTGCCTGCTGCATCGCGGCCAGGAATTCGGCCCCATTCCGGATAACCTCTTCATCGACATCGAAGGTCGTGCTGTGATGGCCGCCGCCGACAGGGGCGCCAAAAAGAACGAACAACGCCCTGCCCCCCCTGCTCTGAACACGCTCCATCATAACGGTCACGTCTTCGGAGGCATTGAAGGCGGCCTCCTGTATTACCTGGACAGTCGACGGGAGTTTCTCGGCGATTGATGTCCCCAGTTCCACCAACTCGGGGGAACTCTCGGCGCTGAGCGCTGTGGCCGCGTGTTCGATCTCGATGGCCAGGTCGTACATCTTCGCGGCGCCTTCCAGCACCTCCCTGGCTTTCAGGGCCATGAACTCATTGATCTCATTGGTCACGCCGCGCGTTTCCATGCGCAAGTAAGCCTTGTCGGGAATAATGTTCCATGCCGTCCCCGCCTGCATTACCCCCACGTTGACGCGTGAAGCACCATCGGCATGCCTGGCGATGGCGTAAAGATTGCTTACAGCCGCACATGCGCCCAGCAAAGCATTTTTGCCGTCGTTTGGACGCAGCGCCGCGTGTGCGGCGCGTCCGCGATAGGTGACCTCGAATCGCGACAGCGCCATAAAACTTTTCACGTTCATGGCGATCTGCCCGAGTTGTTTCATGCTTATGCCAACATGGCCGCCGAACAGAAAATCCAGGTCGTCCACCACCTTTTTTTCAACCATCGCCACGGCCCCGCCAAGGTTCTCCTCGCTGGGCTGAAACACAAATTTAACCGTGCCCCTTAGAGTTTCGCGGTTTTCGGCGAAATGCGCGGCCAGCAGCAATCCTATGGCCGTATGAACGTCATGGCCGCACATGTGCGCATAACCGGGGTTCTGCGAGATGAATCCTTGCGCTGCGGGCCGATGAGAGGGATCGCTGGACTCAAGAATTTCAAGACTGTCGATGTCGAAGCGGAAACCGACCGTTGGTCCGGGCAGCGCCCCCTTTAGAACACCGACTACCCCGGTATAGCCGCCCCTGGCGGGCGCAATGAACCGCTCCTTTATTCCGGACGCGATCGCCCGGCCGTATTCAGCCTCCAGCGTTTGCAGATCGGGTACGACCACACGCTTATCGGCTTCGATAATATCTTTGCCAAGCAGCAGATCGTATCCCCACTCGGCGAGTTTTTCCGCTACAAAGCCTGTGGAGTAAAACTCCAGCCATGCCGGCTGCGGATTGCGGTGCAATTGGCGCCGCCATTGTACGGCTTCCTGGTAATGGGCGGCGATTGTTTCTGAGGGTCTTCGCTCTGATGGACTCATGCTTCGTATCCTCCTTTGATTATTCCTGCAACTCGTCTTTAATCAGACAATAGGATATCATAGAAGCAATTGGTCCTGCAAAACAGTACCGGAAGCGGGAAAGACAGAGGGGGCGGCAAATCGGCGCGAGAAAAACGGAAGAGGGTCCAAACAAAGTGGGCGAATATTGCTCTCGCCGCAGCGGATTTGAGCTCAGACGGCTTGTCCGCTCGCTTCTTGAGTGGCCCGATTTTGAGGAAGCGCTGAAAAAGATCGATATCCCCCCGAAAAAAATAATAAACCCGCTGCTCTGTTTCCTGTTCGAAACCGACGAACTGATCAGGTGGAGGGCGGTCCGGGGGGTGGGGATCACCGTATCCGCAATCGCTGAAACGGCCCTCGAACCGGCCCGCACCATCATGCGGCGGCTTATCTGGAGCCTCAACGACGAATCGGGAGGCATCGGCTGGGGCGCACCCGAGGCGATGGGGGAGATAATGGCCGAAAACGAAGCCCTCGCCCGCGAATATTATCGAATCCTTGTCTCATATATAGATGAAAATGGTAACCTGCTCGAAAACAATGAGCTTGAACGCGGAGTCATGTGGGGGATTAACAGGCTTGCACAGAAAAGGCCTGAACTCTTGCGCGAATGGACCGGTCCGGTCCAGGCGCAGTTGAAATCCCCCGACCCGGTGAAAAGAGGGCTTGCGCTCCGGACGCTGCTTTTCCTTGCGGCGGGGGCGCACCCAAAATCCCGGCCCTTAGCAAGGTGGGCGGCTGAGCAGCCTTCGCCGCCGCCGGGGCCTGCCCCGTACGCTCACCCTGGGGCAGCGGCCAACTTGGCTGGCGGTCCCGGTCCCCAAACCCTGGCGCTGCTTCTGCCGCCTTTACTCAAGGACCAATCCGAAATTCGCATATTTCAGGATGGATCTTTCGCCGAGCACAAAATCTGCCGCATGGCCTCGGAACTCCTCGACCTTACGGTTTCTGGAGGATTACAATTTGCTCCTGTATCTTCCGCCTGAGCTCAAGAGGGTCGGATATATTGTGGAATGGGTCCCTTGTGCCGCCGGTTCCACTTACCGTAATTGACCCATATCCAAGAATTCTGCCTAAAATATCCTGATTCACTTGAATTGCTTCAATCTTGCTAAGCAACACTTCAAGGGAGTTTCTGCGGATAAAACCTACTTTCGCTATAGCTCGATGGTTTGTCACCGCAAATTCGGAGGCCGAAAAGTTAATGAATGACGAAATCGCTTTGGCTATAGCGATAAGGATGAACAAGCAACCGGCGGTTGCCGCAGCATGGCCGCCACGGCTAATAAACATGATTGCGGCAATGAACCAGATTACAGGCCAAAGAAAAATTACCCAGTGCAACCTGGCCCTGTAAAGTATGTGTTCGTCATTCATCAGATTTTCTTCGATGTAACTCATCTTTCCTCCCTCAGCCGTCGTTCTTGAAAAGAAGATGATCACCGCTTTTTCATCCGTGCCCGTTTGCTTTCCTCTGTGCTCTGTGGTGAATGCCCCCGGCCCTGGTGAATTGCATGGCCAGGCTGAGACTGCAGGAAACTCTTGAGGGTGGGCAGGTTCCCCGCCGAATCATAAGGCAGATCGAACAATCTCCCACCCTCGTAAGATTCGATCCAGGGTTCGTTGCGGACTGCCTCCGCCAGCGCACTGGAGACGGCCAGCCACTCCAGGGACTTGGTGTCTGAAATCCATGCGGCTCTCACGCGGTCGGGAGTCCATATTCCTATGGTCCGGAGCGCGGCGTCCATTGCTTCCCGATCCGATTCAAACGCCAGGGGAATACGTCCCTTCTCGGGCGCCACTGCGCTCACACAGTTAGTGATGGTAGCTTTGAAGTCGATCTTCTCGACAGCCCTGCGCGTGGTGTAGTCCGCAAGACCGATTCCTGTAGCGTTTCCGCCCGACGTTTCGGAAAGATCTCTCACAACGATTCGGGTAATTCTCGGGCTCTCGCACTCCTTCTCATATACGTTCATGATACGGCCCACTACTTTCGTATCCATTCCGGTCCCTGAGATCTCCTTGCCGATCTCGTCTATGAGCAGGATGTCCAGTTCTTCAAAAGGCAGCTTAGGTTTGTAAATCTTAGATTCCTGCAAGAGTTGAGGTTCTCTGGCGACGACTTCGCCTGCCGGGATGGCTTCCACCCTTCGCAACCGGTTGGAATGGTCCTCGAGGAGCGCGACTGCTCCAAGTATCCTGAGATTCCTGAAAAGAGAGCCGGCTATGGCGTGTATGGCTTTGTAGTAGCTGATATTTACGGCGAGGCGGTGCATGGTTTCGGCGCCTGGTTGCCTTCCGAGTCCGACGACCGCCATCTTGAGAATTCCGGACTCGGTGTCTCCGATGTATTCCGTATGTTCCTTGATGCGATTCACAATGAGAATGTGATCGGCATCCAACGCGGCTCTGTCCGCGTAGACCGGAACGGAATCAAATATGCGGTCGATCTCGACAACTTGGAGTTCAGTATGGATCGGAACACCGATGCTCGCGTCCGTAATACCCAAATGACTGAGCACCTCTAGCTGGCCTTCTGCAGTTCCTTTTCCATGGCTTCCCATGGCCGGGTAGAGGAACGGTTCACCCCCGGCTTCCCTGACCGCTGCAACGCAGGTCCGAAGCACCTCGTTCATCGACTCGATGCCGCGGCTGCCGGCCGTAATCAGCACCCGATCGCCCTTCCCGATCCGGGCAAGGAGGTTCGACCGCTCCAGTTCCCGTCTCACCATCCGGGAGACATCGGGGTAATCCCCTTTTTCGAACTTCTGTCGAATAAGACCAAATTTCGGATACTTCATTAGGGATGTCCCTCCTGCTCCCCTTAAGGAAATAGAGAACCTGCCTCCGGCAGAGATTAAGCCATTTCCGCACAGAGATTGGGCGCGTAGCATAACACAAACTTCTGCTGCTGTATGTAACGGCCGATCCATCAATTCACGGCCAAAAGCTTCTTTACCACGCGTCGCTCCTTCATCCATATCTCAGACTTGCACAAGATCGACAGGTCGGTATTTCCATCAGAGTTGCAACATTCACTGTTTTGATACCGGATGCCTGAGAATAGTTTTCAGTTTTTCGGGAGTGGTGCGGCGCGGATCGCTAAGGTATATTTCATGATGCCTGCCCCGCAGAGAATAGCCCTTTTCCATGACAAACCGGTGCATTGCCGCAATTGTCGGAGCCTCGTCACAGTACGGGCCCATATACATAGTCTGAATGCTAAGGCCCTCATCCAGCGTTTCCAGCCGAATTTGCTCCCAGAGCCCCTGCTTTCCTTTCTCGACCAACTGCGAAACGGCGGACCGCACCATTTCATTCTCGATGTGAGGGGGTTGCGCTATCATCAGCGTCCAGCGCCACAGGTTCCTTTTGTCGGGGTCAAACCCCTCGATTCCTTCACACCACCAAAGCCCGCTAAGAGGCGGGACGGTATACTCCGGCTCCGCACCCGCCTTCTTTGCCGCGAACTTCGTTGTAAATGCCACGCCAAAAAGGGTTTCGATGGACACCTGGAAAGCCGGGACGGTGTTGGGGTCCCCCATGCCGTCAATCATCAGGTACTTCAATGCCGGGACATCAACAAAAGCGAAGCCTTTTGCCGGGGGGTTGTACAAGGTTTTGAAGTCCTTTTTAAAATCGATCTTTTCCATTGGGAACTCCTTTTCGTCATCCATCACATCACGGGGGTACGCGCAATTTTCACTATATGCTCTGCTATCGCAAGCTGGATCAGCCGTTCCGGCTTCCCGGCGCTACTCGATGCGCCCCAAAGCCGAAGGCGGACTGCGCCGCCCCGTATAGAGGGCCAGGACCGCTAAGCACGCTACGTAAGGCATGACCAGGAAAAGCTGGTTCGGCAGGGCCGGCCATCTCACGGCAAACCACTCCGAAACCGCTTCTCCACAGCCGAAGAAAAGGACGGCAAGAAGCACTCCGATCGGCCTCCATCTGCCCAGGATGACCGCCGCCACGGCCAGGTATCCACGTCCCTGGGTCATGTTCTCGACAAACTGCGACAGCTCGCCGATTGAGAGAAACGCCCCTCCCATTCCGGCCAGCGCTCCCCCGGCGCAGACGGCCAAAAACTGAATGCGCCAGACCATGAGACCGGCGGCCCTCGCAGCTTCGGGATTCTCACCGCATGCCCGCAGGCGCAGTCCGGGGACGGTCCACTTCAAAAAGGCCGTAACTGCGGTCACTATAGCCAGGGTGGCCGGGACCAGGACCGAAACCCCTTCGGCGAGGCTGCGCAGATTGACTGAAACGCCGGCTTGCGGAAGAATTGACCCGAGACTGGGGAAGGGCGCCACCCCCGGTGAAGTTCCATACACGTGGAATACCTGGTTCAATAAGAACCCCGTCAGGCCCGCTGCCAGAAGATTTACCGCAATCGCGCAAACGATCTGGTTGGCCCGCAATTTAAGACTTGCGCCGGCGTGAACAGCGCCGATGAAGGCACCGGAAAATATAGCGCAAACCATGCCGATCCAGTGCGATCCGGTCGCCCATGTCCCCAGCACTGCCGCAAAGGCCCCCGAGAGCATCATGCCTTCCAGGGCGAAGTTAATCACCCCGCTAAGCTCCGAGAGCAGGCCGCCGAAGGCCGCCAGGAGTAAAGGAGAGGCCTTGACGAGCGTGAGCGCAATAAGGTTGAGCAGTTGCGGCATCTTTACCGGAACTCCCGCTTAGCAAAGCTGAACCTATTCACCACAGCATTTCATATCCCTGCGGGCTGCCCTAAACGATGGAAAGGACCGTAGGCGGGGCGCCGGGCGCAAGCGGAGCGCAGCCCACCAGGCCTTTTCGAGACAGAGGCACGGAGACCACAGAGAAAATCCAATCTCAACAAGACAAACAGGGGTCTCAGGACTTGAAAATAGCCAGTTTTTATCAACCCCGTTCCGTTCTTTCATCCTTGTCTCCACTCTTTACCTATCCTTCCTGTAAATCCTGTCTACAAAGCTTTTCTCTCCTTGACCGGACTACGCCCCGTCCTCTGCTTCTCCGCTGTGAACAGCTTTTCGACCCAGGACCCTATTCGGCCCTGACCGGCGACCGCGAGCAGGAGAACGGCCTGGACCACCAGTATGAAATTCGGAGAAAGATTGAGGCCTATCTGGAGCCATTTGTCCGAAGAACGCAGGCTTCCCAGAAAGAGCGTGCTCAGCCAGAGCCATTCCGGGGAGCCGTTCGCCAGAAAGGCGGCTGTCAGCCCATCGAACCCGTAGCCCGGCGAAAAGGACCTGTAGAACCTATGGTGGACCGCACAGACCTCGAGCGCTCCTGCCAGACCGGCGAGAGCGCCGCTCATTACGAATATCATCACCTGCCGCTTCGAGGCGGGAATGCCGGCGTTTACCGCCGCATCGAAATTAACCCCTCCGGCGACCGCCTCAAATCCCCAGACCGTTGTTGAAAGCCAAACATAGGCGGCAAAGCAAAAGGCCAGAGCGATCAACGGCGCGGGGGTGAGAAAAAGCGAGCCGCTTCGCAATATCTCAGGCATTTGGGCGCCGGCCGGGATGGGCGGCGTTCTCCCCATAGCGGTCCCATCCCCGAGCGGCCCTGAAACCAGGTAACTGCACAGGTAGATGGCCATGTAATTGAGCAGAAGGGCGCTGATGACCTCGTGCACGCCTCGCCGCTGCCTGAGCAACACCGCCGGGAGCGCCCAGAGGCCCCCTGAAACTGCGCCTGCAACAAGGGTGAGGGGGAGGAGTACAAAGCCGGGCAAATGGGCCGCACCCACTGCGAAGGATGCGGAAACGAGCGCCCCGATTGTGAGCTGGCCTTCGCACCCGATATTGAGGAGCCCGGCCCTGTATGCCAGAGCGATCGCAAGACCCGTTAAAAGCAAAGGAGTCATTTTCGCCAGGGTGTTTATAGCCGCCTCGGCGCTGCCCCAGGACCCCGACCAGACGGTCCGCAGCAGATCGAGCGGCCCCACTCCGGCCGCCAAAGCCAGTCCCATACATATGAGCGCTCCGGCCGCCGGCGCGGGGATAAGAAGGGCTAAGGGCCTCAAACTAATGTGCGTTCTCATAACGAGTCCAGAAACCCTTTTTCACCACGGAGGCGTGGCATAGTCCGGTCAAGGAGAGGTAAAGACCGACGCGGCGGGGGTCTTGTCTCCGCGTCGGTCTTCACCTCTCCCTGATCCCCGCCGCCCATCTGCCGAGAAGCTCGCGTGAAGCCCCTTCGCTTTCGGTTTTTCCTATAATTTCGCCCCGATAGATTACTGCAATCCGGTCGCAGACAGAGATCAATTCATCGAAATCATAAGAGATGAGGATAAATGAAACTCCCCTGCTGCGGCTAAGCTCCAGCAGGCGATCGTGGACGGCTCCCGCCGCGCGGAGGTCGAGTCCACGGCAGGGCTGCTCGAGGATCGCCAGGATCGGAGACCCGGCAAGGACTCGGGCAAGCGCAACCTTCTGCCGGTTGCCGCCCGAGAGGCCGGAGATGGGTTCGAGCGGACCGGGGGCCGCGATACCGTTCAGCGTGAGCTGTTCCTCAGAAAAACGAATGACTTCCTGCTTCCGGATAAACCCCGCCTTTGCAAACTTCTTTTCCCGCTGCCGGCCAAGAAGGAAATTTTCCCATAGCGGACGCTCCGGCAAAAGCGCTTCTTCTACCGGGTTTTCCGGGAGCCACAGGATATTTTTTCTAAGCCGCTCTTTCAGGTCCAGGCGGGAAATTTCCTCGCCTTCGAACCGGACCCATCCGCTATCCTGGCGAGTCTTTCCGGCGAGAACTCGAGCAAGAGGTCTTTGCCCGTTTCCGACTATCCCTGCTATTCCGAAAATCTCCCCTTTCAAGATGGAGATGAAAATATCTTGCAGCGCAGGTTCGGTCCCGGACGGCCCCACACTCAGGTTTCGAATTTCCAGGCGGCTCGGCGCCGCAGCTATGTCGCCCGCTGCCTTCGGCGGCGGGCAGGTGGCTGGCGAGACCATTACAGCCGCGCCTTCGGCAGGTTGCCCCAATTCAGGTTTGGCGCCGACGCCGTCCCGGCGGATGCCGGGGACTGCCGCATGTTTGGGCCTGGCGATCCCGGCCTGCGGCGGCTCGCCGCCCGGCCCGGCGCCGCCTGCCATAAGCCGGGCAATTTCCTCGATGTCAGTCCCGCCGGCGTCCAGCGTGGCCTCGACGCTTCCCCCTCTTAGCACTGTGATTCTGTCCGCGGTCGAAAAGACCTCGACAAGCCTGTGGCTAATGAAAAGAACGGTTCGCCCGCCCTCGCGAAGGGATTTCATCAACTCGAGCAGTTTCTCGGTTTCTTCAGGGGAAAGGAGGCTTGTAGGTTCGTCGAAAATCAGAATTTCCGCCCCTCGGTAGAGCATTCTCACAAGTTCCATCTGCTGTCTGAGGGCGAAGGGAAGCTCTTTTGCCTGCAGGTCCAGCTCCAGACGGAAGCCCAGGGAGTCCTGGATCCGGTTGACTTCTTCCTTCGCCGGGCCGGTCCTGAGGACCCCCGGAAAAAAGGAGGGCCGTTGTGTTTCGCAGCCTACAATGATGTTTTCGAGCACTGAAAGCTGAGGAAAGAACAGCATGTCCTGGTGGACCATTCCGATACCGGCCCGGACGGCTTCGCGCGGACTGCGAAACGAGACCGGAACGCCCCGCAGGATCATGGACCCTGAATCGGGCCGCAGCCTCCCGAAAAGCACGTTCATCAGCGTGGTTTTCCCGGCCCCGTTTTCCCCCACAATGGCATGTACCTCTCCCCTGGCTATGTCGAGGGAAATGTCGCAGTTAGCATAAAAGCCGCCGAATTTCTTGCAGATATTTCGGATTTCAACGAGGGGCGCGCAGACGGCCCTCCCAGGAAGAGGGACCACCTCACGGGGTGTCGTCTCCTGGGGTGGCGAATGATTCATGGTCTTTTATCCTGAAAAACTATTCACCGCAGAGGCACAGAGGGCGCAGAGAAAATCAAAATCCTTTGAGATCAAAAAGGGGTCTCACTACCTGGAAATGGCCATTTCTGTTAATCCTGTTAATCCTGTTAATCCTGTCTAAGCTTTTCTCTGCGTTCTCTGTGTCTCTGCGGTGAAAAACGTCTCTGCGGTCAACGCTTACCGATATCACAGCTCCGGAGCGGCAAACGAATCCACCTCGGCATATCGCTTTGGAACGGTCAGTTGGCCTTTTTGAAGAAGATTTCTTGCCTTTTCGATGCGTTGGAGATCATCCGGGTCGAAAAGCTGCCTCGAATACTTCATCTCAGTTATGTCTATCGCGCCCTCGGAGGCGCCCAGCCAGCGATGTCCGCCCTGGAGACGGCCTTCAACCGCGTCCCGGATGGCGCCATAGACCGCTACGTCCATCCTCTTGAGGGCGCTGGCAAGCACCCGGCCAGGAATTTCCGCGTCCTGGTCGAGGTCTTCGGCGACCATGTAAACGCCGCCGGTCCCTTTCACCGCCTCGCTAACCCCGATTCCCGTATTGCCTGCCGCCCGAAAGATCACATCAGCTCCCCTGTCGATCATGGCCTTTGCCAGAGATTTCCCCTTGACCGGATCGTTAAAGGACCCCGCTGTGGCGACAATTCCTTCGATCTTTTGCCCCCGGGCTTTTTGGGCCGTTTTCACCCCGGCCCGAAATCCGCTGACGTAGGCCTCAACAGGGGGTATATCCATGCCCGCCACAACCCCAACCATCATCTTCCTGGTGAAAAGCCCGGCTATAAGCCCGGCGAGAAACCCGCCTTCCTCGGACCTGAAATCGAAGCTCGCCACGTTTTCAGCCGGGATATCGCCTTCGATATGTATGAACCGGGTTTTAGGAAAATGAGGCGCCGCCTCCTTCAGCGAGTCTGCAAACAGGTAGCCCAGCGTGACGACGACATCCGCCCTGCCGGCGGCCAAAGTTATATTGGAGGCGTAGTCAGCCTGTTCCCTGGACTGGAGGAACTGTGCGTCGATGCCGAAATCCTTCTTAGCCCTCAGCACCCCTTGCCAGCAGACGTCATTGAAGCCTTTGTCCCCCAGACCGGCGGCGTCCGTGAGGACGATTACCTTTAAGGCGCCCGCTTCCGAAGCGCTGTTCGCCTCGGAGCTTCCGGCTAAAGCCGGTAAGTGGCTTGACCAGATAATGGGGCATAGTCCGGCCAAGCAGAGAAAAGCAATTGAACAAAAACGGAAAGCTAAACACAAACGGTTCAAAACTCTGAGACCTCTCCTTAAAAAGAAAATGCTGGCAAACTCACCTCGATTCGAGATAAAAAGCAACTCTACACGCTGCGTGGCGTGTTGTCTTCCGCCTAAATAATCCGGTATTTCCGCTCCGAATTCAACGGCTTTTGCATCTGCGCCTCGCGCTGGTGGAGCTTTTGTCGGGCTTGTCAATGTGCAGATGACAGGTTGAGTCTTCATCGCCAGGTTTCGGGAACTGCTAAAAAGGTTTTGGGAGAGGAGAAAGCAATGTCTGTCCGGTTCGTCAAAAGCTCGGTTTCCTCGTACGGGTTGGCTCCGTGCGACGAAAGTCGCGCATTGCGGCTTATCGAGCTATGCGGAAGAACGGCCTACAAGTCCGAAGAAAAGATAACTGAGGACTCCGCCAAAAAATTTGTGCTCATGCTCAAAGCGCGGGGCCATCTTTCCGTGCTCGAACACAGCAATATTGTGCTCAAGGTGGAAAAAGACCCGGCCGCACAGGTTCCGGGTGGAACGGAGCCGGTCACCTTTGCCGACATTTCTGATGCGCTGCCTGACAGGCTGGGTTTTCATCGCATTTTCCCTGTTGACTCCGGATCGGGGTTTCTCATGGCCGGGAATTTCCGGGCCTGGATTGAGACCCTGGATAGCCTGAAGAGGCTGGAACATGTGCATGGTTTTCTGCTCTGGAGCCTGAACAGGTTTTTCCCCGTCCTCTTCCCCGCAGATGGGCAGGCGGCGCCGGCGCCATCTCGAGCCTCGCTTGTGGAAGAAGAGGAGCAACTGGAGCTGCTGAAAACCGACCCGTATTTCGATCTGCCCGTTTTCGTCTTCAGGTTCGTATGCGACCGCGGCGTAACGCATGAGGTGGTGCGCCACCGGGTGTTTTCTTTCACCCAGGAAAGCACCCGCTACGTGAATTACCAGAACAAAGGCATGGTCCTCATTCTGCCCGAAGAGCTATACAATTCATACGATGCGGCCAAAGGCGAGCTTGCGCCTGACGACCTTCTGGCAGGCGAATGGGCAAAACGAGCAGAGGTGCTCTTCCACTGGTACAGGGAAGACCTTGCCCGAGGCTTGAGGCCCGAGATCGCCAGAGACATTCTGCCCAACCTGCTCAAGAGCGAGATTTTCGTCAGCGGCCGATGGAGCGGCTGGAAGCATTTCATTCTGCTCAGAGATTCCAGCCAGGCGCACCCGAGGATTCGCTTCCTGGCAAAAGAGGTAAGAAAGTATTTTGCAAACCTGGGGCTCGAGTGCTGATGTCCTGAGGCGCATACTGAAGTCGAATGTCAGTACAGCCAACTGCTCGAAGAAGGCGGCCTGCGACCGCCCAACGCGCATGATAGACATTTAGAGCGGTCGCCTTTCCCGCTACGCGCTCACATGCCGTTAAGTGTCGCCATTTGTACTATAGGGTATTGCATAAGTCTATCATACGAGGTGAGGCCGTGGAACAGGAAGGGATGCGGGAAATATTTTCACTGCAGTGGGAACTCAATATCCGGACCCTGGCGAATGCAGGCAAGGATTTCGAGGCGACCATGAACGATCCGGAACAAAGACTCATCTGGATCGAAAACTACCGCAAGGCGCTTTCCGCCGAACTTGCCGAGCTGATCCGGGAGGTGCGGGACCACGGGCTTGGGACTCAGAACGGTAAAATCGAAATTGTCGATATGCTCCACTTCCTGGTGAGCCTTTCCCAAATCGTGGGCGTCAAGCCTGAGGATACCCCGTCTTTCAGCGCCTTGGAAAACGGGGCCTCGTTTCAGACCTGCGCCATCCTGACCTTTCTTGGCATCGACGAACTTCAAAACAGCCTCAAGTGGAAATGGTGGGCAAAAGGCGGCGGGTTTAAACCGGAGAGGGCAAAAAGCGCCATCCTTGACCTCTGGAACGCGCTTGCCTGCGCCTGCTCCGTTTTCAACCTCGGCTTTGCCGAACTCAAAAGAATCTACGTCGCCAAAAACAGGGTCAACTTCGAGCGGCAACGGCGGAATTACAACGAAGACACAAAGACGGAAGCTGACAATCTTTCCATATAAGGGATTTGCGTGACCAGATCCAGGCGCGATAAGCCCAAACACCACCGGCTTTCATTCCCGGCAAAGTTCATAAGTTTCGAGGGGATTGACGGATGCGGGAAAAGCACCCTCATGGACCAGTTGGCCAACTGGCTCACAACGGCGGGAATCCCCTTCCTCAGGACTCGCGAGCCGGGGGGAACGAATATCGGCGAAAAAATCCGCCAAATCCTGCTCGATCCTGCTTGCTCTGAGATGAGCAGCCGCGCCGAAGTGCTCCTCTATAGCGCCAGCAGGGCTCAACTGACCGATCAGGTCATCGTTTCCGCCATGAAGAAAGGCTCGTGGGTCCTGACCGACCGGTTCGTTGACGCCACTTTTGCCTACCAGGGATTCGGGCGAGGTTTCGACCTCGATCGCCTCAGGATAATCCAGGAATGGACAACAAAGGACCTGTGGCCGGACAGGACCGTCCTGCTCGACTGCGATATAGATACAGCCATGTCCAGGCTTGGGGCCAGGGATGGAACAGACCGGGACCGGATCGAACAGGAGGATCGCATATTCCATCAGAAGGTCCGCAACGGCTACCTGGCGCTTGCCCAAAACGAGCCGGAAAGGTTTCTCGTCCTGGACGCCTCCAAGCCGCTGGAAGAGGTGATCGCGGAATTCTACGAAAGGTTCTGGCTGGTGGAAGTCGCGCGCTGACTTTTTGTAATGCCGGGCAGAGCCGATCTCGCGATAGAAACTTACCGCCGGTCTAAATTCAAGTGTTAAGCCCATGTGAATATCAACGCCGGCGGCGGCTCCTGCAGGGAGTGGAAGGGCCGCATTTATCCCTGGGCCCTGTCTGGGAGTCGGATGCTCCACTATTACGGCGAGCTTTTTCGCGCGAACTCGATTTCGAAGGGATCTCCGGAATCTGACGAGTTACGCGGGCATGACATAATGGGTGAGTAGTGAAAAAATCCAGGAAAAGAAAATCTTCACCGGACAGGAGTGTTGCCGGAGGAGGTTTATTGGGGCCTGATAATAGCAACATGCAAACAGGCCCCTCCAATTTCGTTCCTCCGAGGCGGGAAAAGCAGCCGGTTGACCCTCAGTTGCGCCAGGGCGGTTCTGTTGAGGACTCAAAGGAGAACACGGCGTCAATGCGTTTGCCCGCCTTGAACGCGCCCCCGTGGTTCTGGGCTGCGGTCATTCTGGGAGTGCTCATACGAGCGCATTTCCTCCTGTTCACAGAAGGCTCCTATGATGTCCACATTTGGGAAAATCACGCCGCCGGGGTGCTTACACATGGACTGATCGGTTACTATCATCAGAATATCGAAATGAATCACCCGCCGGCAATAGCAGTGGCGATTGCAGGTTTGCTCAGACTATCGCAAATAAGTGGAATCGGCTTCCGTATTCTACTGAGACTGCCGACTGCATTTCTTGATGCAGGGACGGCGTTGCTGTTATTCAATATTTTTTACGGCAGCAGGTATCGGTTATTAATTGCTGCGGCTTACTGGCTCCATCCCCTCGCATTGATTTTCTCGGCCTGCCATGGAAACACGGATTCATCCATAGCTTTCTTTCTGACCGCCTGCCTGTTTCTCCTGTCGGAAAAAAGGATTATCCAGGCAGGAATTGTTTTGGGAATCAGCCTGTGGATTAAGCTGCCCGGGGTGTTGGCTTTACCTGCGATTGTCTTTTGGTTGCCGGATTGGGAAGATCGGCTCAGATTCATAATGGCGGCTTTCCTTGTCGGCATTCTGACATATCTGCCGGTATTGATGATGGATCCGGCGGTGCTTTTCAGGAATGTGCTGGGGTATGGCGGACAGATTATCGTCACTACAGCTCGAGCGCCGGTATGGGGGATACAGATATTCTTTCCATCAATTAGCCGGCTGTCATGGCGATGGCAGGAACACATCTGGCCGGCCGTCCGGTTCTACTACCAACACAATATGGCCATCGTGCTGGCGGCGGTTGTCTGCTTGTCTTTTTTGCGCAGATCGAAGAAGACCGTCAAGGAACTTGGAGTTACTGTCGCCCAAAGCTATGCCATACTCTACGGATTATCCAATTTCTGGTCTTTTCAATATTTAGCCTGGTCGATTCCATTCTGGTTTTTTCCGGGAAAGGTGTTTTTCGCAGCAGCGACAGTGCTGGCTGGAGGGTATATCTATGCTCTTTATGAATATCTTTGCGGTAACCTGCTGCTCCTGGGTAAGTGGGACTTCATCGGGCATCCGTACTGGCCATGGTATTTGCTGATGATGAGGGACCTTGCCGTACTGTTCTTTTTTGGGGTGGCAGTGGGATCTATATTTAGAGCAATGCGCCGCTGCCGCGCCGCATAATACTAAGTTGCGCTCAAGTTGAAGCAACCGAAAAGAGCGGGGAAGTGATTTTTCACTTTANNAAGATGCCCCGCACCCCGCAAGATTTGGCCTCGCGCGTCTGCGCGCGACCAAGCGCCCGGCGCCGGGTCTATTTTGTTCCTTAAGTCCCGTCTCGTGTGTGAGAGAGGTGCGTGGCGAACGTTTACGGCTTGATCCGGAGGCGGGAAAGGACACTCCTGCAGGACAAGAAATCCGGACGAAAACTGATTCGGCTGCTTCATCATTTCGCCCCTTTTCCTTTTGCCTGTTCTTGCTTTGGCTCTCTTTGCCGCTTAAATAAGTATGTAGGATCCCGGATGCAATTTCACGCACGCACTCGCTGAGGATTAGGGAATCATCCAGGTCATCGTTTGCTGGACTGAATACGACGACTCAACTATGCAGCTTAAAGACTATGAGGTGATGAATGAGACCAATTGCCACTGGCGCAAAACTTATCGGATTGATTATTTCCGTTATGGCGGTCGTGAGCGGCGCTACAATCGGCGGAGTCATGCTGGATCGGCTGGTCTTGGCGGACTTTGTTCCTGCGAAATATTTGCAAAAGGCGGCTCAACCTGATTTCAAACTCATTTCCGAAGCGTGGAACATCATTTCAAAAAGGTATGTCGATCACCAGGCGGTACAGTCTCAAAAACTTACTTACAGCGCTATTTCAGGCATGGTTAACGCTTTGGGGGATACTGGACACAGCACCTTTTTGAGCCCCGATATGCTGAGTATCGAGTCTCATTTCTTGCAGGGCAATTTCAGTGGCATTGGGGCGCAAATCAAAGTCAAGGACGGCCATATCGTAATCCTGGCCCCGATGGACGGTTCTCCGGCTCAACATGCGGGTCTCCAGACCGGTGACATCATTTTGAGAGTGAACGGAGAGGATATTACCGGTCTTCCGGTGGAGGATGCTGTGACTCGGATTGCTGGAAAGCCGGGCACTTCGGTCACCTTAACCATTTTGAACCCAAGGTCGGGACAGTCCCGGGAAGTCACGATCGTGAGGGCTGAAATTACTGTTCAAAATGTAAGGTGGCAGCGCCTGCCAGGCTCTAAAACGGCGCATATGCGAATCGCCGGATTCAGTCAAGGGGTTGCGGAAGAAGTGCGCAAAGCTTTAACAGAGATCAGGAATAAGGGTTTAACAGCCCTTATACTGGATGTGCGCGATAATCCCGGAGGCGTCTTCGATGAAGCTATTGGCGTGGCCAGTCAGTTTCTGAGCGGTGGGAACGTAGTCCTTGAAAAGAATGGCGAGGGTGATGTCAAACCGGTTCCGGTTAAGCCTGGAGGCCTTGCGCCTGGAATTCCCCTTGTTGTGCTTATAAACGGTGGTTCCGCCAGCGGTTCGGAAATCGTCGCAGGGGCGCTGAAGGATGCATCCCGGGGCAAACTGGTCGGGGAAAAGACTTTCGGCGCCGGCACATTGCTGCAGGGATTCGGCCTCTCAGACGGCTCCGCCATTCTCCTTGCCATAGCAGAATGGATCACTCCCGCCGGACACATCATCTGGCACAAAGGCGTAACGCCCGACGTGGAAGTCAGTTTGCCGGCCGCCGCCATTCCGCTCTACCCGGATAGGGAGAAGGGTATGAACCCGGCTCAATTACAAGCCAGTGAGGACACGCAGTTGCTAAGAGCCCTGGAACTGCTCGATCATCTGGAAAAGGGATAATAGACTCAACAATGAGAACACAATCGGTTGACAACGATTTAATAACTTAACTCCCCAAGAGGGATGTGGAAGAAGTTATAGGCTGAACCCAAAGGTTTACTGAGAAAAGACATGGAGCAAAGCATCATCACGACACATATTGCAATAATGATGAATATTCCGCGAATGTACCGCATATGAGCTGTTACTATTCTATCTATAGTCCATGTATAACAGAAAAAGATCGGAAACATCACGCAGAGAATGAGTCTTCCGGAAGTGAAAAATGGCTTTGCGGCGGAGGGGTACGGGCAAGCGCCGAAATCGAACGCCATCGAGAGGACGGCCATGTAGCCCAGGGCTGACAAAATTCCGGCAAGGCTTACCCAGACAATGGTCTTCTCGGCTGAGGGGCCGCGCATCCTTGTCAAATAAAAACATGCAGTCAAGAGTAAAGCGATTGTTGATATGGAGTAGAAGTAATCCATAAAGCCTGGGGCCAATGGCTTTAAACCCCACGCAAATTCTCCCCGCCAAAATGTGGCGAAAAGGTCATGGAGAAAATAACCCATGCCGGAAAAGGAGAAAATAGGATGGGGAAGGATATCGGAGATTGATTTGTATTTCCAGCCAAGCAAGGCAATTTTACGGCTCGTTCCGGTCCAGTCTCCGACAGCCAGAAAGTTGCGGATGGCCCAGGCCGCTGCCGGCAATCCCAAAGAGAGGGAAAAAGCGGCTGCGCATCCAACCGATCTGACAGATATGCCTGCCCGGATTCCGGGAATATTTTTCACCGCGAGAAAGGCCATCGTCATTAACAGCAGCGGAAGGTTGGCGAGTTTTGTTAGAAGCGCCGCGGAAATGGAAATCCCCAGCAGCATATAATGCCGCCAGTTGCACTGCCTGCCCGGTGCGATAATGATGACCATGAGGAACGCAATGCCCGAGAAGATAGGGGCAAGCACGTCGGGGTTGAGGGAGAAGAAAATATCCTGAGGCATGAAGGCGGCCAGCAATGGCGCGCCAAAAGCCATGGCATGGTCCCGGTAAGGGAGCCTTCTTCCTATGGCGTAAGCCAGAATGATCAGCGCTATGTAAAGTGGAATATTCATAAAACGGGTCCAATATAGCAAACCCGCGTTCCGGAGGCCCATCATCTTTCCCAAAGAGAGCCATTCGCCCGCCAACAGGTAGTAGAGCGGGGGAGAATACTCTTCCGTGTTGGCATAGTTGGCTGACGCCATCCATTTTCGCAGGCCTTGCTCTCTGATGACGGAAGGCATGGAGTAATGGGGAGGGCCAAATCGGCCTCCAGGGCGATCCTCGGCTCTGTGCAGGTACTCCGGGGCGCCAAAAAGATACCAGTTGCGATATGTCTCTCTATTCACCGGTTCCGTTCCCGGCGATGGCCATTGGTTCTGTGAGTACTTGAGAATTAGGTCGATATGGAGATCTTCATCAATGTTATTGAAAAAAGGAAATGCTGCGCTAAAGAAAAATATGCGAAGCGCAGCCGCCAGACACAACAAGCCAATCAGCCATCTTTCCTGCCTGGATGACAGGGATTCAGGCCGCGATGTCCCCGCGTCGATAAAATCAGAGTTTTTGATGTCCGGGGGGCTTGCTGATTTACGGCTCATTTCTTTCATCCTGAACAATTGATCGAGGAGGTCGCAAACGAATGCCGAATCACATCGGGGTCAGGTCCCAAAAGATTTAATTACTTAGCTCCCCCAGAGGGATATGAAAAAAGTTATAGGCTGAACTCAAAGGTTTACCGAGAAAAGATATCGAGCAAAGCGTCATAACGACACATATTGCAATAATGATGAATATCCCTCGGATGTATCGCATATGAGCCGTTACTATTCTATCTATAGCCCATGTATAACAGAAAAAGATCGGAAACATCACGCAGAGAATGAGTCTGCCGGAAGTGAAAAATGGCGTTGTGACGGTGGGGTACGGGCAAGCGCCGAAATCGAACGCCATTGAGAGGGCGGCCATGTAGCCCAGGGCTGACAAAATTCCGGCAAGGCTCACCCAAACTATGGTCTTCTCGGCCGACGGGCCGCGCATCCGCATCAAATAAAAACATGCAGTCAAAAGTAAAAGGATCGTTGATATGGAGTAGAAGTAATCCATAACGCCTGGGGCCAATGGCTTTAAACCCCATACGATTTCTCCCCGCCAAAATCTGGCCAAAAGCGTATGGAGAAAAAAAGCCATGCCGGAAAATGAGAAAATCGGATGGGGAAGGATATCGGAGATTGATTTGTATTTCCAGCCAAGCAAGGCAATTTTACGGCTCGTTCCGGTCCAGTCTCCGATAGTCAGAAAGTTGCGGATGGCCCAGGCCGCTGCCGGCAATCCCAGAGAGAGGAAAAAAGCGGCTGCGCATCCAACTGATTTAGCAGATATGCCCGCCCTGATTCGAGGAATATCTTTCACTGCCAGAAAGGCCACCGTCATTAACAGCAGCGGAAGGTTCGCCAGCTTTGTCAGCAGCGCCGCGGAAACGGAAATTCCCAGCAGCGTATAATGCCTCCAGTTGCACTGCCCGCCCGATGCGATAATGATGACCAGCAGGAATGCCATGCCCGAGAAGATAGAGGTGAGCACGTCGGGGTTGAGGGCGAAGAAAACATCCTGAGGCATGAATGCGACCAGCAGTGGCGCGCCAAAAGCCATGGCATGGTCCCGGTAAGGGAGCCTTCTTCCTATGGCGTAAGCCAGAATGATCAGCGCTATGTAAAGTGGAATATTCATAAAACGGGTCCAATACAGCAAACCCGCGTTCCGGAGGCCCATCATCTTTCCCAAAGAGAGCCATTCGCCTGCCAACAGGTAGTAAAGCGGGGGAGAATACTCTTCATAGTTGGCGAATTTGGTTGACGCCAAATATTCTCGCAGCCTTTGCTCTCTGATGCCGGAAGGCATGGAGTGCTGGGGAGGGCCAAATCGGCCTCCAGGAAGACCCTCGGCGCTGTGGAGGTACTCCGGGGCGCCAAAAAGAAACCAGTTGCGATTTGTTTCTCTATTAGCCAGTTCGGTTCCCATCGATGGCCATTGGTTCTGTGAGTACTTCAGAATGAGGTCGAGATGGTGATATTCGTCAACGTTATTGAAAAAAGGGAACGCTGCGCTAAAGAAGAATATGCGAAGCGCAGCCGCCAGACACAATAAGGCAATCAGCCATCTCTGCCGCCTGGATGAAAGGGATTTGGGCCGCAGTGTCCCCGCATTGGCAAAATCAAAGTTTTTCATGTCTGAGGATCTTGCTGACTTACGGCTCATTTCTTTCATCCTGAACAATTGACCGAACGGGTCGCAAACGAATGCCGGCTCGCATCGGGGCCAGATTCCACCCGAAAAAGCTTTTGAAAACCCCCGGGGCCAATGGAATCATACGATATGTCCATCAAAACGCGCAAGTGCAATGCCGGTCAGACCGGCTGATAAACGAAATCCTTTCGGCGATTCAGTGCGTTGGCAGCGGTGATTTTCACCTTTCCTGCACAGGCGTTCCGGCCTCCAGGCAAGTGTCATTGGATTGCTACATAGCTGTCACATGATTGTAACATTGCTTGTCTATTTTGCTCCTCGCGGCATGTTGAAGACTCAATGTCGAAATGCAGTAAAACGGGCCTCAGTTTTGCGACCCAGTCAACTACAACAGGAGAGCCACGATGAAAGCGTGTCCTGCTCGCAATTTCTTTGCCTCATTAGCCTTGATGCTTTGTCTTATTTTAGCGGCGCCGGCCTTTGCGGCCGACATTACCGGAGCCGGGGCGACTTTTCCGTTCCCCCTGTACGCCAAATGGGCCGAAGCCTACAAGGCAAAGACAGGAGTAGGCCTGAACTATCAGTCCATTGGTTCGGGGGGTGGCATCAAGCAGATAAAGGCCAAGACCGTTGCTTTCGGCGCATCCGATGCGCCGCTCAAATTTGAGGAGCTCGAAAAGGAGGGTCTTGTCCAGTTTCCCACAGTGATGGGGGGAGTGGTGCCCGCCATAAATATCCAGGGAGTTGAAACAGGGAAGCTGAAGCTGAACGGCGAAGTCCTGGCGGCTATTTACCTTGGCGAGATCAAAAAATGGGACGATGCGGCCATTGCCAAGCTAAATCCGGACTTAAAGCTCCCCAACGCAGAGATTACAGTCGTCCACAGGTCTGACGGGTCCGGAACGACTTTCATCTTTACGAACTACCTTTCCAAACTGAGCAGCGCGTGGAAGGAAAAGGTCGGCAACGAAGCCGCGGTCTCCTGGCCTGTCGGGGTTGGAGGCAAAGGCAATGAAGGTGTTGCGAGCTATGTCCAGCAGGTGAAAAACTCAATCGGCTACGTCGAATATGCTTACGCTCTGCAAAATAATATACACTTCGCACTGCTGCAGAATCGAGAAGGTGAGTTCGTAAATCCAAACATCGAGTCCTTCCAGGCTGCGGCCGCCGGCGCCAATTGGGAACAGGCCCCCGGTTTCTACGAAATCCTGACCAATGAGCCTGGAAAAAAGAGCTGGCCGATCACCGGCGCCACCTTCATCCTGATGCACAAAGTGCAGGACAATCAAGGCGAGGCCCAGGAAGTATTGAACTTCTTTGCCTGGGCGTACTCCAAAGGGGGCAAGATGGCCGAGGATCTCGTTTATGTGCCCATGCCCGACAAGGTCGTGAAACTGATCGAGGCTTCGTGGGCGCAGATAAAGACGGCAAATGGATCTCCTGTCTGGACGGGCGCTCAAACCCCAACCAGGTAAGGGGTGATTTTCTCATAACCATCATATTTACTATGTGTTTGGGTATAATTAACATTTTACCCGGCAAGGGGGCGCGCTCCCTTTTGCTTTTTCATTGGAATATCCGATGGCCAATGGAAGCGAGGTCTTAGCCCATGTCAAGGCAGATTTCCGGCGTGCGCCTTAGCGTGCATTTCTTGGCGGATCTGCTGTTCAAGAATATCACCAGGTTTTTTGCATTTCTGGTTCTTCTCCTTCTGGCATGCATAACCATTTCACTATTCATCGGGAGTCTGCCCGCCCTGAGGAAGTTCGGCTTAGGTTTCATCTTCAGTGCCGAGTGGAATCCCGTAACCGAACAGTTTGGCGGGCTGGTTCCCATTTTCGGGACTATCGCTACATCCGCCATTGCACTGCTGATCGCGGTGCCCGTAAGCTTCGGCATCGCCCTGTTTCTTACGGAAATGTGCCCCCCATGGCTCAGAAGACCCCTGGGCACAGCCATTGAACTTCTCGCGGGCATTCCGAGCATCATCTACGGCATGTGGGGCCTGTTTGTCTTCGCCCCCCTGTTTCGTGACTACGCAGAACCCTGGATAAATTCCCACCTGGGCGTCCTGCCTCTGATGGGATATCTTTTTGACGGGCCGCCAATGGGCATAGGGATGCTGACAGCGGGACTGATCCTCTCGATTATGGTGATTCCGTTCATCGCCTCGGTCACGCGAGATGTGTTCGAAGTGGTCCCCCCTCTGTTGAAAGAGTCTGCTTACGGGCTTGGGGCCACTACCTGGGAAGTGGTCTGGAACATCACTTTGCCCTACACGAAAATCGGCGTTGTGGGCGGAGTCATGCTCGGCCTGGGACGGGCGCTTGGTGAGACGATGGCCGTAACCTTCGTGATCGGCAACGCGCATGAACTGCACGCCTCGCTTCTCATGCCGGGAAACAGCATTGCCTCAACCCTGGCCAACGAGTTCACCGAGGCGATCGGGGAGCTTTATACCTCCTCACTAATAGAACTGGGGCTGATCCTTTTCGTAATAACCTTCATCGTGCTCGCGCTCGCCAAACTTCTGCTGATTCGGCTGGCGAGACTCGAGGGCAAGTTGTACTGAGCGGAGGACAACGAACCATGGTCTCACTCCATACCCGGCGGCATCTGATCAATTTTCTGTCTCAGATATGCGCGATGCTCACCGTTTTCTTTGGTCTGTTCTGGCTGGGTTGGATTCTGCTGACACTGTTGCGGCATGGAATTCCGGGGATGAGCCTCAGCGTTTTCACCCAGATGACCCCTCCTCCGGGGAGCCAGGGGGGATTGCTCAATGCAATCGCAGGCAGTTTTTTCATGGTGATGTTATCCACGCTGATTGCGACCCCAATAGGAATTCTTGCCGGGACTTACATGGCGGAGTACGGACAAACGGGCTGGCTATCGCCTGTCACCCGGTTTATCAACGACATCCTGCTCAGCGCGCCATCCATAGTGATCGGCCTGTTCGTATATGAAGCCTACGTCGTTACCGTCAAGCATTTTTCGGGGCTTGCCGGATCGTTCGCACTGGGGATACTCGTAATACCTGTGGTTGTGCGAACGACAGAGAACATGCTCAAACTCGTGCCCAACCGCTTACGCGAAGCGGCCGCCGCGCTCGGTACGCCACAGTGGAAAATAATCACCATGATTACACTCAGGGCGTCGCGTTCCGGAATCATGACGGGGATTTTGCTTGCGATCGCCCGAATCAGCGGAGAGACCGCGCCCCTGTTGTTTACCTCACTAAACAATCAGTTTTGGAGCAATAATATCGACGGGCCCATGCCGAATCTTCCCGTAACGATCTTCCAGTATGCGATGAGTCCCTACAAGGACTGGCACAGCCTCGCATGGGCCGGGGCCTTGCTTATTACCCTCGGTGTTCTCGGTTTGAACATCGTGGCTAGATCCTTTTTCAGGCGGAACATGCCCGGCGACTGAATCGTTCTCGATAGAAACGTGAGGATATGAGTACAAAACCCGGAAAATCAAAGATCGTTGTCCGCAACCTGAACTTCTATTACGGGGAGACCCCTGCGCTCAAGGATATCAATGTTGAGGTTCCGGAGTATCGCGTGACGGCCTTCATCGGCCCCTCCGGCTGCGGCAAGTCCACTCTGCTTCGCACCTTTAACCAGATATATAAGCTCTACCCGAAACAAAAAGCAACCGGGGAAATCTTTCTGGACGGCACGGACATCCTCCTGAACTCGGGCGATTTAAACAGGCTGCGAGCTCGAGTGGGCATGGTTTTCCAGCAGCCTACGCCTTTTCCCATGTCCATCTATAACAATATCTCTTTCGCCGTAAAACTTTATGAGACTCTGGGAAGAATTGAAATGGATGAAAGAGTGGAATGGGCGCTGCGCAAGGCGGCATTGTGGGACGAAGTAAAGGACATTCTCCACCGCAGCGGCAACAGCCTCTCCGGCGGGCAGCAACAGCGGCTGTGCATAGCGCGGGCCATAGCCGTAAAACCCGAGGTGCTGCTGCTCGATGAGCCGGCTTCGTCCCTTGACCCCATTTCCACCGCGCGCATAGAAGAGCTGGTCACCGAACTGAAGAAAGACTACACGATCGTAATTGTAACCCACAACATGCAACAGGCGGCGCGGATTTCCGACTTCACGGCCTACATGTATCTTGGGGAGTTAATCGAATTCGCCGAAACGGAGCTGATTTTCACGCGGCCTGCCATGAAGGCGACAGAGGATTACATCACGGGAAAGTTCGGCTGATCGCCCAGCCTGCCTCAAGCCGTTCCGCCGATCAGCCTCCTGCTTCGAGCAATCCCTGATGCGTCAGTCAATGTCATACAATCGTCACGCCTCCTTAATCAAACCGTCACTTGCGCGTGTTAAAAATCGCCAGTTGGATATGTCTGCGAATGAGCTGTCCCGGCATTTTCGTTAGGCAGCTCGCCGGTTTATGTCCTATCGCACAGCATCCTAGATGTTTTTGGAGTCGATTGTGTGGAGGAAAACCATGGGTTGCTTTTGCGCGCAGCCCCTCGGTTTGGCGATTGAGCCTTAAAATGGGGGAATTATGATAACCAGAAAGGTGTTATGTTTCGGTCTGGCGTCGTTGGTCCTGGGATTCGGCTTGTTTTGCTCGGCAGCGGCTGCCGCAGAAGACTACGTGAAGTTGATTGGGGCGGGAGCGAGCTTCCCGGCGCCTCTCTACAGCAAATGGTTTAAGGACTTCCACGGCCTTCACCCGAACGTTCAGGTCGACTATCAGTCAGTCGGCAGCGGCAGCGGCATCAAGAACTTCATCAATAAAACCGTTGACTTTGGCGCAAGCGATGCGGGCATGAAACCTGAGGAGATAGCCCAGGTCGATGTCGGGGTGCAGTTGCTGCCGATGACTGCGGGCGCCATTGTGCTGAGCTACAACCTTCAGGGCGTCCCGGACCTGAAGCTCTCGCGTGAAGCCTACGCAGGGATATTTCTCGGCAAAGTCACCAAATGGAATGATCCTTTAATCACCAAGGCCAATCCGGACGCGAAACTGCCCGACAGTGCGATCAATGTCGTCGTCCGGGCCGACAGCAGCGGCACCACGTTCGTTTTCTCGCAGCATCTGGCCGCAATCAACCCGGATTTCGCGAAAAGTCCCGGTGTGAACACGATGCCGAACTGGGCCGCGGGCACGCGGTCCAAGGGCAACGAAGGCATAACCGCCAGCCTCCGCACCACACCTGGATCGATCGGCTACATTGAATACGGCTACGCCAAAGGACAGGGCCTGGCCATGGCCGTTCTGGAGAACAAGGCAGGCAAATTCGTCAAGGCTTCCACGCCCTCCTTCCAGGCTTCTCTGGCCGGCGTCCAAATGCCCGACGACCTGATGGCATGGTTGCCCGACCCCACCGGGGACGATTCCTATCCCATCGTTACCTATACCTGGTTGCTCTGTTACAAGCGCTACGGCGATGTGAACAAACTCAAAGCTTTGAAAGGGGTCATCGAATACGGACTGACGGAAGGGCAAAAGAGCAGCGAGCAATTCGGCTACATCCCTTTGCCCGCCCCGGTCGTAGCGAAGGTTAAAGACGCATTGAACAACATTCAGGGCAATTAGCTCCGAGGGAAGTCCAATAATCATGTCTGCAGTCAGCCAGAGCAACGTTGGCGCCTCAACATCCATATCTCGCGCGCCTACCCTCATAGAGAAGCACGGAAACATCTTCTTCAGGTGGGCTGCCTACCTGTTCGCCTGGCTGACTGTCTTGCTGGTGCTCTACATCGTGTACACCATCACGAAGCAGGCGCTGCCGGCAATGACAAAGTATGGCTGGGGCTTCATCACGAGTTCCACCTGGGACCCCAACACCAGGGAGTATGGCGTGCTGCCTGAGATATGGGGCACGATGTACAGCTCGCTGCTGGCCCTGTTCATTGGCAGTATGTTCGGCCTGGCGGTGGCCATATTCCTCAGTGAACACTACCTTGCCGCGTTTGTGTTCTCCCTGTTGAAGACGGTCGGGCTCCAGTTTCACCCGGTTTGCGGCAAACTGCCCGATAAGTTCGAGCGCCTGTTCAAGAACCTCATCGAACTCCTTGCCGCCATTCCGAGCGTGGTCTATGGGTTATGGGGGATATTCTTCATCATCCCCCTGATTCGTCCCTTCTGCCTCGCATGGCATGCAAAGTTGGGATGGATTCCAATTTTCGGCACGACGCTGAGCGGCCCCGGCATGCTGCCCGCCGCCATCGTGCTCTCCATCATGATTCTGCCGACCATTTCGGCGATAAGCCTCAATGCCCTGCTGGCCGTGCCGCCCAAGCTGCGCGAAGCAGCCTATGGACTCGGCGCGACGCGCTGGGAAAGCATCCTGG
Source organism: Syntrophobacteraceae bacterium (assembly GCA_003165235.1). Lineage (GTDB taxonomy): Bacteria > Desulfobacterota > Syntrophobacteria > Syntrophobacterales > Syntrophobacteraceae > SbD1. The sequence continues at coordinate 86,700 of PLSV01000231.1, forward strand.
CCGTCATCCTGCCGACGGCGTCCAAGGGGATATTCGGGGCGATCATCCTGGCCTTCGGCCGAGCCCTCGGTGAGACCATGGCCCTGGCCATGCTCGTGGGCAACTCCAACGTGATCAGTTGGTCCCTCTTTTCACCTGCCAACACTTTGGCCGCCTTGCTGGCAAACAACTTCGCCGAAGCGGGTCAAAAGGAAGTCGGCGTTCTCATGTTCGCGGCTCTCATTCTCCTTGGCATCACCGTCCTCGTCAATATGCTGGGCGCCTTCGTTTTGAATCGGGCCTCCGTGAGCCAGGAAGGAGTTCGCTGATGAGTGAGCCTCTTATCCAGCCGCCTGTCGCCCCTGTACCCGAACCGCCTGTAGTCGGGATCGACCTCGCTAGACTGGACAAGTCTCTGCGTCGTCCCCGGACGGCCTTCAATTTTGTCATGAGCGGGCTGACGACACTCCTGACCCTCATGGCGCTGGTACCGCTCTTTTCAGTGGTGCTGATGCTGTTGGTAAGAGGAGGCAGTCGGCTGAGCCTCAGCCTCTTTTCAGAATTGCCGCCCTCTGCCTTCGAACAGGGGGGCGGGTTTGGCAATGCCGTCGTCGGCACCCTCGTCATGGTCGGTCTAGCTGCTTTGATCAGTGTGCCCTTCGGTGTTTTTGGGGCGGTGTTTTTGGCCGAAGTCGGGCCGGAGACCAGGCTGGCCAAAGTCGTGCGCATGTCCGCCAAAGTTCTCACCGGTTTTCCTTCCATCCTCGCCGGCGTGTTCGCCTACGGGGCCGTGGTCCTGGTCACAGGAGGCTTTTCCGCCCTCGCCGGGGGAATCGCCCTCTCCATCCTGATGCTGCCAACGGTAATGCTGACCGCCGAAGAGGCCATCAGCATGGTGCCTTCGAAAATGCGCGAAGCCGCCATCGGCATGGGGGCCACCCAGACCCAGGCGGTCTGGATGGTGCTCCTGCCAACGGCTTTTCCCGGAATCCTCACCGGAGTCATGCTGGCCGTGGCGCGGGCCGCAGGCGAGACCGCGCCGCTTCTTTTCACAGCCCTCTTCAGCAATTACTGGCTAACTTCCGGCGGACGCCTTGACTTTATGCAACCGATGGCTTCACTGGCGGTGCTGATCTACAATTTTTCTGCCATGCCCTTTGAAAACCAGGTTGAACTGGCCTGGGCCGCAGCCCTGGTGCTGGTGTTGCTGGTGCTCACAGTGAACTTGATTGGACAGAGTATGTCAAGAAAGACCATGGAATAAGATGCTTCCATAGACTCACTCACGTTCATTTCCAACAAGGGGTGGTCCCGCGGGGACGGCGAAGTGAGAAGTCTTCTAAATAGGAACAGGAGTTGCTTGTCATGAATCAATCCGCCATGAACCTTTCACCGCTGTCCGGTAACTCCAATGATGGCGTAGTTATCGACTGCAACATCAAAGAACTGTTCTACGGTAAGTTCAAAGCCGTAAGAGACACCCGCATCCCGATCGAGAAAGGCAAGATCACGGCCTTCATCGGGCCGTCCGGATGCGGCAAGAGCACGGTGTTGCGGTGCCTGAACCGGATGAACGACCTGGTGCGGGGGTTCCGCTTTGAAGGACGCGTATGCTTTCAGGGCATAGATATATACGAACACAAAATCGACCCTGTGGCTGTCCGCCGCAATATCGGCATGGTGTTTCAACAGCCAAACCCTTTTGCAATGAGCATTTACCGGAACGTGGCCTTTGGCTTGAAACTGAACGGTTACAAGGGAAACCGGGAAGAGCGAGTCGAGCAGGCCCTTCGAAAGGCAGCCCTTTGGGACGAGGTCAAAGACAAGCTGCACAACAGCGGTCTCTCTCTTTCCGGAGGGCAGCAGCAGCGCCTGTGCATCGCCCGCGCCATTGCCACCGAGCCGCAGGTGTTGCTGATGGATGAGCCCTGTTCGGCCCTCGATCCCATCGCAACGCGAAGGATTGAGGAGTTGATGCTGGAGTTGAAGCAGAGTTACACCATCGCCATCGTCACGCACAATCTCCAGCAGGCCCAGCGGGTGGCCGACAAGACCGGCTTCCTCTACGTTGACACCACTCAGGGGGGGCGCACCGGTTATCTGGTCGAATATGGCGACAGCAGGCAGATCTTCGAGGACCCCAAAGAAAAACACACACAGGACTACATCAGCGGGAAATTCAGTTAATCGCCTGTTCTTGCCGGCCTGCGGCAAGTAAGGAACAACCCATGAGCACACGAAAAACCTTGTTGAGCCTGGCGGTCCTTGTCGTCGCTCTGGCCGGACATTCTCTTTCGGCTCAGGGGCAAACCACCGTCAAAGCGCCTCCGGGCGCCATCCTGATAAAGGGGGCGGGGGCAACCTTCCCATCGCTGCTCTATGAACAGTGGTTTCAACAATACCATAAGCTGCGCCCCGACGTCGTGGTGCGCTACGAGCCGGTGGGCAGCGGCCTCGGAGTCGAACGGTTTATTGGTGTTGGCCTGGAAGAGGAAAAGCTCGTGGACTTTGGGGCGAGCGACGCCGCCATGAGCGACGCCGAAATGGCCAAGGTCGAGCGGGGGGTGCGGCTCATTCCCATGACCGCCGGCGGCGTAGCTCTGGCATACAATCTGCCTGGGCTCGAGGGCCGGCTCAAACTGAGCCGCGCCGCGTACAGCGGCATCTTCCTCGGGAAGATCAGGAACTGGAACGACCCCGTCATCAGGGATTGCAATCCCGGCCTTCGGCTTCCGAAGTTGACGATAGCAGCGGTGGCGCGCAGCGACAGCAGCGGCACCACTTTCGCCCTCACCAAACACCTTGACGCCGTGAGCCCTGAATGGCGTCAGAGATATGGCCCACAGACGGTCGTTGACTGGCCGGGAGGCCCGATGCGGGCCAAAGGCAACGAGGGGGTCGCCACACTCATCAAACACTCCGTAGGCTCGATCGGCTACGTGGAGTTTGGCTTTGCCCAAAAGTTGGGCCTTGAGACGGCAGCTTTGGAGAACAAGGCCGGCAACTACATCGTCCCGTCGTTCGAGAACGCAATGGCGGCGATTGCCTCGACTGAATTGCCCGACAACCTGCGGGTTTTTCTGCCGGACCCCGAGGGCCCGCAATCCTACCCCGTCGTCACCCTCAGTTGGGTCCTCCTCTACAGAAACTACGCCGATTCGAAGAAAGCGGAAGTTATCAGGGAGCTGATTCGATGGTGTCTGTACGAAGGACAACGCTTTAGCAGTGATCTAGGCTATATTTCGCTCCCGCCGCAGATCGTCGCTAAGGCCGCCGCCGCTCTTTCCGCGATCGGTCCATAGTTTTAGCTTCCGGGCAGGTCCTGCAATCCCGCCGAGTGCTTCAGGCCGCCGCCGTTCGGTGGCCTTTTTCTTCCAGGCTTTATCTGATGCTCGCTCTAGTCTATAATAGTTACAATCACAAATTCATTGAACCTAAGGAATTGTCCGGGATGGACCAGGAGTGACGAATGAATCGGGTCGCCTTTGTAAAGACTGCCGACAGGTTGCGGGGTGTTGCAGCATCGATTGCAGGCTTGGGAATCAATCCGGCCAAAGGGAAAGATGTCCTTATCAAGCCCAATTTCAATACGGCCGACCTATGCCCTGGCTCAACTCACAACGATGCCCTGGCGGCCTTGATCGATGAGCTTTGGAAAATGGGCGCAAAGTCCATCAGCCTGGGGGAGCGGAGCTATCCGCCAACCATCCGGGTCATGACGGAAAAGGGCGTCATTCCTCTCTTACAGCAAAGAGATGTTCGGATCGTCAACTTCGATGACCTGAAAGAATCAGACTGGATTGAGTTCAAGCCAAAAGACAGCCACTGGCCGCATGGGTTCCGAATAGCCCGCCCAATCCTCGAAACCGAGTGCCTGGTTTCCACATGCTGTTTGAAAACCCACCAGTACGGCGGCATATTCACCATGTCTTTGAAATTGCACGTAGGGGTCGTTCCGACTTCCCGGCATGGATTTAATTACATGAGCGAGCTCCACGGTTCCCCGCATCAGCGCAAAATGATCGCTGAGATCAATGCGCCGTTTCAACCCAGGCTCGTCGTTCTGGATGGGATTGATGCCTTTGTCGATGGCGGCCCGATGAGCGGAAAACGAGCCAGGGGCGACGTGTTTTTAGCCTCAGCCGACCGGGTGGCGATTGACGCGGTGGGAGTGGCGATGCTCAAAGTGCTTGGCGGCAATGCTGCGATCATGAACCGGAGGATATTCGACCAGGAACAGATTTCGCGGGCGGTCGAGCTTGGCCTGGGGGCTGCGTCGCCTTCGGAAATCGACCTGTTCCCGGTTGACGAGGAAAGCCGGCAATACTGCGCAGTTGTTCAAAAGATGCTTCACGAAGATTGACGCTCTATGAGTACAGGCAGGAAATTCTCTACGGCTCCCGGAATGAAGATCGGCGGCGATGTGGAGATTGCTGTCATCTGCGTGGCTTTGCTCTGGGGGGTCTTTTTTCTGAACCTGATCTTGCCCTTCGATCTGCGAATTTATGGCGTCAGACCGCGGAGCATCTCCGGTTTGCCGGGTCTCCTGTTTGCGCCTTTTCTGCATTCCGGCGCCAGGCACTTGATTTCAAATTCCCTGGCTCTGGCGCCCTTACTCTTTTTTTCACTGGCATACAGCCGGAAACTCACTTTAGAAGCCGTCATTCTTATAACCCTGATTGGAGGGGGAGGTATCTGGTTATTTGGAAAGAGCCATACTGTCCACATAGGAGCAAGCGGCGTCATCTTCGGGTTAATAGGCTACATGCTGGCTATCGGCCTTTTCCGGCGAGATCTGCTGGCGCTGATCGTTTCCTTAGCAGTAGCCTCTTATTATGGCTGGGCTTTGTCTTCTTTATTTGTAGTTTTGCCTGAAGTGAGTTGGACCGGGCATTTCTTTGGGTTTGCGGCAGGCGTATTTGCCGCATGGTTGACGCGGCAGGGATAGTTCAGGCAGGCAGCTTTTCTTGACGATTCAGGTTTCGAGGCTCCGCGAGGCGCGCCTTCGAGTCGATTGCGTCTGTGGTTTTGACCGCACAATCCGGCCACCGAAACATTCAAGCATGGCGTTGACGCTCGCAAAAACCATTCGCAGGTTATCACCCAGATACACTTAACTTCATCGACAATTCCACATCGCTCCCAAAAGGCACGGAGAAATATCCTCCAGTTGGCGAACGGACCTTAGCGAGATAATCTGGACTCCAGTCGGCGTTGTCGGCAATGATGAGTGCGCCAGCACGTAAATGCGCCTCCAGAAGCGAGAGGACGCGGGGGAAGAGCGCTTTCGCTCCGTCGAGAAGAACAAGATCGATCGTTTCCGGCAAATCACGCGCAAGCGTCTCCAGCGCGTCGCCTTCTCGTATTTCAACAAGATCGGACAGGTTTGCCTTTATTATATTTTCGCGTGCCCGAACGACCTTTGACGGCTCAAACTCTGTGCTGATGAGGTGGCCGCCACCGTTGTCCTTGAGAGCGGCGGCAAGATGTAGTGTCGAAATGCCGAAAGAAGTCCCGAATTCGATGATCGAGCGTGCTCCTATAGAGCGCGCGAGCATGTATAGCAGGACGCCCCTATCCCTTCGATACAGCGAGATGGATGTCCTTCATCCGGGCGTAGAGTTCCCGGTAGTCGCCATGTCCATCCAACGCGTCGCGTTCTTCAGGTGAAAAATTCTCTAGTTGCTGTTCAAGCGTGGCTTGCGTTACGTCCGCGTCGGCGAACATGTGTGCAATAAGCGGTGCTAAAGGTGGGGTCATTAGTGTGTTCATTTGAAAATCCTTAAAGTGAATGGCACAACAATTTGTGCCATTCTATAATACGAATAATTAGTCGCATTTTAAATTCGCATTTTGGAGCGTTGTCCATGAAAACTCAGAAACCCCCTGTTATTTCGGTAAGAAAACGCCCATTACAGGCCCGCTCAACGCAACTTGTCGCCGACATTTTGGAAGCAGCAGTTCGCGTTTTGGCTTCGGATGGCGCTCGCCATTTCACAACAGCGCGTGTGGCAGAAAAGGCTGGTGTTAGCGTTGGCTCGCTCTATCAATACTTTCCCAACAAAGAGGCGATTCTGTTCAGGCTTCAGGCCGACGAGTGGCAGGAAACTCGCGAACTGCTTGAACGCATCCTTGCCGACTCGACTCGTCCGCAATTCGAGCGACTGAGGGGGGCTGTGCAGGCGTTCTTCCTGACCGAATGGCAGGAATCTGAGTTCCGTGTGGCGCTAGATGATGCGACGCCTCTCTATCGCGACACGCCTGAAGCGCATGAGAATTGGAAAGCCTGCACACGTTGCGTACTCGTTTTTATGAATGAGGCGCTGCCACAAGCACCTGTCGAAGACCGTGCATTTGCGGCAGATATGGTAATGACGGTAATGTCCGCCGTGGGAGAGAGGATTTCCGAGCAAGCCCGCTCGGAATCTGAAGTGAAAGCCATGGCAGTGGCAATTGGTGAAATGTTCTGCGCATACCTTGAAGGAATCAAGTACCGCAGATGATGGATACTGCAGAAAACTTTATCGGCAAAAAGAAGGAGGGACCATTGACGATGAAACCCGATGGAAAAATCATAAAACTGGCACTCCGCAAAAAGGAATCTGGTTTTGAGAAGAAGCAGCGGATCAAGAGCGTCGATGGGATCAAGTACTTTAACGAAAAGCAGATTAAACTGCTCCGAAGGACGGTCAGGGATCAGGCTGAGCTTGATATGCAGAAAGGCAAGAGGACTGCCATTCAGGAATGGCTGGCAATCGATCTTTTGACCTGCACAGGGTTAAGGGTGAGCGAAGCGGCCAATCTCAGGTACGGAGATCTTAAACTCGGATATGCCGAGAGCAAGGTCTTTGTGCGCGATGGAAAAGGCGGCATTTCCGGTCATGTGGTGGTACCCGATAGTTTGAAAAAACAATTGAAGAGTTTCCTTGCATTGAAAGATAAGATTGGGGAGCCGACCGGCGAGAATGATCATCTTTTCGTTGGACAACGGGGAGCATGGACCGCCCAAGCTATTCAACAGATCGTTAAGAAATATCTCAAACAACTCGGACTTTACGAAAATGGAAAATCCGTCCACTCGCTGCGGCACTCATACGGTGTTGAGCTTTACTCCAAGGAGAAGGATTTGTGGGTGGCACAGAAGCAGTTGCGCCACCGCTCGATCCAATCTGCCCTGATCTATGCCAATGTGACTGCGGAGGACATCGAAAATCAAGTGAAGGGGCTTTGGAATTAGCAGGCAGTGAATAACAGGAAAAGATAGATAATTATGGAAACAGGAAAAGAGAACAAAGATTCGGGTACCAGCGCCCCAAAGAAAAAGAACATCGGTGTTAAAGTCAATGAGGCTATCTGGAGGCAGTTTCGTGCTCTGGCGATTTCTCAAGGGAAGACCGCTGGGGATTTGCTCGATGAATTGATGGCCGGGTATCTTGCCAAAGGTCATTCAGGCGCCTCGGATCAAGGCTCATGACGAATAGGAAAGTTCACCGGGAGAGATCACGGAAATTTGAAGCGAAATTTTGTCCTTCCCAGCCATTTTTCCAAAGTAGCCCGTACCCAAAAGTCGTTCTGACCCAAGAAAATAAGAAATAGGGGCATTCTGGCGGGTCATTTTTTCGTAGGGCGCCGTGACCCATGATCATCGAAATAGGCGGGGGAATAAATCACTTTAAATGCTTTCAGCTTCCACAACTATTGTCCCTGATGCAAAATCATGAATCGCACGCTTTCTTTTTGAAAACATTATTGAAAAGAAGGAAATTAAACCGAGAAACACCTTGACCACTATTCTCACGTATGCCTGAATCAAAGATATTCTCTCAAGTGTTGAAACTGTTCTAACTCTTATTCCCATGAGCTTTTGACCAAGAGTGCAAAGTTTGCTGGTGCAAAATGGTTCGTAGAGAAGAAACACAACCAGCCATATCCCAAACCGTAATTTCGCAATAACATCTGTACTGTATGACAAAAGGTAGGAAGATAGAATGAATACACCAATAATGAACATGGTATCAATAACAGTCGATAGATACCTTCTCACAATTGTTGAATATATGAGTTCGTTATAAATATTAGGACTGCTTGATGGAGTAGTAGGCTGTGGTTCTGATCTTATATGCGACTTGTCGCCTTGAAGCCATACCCCACAATGCCTGCATTTAACTGCCTCTTCCTGAATCTGCTCACCACAATAAGGACATTTCTTCATCTTGTGTTATGACCTTTTCAGACTTTGTCTTTGAGTTGTGACTCAAATCTTCACAAATCGCCCGAAACTGCTCCAGTGCAGCCTCCAGATTTCCACGATATCCGCTGCAAGCACTTCGGGATCAGATGATTGTCGGAATGCTCAAGGTTTTCATTTCACTTGACGCAATTGGACTGCCTCCTTTTTCTTCCGAAGTCTCGCCCCCTTCGGCATTGCCGGTTTTAAGACGACTCCGGTCGTCGTATCACCACACCAAGATGCATGCCACGCTTATCGAATGCCTCAATTTCCCCGTGTAATGAATCCCAAGAATAATAGCGCTCCCGATCCAGAGTGGGCCATACTTTGCGGCCGTCTCTCACTCCAAAGTACTCACATTTGTCGAGCAACGATGGCTTTGGAATTGGCTTGCGAGACAATCGCACCTACCCCTGTGCTCAGCGGTGTTGTGATCGGAATTGGATTCTGCGATCCAAACAAGCTTTGAGACTCAACGCAACGTCGAACCGCATCCTATCAGATTCATTCGCCATCCTGCCATAGATTAGCATAATAGGTTACTGTTTTCGGCTCAAGCCAACCTTGGAATTTCTCAGGAATACGCCAGGAGATTGGTATAGAGCACAGATGGGCAGTTGCTACATACGGGAGGGCAAGGCAAAATTCACACACAACAAAAAAAGGTTACGGCGTCAAAGCCGTAACCCACTGATTCTACTGGTACCCCCGGCGTGACTCGAACACGCGGCGCCGAGATTAGGAAAATTGAACTCTGAGCTTCCCTACCTCCTCAATTATCGGGAAGTTACGGGAATCACAACCTTTTCCGTTTAGCACATTTTACACACTTTAGCATAGTTTTTACGATTTTGGAAAGATTTCCACACACCAAACCACACACCGAAATTGTGCGGCAACCCCTCTTCTGACTGAGTGTTGCCGCCCGTGATCGTGGGATCTGAATGAGCCTACCGGACAACGATAGACTCATTCAGTTGGTAGAAATCATCAGCACTCGGCTCTGTTTGGCCGATGCTGTCCGATTTCAGCGATGTTGAATCAAGATTTGGCGCTTTTTTGATATGGTTGAAAGAATCAACCCACATCCGATAACTTAGCTCTCGCCTCACCTCCGATTCAAATGGAACATAAATAACTGTAAGCCGAAATTCCGTCTTTCGCACGCCAACCCTCCTTTTTCCAATGCACTAAGGCCATCTCACGCCCAAAAGATTCTTCTCGTTTGGGGAAAGTTTGGGGAAAGTAATCAAACCTAACGTGAAGAGGTGCTATGATTCTCCGAAGATGGAAAGTACATGGACAGGGCGAACCAAAGTCTATGCACAAAGGATATCCATGCGAAATATTCAAGGGAATATTTCGATTAACCGAACGATCTTTGGTTCCGTGGGCAGTCAAGGTATCGGCATGAACTCAGACCACGTCATTTTCGGCAGGGAGAAAAAGTTCGGATACCAATTCGATGATTCCAACCCGAAATACTTAAAAAACCATCTTAAAGGAGAAAAATGCGACCTGACCAAAGGGTATTTTGTCATTCTTTTTGCTTTTCCTCCTGAAGTTTTCTCAGAAGGATAGGAATATCATTCATATTAACATTTTTACGTCCCATTATATCTCTGACAAGCTTTGGATCAAGTCGTTCCACATTGAATTCTCCCTTTAGTTGAGTGCTCCCAATGACTGTATAATATCCATCACCACTCATATATTTATCACTGTGCCAGCCGATACCTTTGGTAAAAGTGATATATCCAAATGCTTTATTGCTTTCTCCTTGATCTAAATCGGTATGGCTTTTTGGCCTTCGACTATCGCACATAAAAATAACTGTTCCATGCGAAGGATTTATGTCAAGATCGTCACAGTTCCAGCGAGAAACTAAGTCCATATCTTTGTTGTAAGCTGCTCCATGATAGGTATACACATCCAGATCTTTGTTATACTCTATTGAAATGAAGCCATGAGGAACTCTCCCGTGTAAACTCGGTAACCGTTCACCACGCTTGAGCA